>NZ_JCAUAW010000006.1:0-394505 GCF_059692155.1 Paenibacillus sp. JT22N1
ACTTTTCATTGTAACGTTGGCGGGATTCACTCATCTCGGACACCTCGTAATTTGGATAGATCTATTATCTAACTCCCCAATTCGTTGTGTCCACTATTAAGTCTAAATGCATTTCCGCGCTTATCCCCGTCACCATTCGCCGAAAGCTCCGTTTCGGAGCTTATTCTCCTTCGATACCCTTACTCCCTAACCTGAAATCTCCGAAATCAGTCTTTCATCCTTCAAATGCCAATCTCATCGCGGCTCTTGCCTAACTTAAGCGCGGTTTTCGCGCTTATTTCCGTCACCTATCGCTGAAAGCGCGATTTTAGCGCTTATTCACCTTCGCTCCTTTTACTCCCTTTCCTGTAAGCTCCGAAATCAGCCTCTCAGCCTTCAAATGCCTACTTCACCGCGGCTCTCGCTCAACTTAAGCTCGATTTCCGAACCTATTTCCGTCACCACTCGCCGAAAGCTCGATTTTCGAGCTTATTGTGTCATCATAGTATTTCAACATGAGAATGCCCTTTAAAGGATTAACATAGAACTTTTACGCATATTAATGCCGAAAAAGGCGCTCTACCCCTTAACGGGATAAGCGCCTTTATTTCTTACCTTGTTACATTTTTATCGTTTTCACTAAGCGTTTTGCATCGCCGTTTGGTGTTGCAATCACTTCGTACACGTTGATGCTGACATCGGAACTCAATTGTTCGGATTTGATATTGCCGAAATCAATGAATTGAACGCCGGACATGATCTTCTGCTGCCCTGTGAAGGTCATTGTTTTGGAGCTTAATAGTCGCCCTTCCGAGTCAACAACTTCAAAAGCAAGTGTTGAGAAGTTCGTATCCGTAATTACCTGCTCCTGCCTCTTCACGTCCAAATCCAAACGTAACCTGTAAGCATAGGATGAATCTTTGCTATATGTAGCACTCACAGAGTAATCCTTCAAGTCGATGGTATAAGGGTACAAGGAGATAGCGCCTGTACTTGGTATTGGTTGAATAGCTGTTTTGTATGACCCTACCGCTAGACGATTGGCATCATACACATTAAGTGCAAGCTGGTCGGCTTTCTCGCCGGCAGGCAGCATGTAAGAATAACTCATCACATAGCTAGTGTTTGGTGCGATGGTCTTCGCTATAGCTGACTGTCGAACGCCAGAGTATGTGTATCCTTCAGCGCTTGTCAAATCCGTTTGGAAATCCGGCATTGTCAATGACGTTGTTCCTTTATTCGTCAGCTTATACTTCGCAACAACCGTCTTAAACCCGAAGTCCGAATTCTCACTCATCCCAAACTCCACAAGGGATACATCGACATTCGAATCAATGAGATTACTTGCCGTAAGCTTGAATGGTGTACCTAAGGTGTATGCTTGAGCAGCTGCGTAAGAGGAAACCTCTCCACCGTTTCCTGCACCGGCAAGTGTCGTAACCGAAACCGGCAAAGTTGCCGCTTGCTTACTGCTGTTTGTGTCCGCATTCCCGGTTCCTGTACTCGGCTGAGTCGTCGTAGAAGCAACCGCCTGCTTCTCAAGCACAACCAACTGCAATGCATCTGTGTTCAGCCCTGCAGGCAAAATGCCAGAGAAACGGAATGTCGTAGACTCATTCGGAGATAAATACGACGTGCGTACGGCGTTATCACTAGAGGTAACAGCTACACTGCCTCGAAGTGCTTGGAACTCCGCCGATAAAGTTGGTATGGTCACAATTCCATCGCTTTGATTCGTTAAAGTCACGTTGGCTTGCAAATGCAGTCCGTCCGATTGCTTACTTGCCGCTGCCCATGAGGTTGAGATCGCTAGGCCGTTAACATCCAAGTTCGGGTACTCCGTCTTGTCACCGATTTTACCAATTGAAAAAGACTTCGCAACATTAAGTGAACCCAAAACGGTTGTCTTCACCTTGCCTTTTGGAGAGAATATCAACGCCAAATCTTTGGTCTCAAGCGCTGCTGGAACCGCAGCTTGTAAGGTAGCTTTAACAGGCTGCTGAGGAAGCAAGGATTGCCCTTCCACTTTGGCAAACTGGGCACTGTATGTCAGCCCTTTACTGTCCTGGAAATTGTATTCAAGTCCATCTGGCAGCTTAAGCGTTGAACTACTTAGATTTTCAAGCAGTAAGTCGGTATACACCATCCATGCCCCGTCTTTATATACTTTATAACTTTTGCCTAATTGGGCTGTTACTAACGCATCATCAGCAAGTGTTGAGTCCAGTTCCTTCAAATTAAGAACCGCTTGTTGAAGCACCGATTGTCCCGACTCCGCCAAAGCAGCCTCTACAGACAAAGCACCAATATCTTCCATCGCGTTATAGTTCCATTCGAAAATATCGACCTTTAACTGGGACGGAGTCAAATTCGCAGGAATTTCAGAAGTAAATTTGAACGTGCCGGTTTCTCCTGCTTTCACACGCGCCGTTACTTTCTCACTCAGCTTCGCCGTGTAAGACACTCCATTCGTGTCTATAACTTTGACCCCATAGTTGTTGAAATCAACCGGGGAGCTGCTGTTATTGTTCAGGCCTAATGAGAAGCGAAGTGAGCCATCCTCAGCACCCGCAGACAAGGTAACTTTGTCCAATGTAAAGTAGACGGAATCACTGAGAAACACGCCTTCCTTCCCAGCAAAAGCCGATGTTGCAAAGGGGAATGTTAGGAAGCTTGCTGCAGTTAGCATTAAAGCCGAACGACTGAGCAAGCGTTTCATCTTTCGTTGTTGGTTCACAGGTAGTCCTCCTTAGAGTTTTGCTTTAGCAAAACTGGCATCGTAAGCATAGTCTTTAGTTTTCGTTCGTTAGCATAATCTTGCATTTCTCAAATCAATCAGACCGTAACGCGTCAATTGGTCGCAATTTGGACGCTTTATTTGCCGGATACAAGCCAAAAATAACACCGACAAGCACCGAAAATAAAAAGGCATATAAACTAATATCAAATGACAAACTGGTTGTTTGCTTGGGGCTAAAATAAGGCAGCGCATAGGATAATCCGATTCCGAGCGCAAGTCCGATTAATCCGCCCATACCGCTGATGACGACGGCTTCGACGAGAAATTGCAGCAAAATATTTCTGCGCTTGGCACCAATCGATTTACGGATCCCGATTTCACGCGTTCGTTCACTCACCGTAACCAACATAATATTCATGATTCCGATGCCGCCGACGAGTAGAGAGATTAGCGCAACAGCCACTAATTGATTCGTAAGGGTATTCGTTGCTTCAGTCCGTGCTTTAAGCAGCTCATCTTGATTCGTTAAGACGAAGCCCGTATCGCTTTTGAATTTGTACGTCAAATACTGCTTCATCGTATCTTGAGCGGTATAAATATCATCCTTCGTCGGCGCTTCTACGTAGGTTGTGCGAATTTGTCCCAGCTTGAATTGTCGTCTAGCAGTTTCCAAAGGAACAATCACTGCACTATCGACTGAGGCTCCGCCAATGTTGGAGCCCTTCTCTTTCAGAGTTCCAATAACATTGAACACGACACCGTCGATATTGATATCTTCACCTACAGGGTTTAACTGTCCAAAGAACGTTTTTGCCACTTCACTACCTAGTATGGCGACATTCGAGCGAAACTCTAGATCAGCTGGAGCGAGATTCCGCCCCTTGTCAATATTTGCTTTGATAATGTTAAAATAGCGATCGTTCGTTCCAATAACATTGTATTTCTCCTGCGTACGATCATATTTAACGTTGGATCCGTTCTTCGTCATCGTTGGCGCAATCGACTGGAACTCCGGAAAATTCTCGAAATTCATCAGCTCATCATAATTCAATTGCGTTGCACGTCCGTTTCCGGTCGCGGTGACAACAAGCAGATTCGTCCCCATGTTCTCGTATTGCTTGGCGATTTGTTCTGAAGTGCCTTGACCTATCGATACCAAAGTTACGACTGAGCTCACACCAATAATAACTCCTAGCATGGTCAAAAACGTTCGCAGTGGACTAGATATGATCGTGCGAAGCGACATTCGAATGAGTTCACTTAACTTCATACACTCACCTCATGCTGTGCGCTCATCTGAATGTTATTCCGATAGTCATCAATAATGACGCCATCCTTTAGGGAGACGACACGCTTGGCATTGTCAGCAATGTGATGATCATGCGTAATCAATACGATGGTATTTCCTTGTGCATTCAGCTGTAGGATTAACTCCAATACTTCTTCACCCGTTCTGGAGTCCAGCGCACCGGTTGGTTCATCCGCTAAGATGAGCGAAGGTGATATCGCAAGCGCCCGCGCAATGGCTACACGCTGCTGCTGGCCGCCTGATAGTTCACTCGGCTTATGATGACCACGCTCCCCCATCCCGAGCATCTTCAACATATTATTAGCCCGCTCCCGCCGTTCCTTCCTTGGTATGCCAGCATAGATCATCGGAAGCTCTACATTTTCCATAGCTGACAAACGAGGCAATAAATTAAATTGTTGGAAAATGAAGCCGATCTTCTGGTTTCGAAGTTCAGCAAGGGCATTATCACCCATATTCTCGGTCACAACGCCGTCCAGCGTATAACTGCCTGTCGTAGGCACATCCAATAAGCCAATCGTGTTCATGAGTGTCGATTTCCCTGATCCACTCGGTCCGATAATGGCGACAAAATCACCCTCGGCAACGGAAAGCGATATGCTGCGCAGAACATGAAGATCTTCTTCCCCGCGTTTATATGTTTTGGTAATCTCTTTCAGTTCAATGATATTCATACCGCAATAACTCCTTTCCCTGCCGCATTATCTGGTACCGCCACCGCCGTTAGTCCGAGTAGCCCCCGTATTGCCGTTACCGCCAGCACCTGCTCCACCAGCTCCGCCTTGGAATCCAGCTCCACCCGCACCGCCACCAAATCCACCAGCGCCTCCAGCGCCACCGTTTTGCTGGAACTGCTGTCTCAAACGATTAATTTCATCTTGGCTTAAATTTTGCTGTCTCTTCACGACAGGCAGAACAACTTTATCGCCTTCTTTAAGACCTTCAGTGATTTCGATTTGTGTTTTGGAACGAATACCAATTTTAACCTCGTGTTCATTATCCACTGTACCATCGGCTTTCTTCAAAGAAACAACACGCTTCCCTTTTTGCGATTGCAGTGCTTCTGGCGGTAAATAAATAACATCTTTTTTATCTTGAATTAAAATTTCGCCAGTTGCCGTCATCCCATATTTCAACATATTGTCTTTATTTTCAGCGGCTAGAACAACATCATAGAAGGTTACGCCATTCGTTGTCGTTCCCACCGAAGAGATTTGCGTCACTTCAGCCGGGAATATGCGTCCAGGGTAAGAATCAACTTTGATTTCAGCTTTCATCCCCGTCTTAATATTGGGTAAATCCAGCTCATCCACTTGAACCGGCAGCTGCATTTTCGCTAAGCTAGCGACAGCTCCGAACTGCGTTCCATTGGTTACCTTACTGCCGACCCTGAAATTACTCAAAATATCATTTTTCTTATTCACAAAGTCGGTTGAAAATACGCCGTCAAAGGGAGCAACGATTTTGAGGGCATCCACCTTGTCCTTAGCCGAGTCCACTTTAAGCTTCTGCCGTTCAAGAGCAGACTGTTTCGTCAGAATATCATCGCCCAGCGTATCATTCACGAAGGTTGCGATCGTATCGCCTTGATGTACCATGTTCCCAGTTTTGAAAGGTAATACGGATATACTCCCCGTCGTCCCAGCCAAAATCGTCGTCACCTTCAGATACTGCAAGGCACTCTTGCCTTGTGAATCGACGGTTCGCCCACCAATGGTTACTGAACCCGACACATTCGTTCCTGCATCCATGGAGTTGTCATTCGGGACAACAACTTCGATGTCGATCAGTTTACCGCCTTTTCCATCCGATTTTGGATCTTTGGAGATACTTTGAATCGATCCTGTTTTCGTGATCATAAATCCATCTAATGTAATATCCACCGGATCTCCCTTATGAAGCTGCGAAGCATCTTCCACAAAGAAAGGAAGTGTTACGGTTAAAGTACTTAAATCACCAATCGTGGCAATTTTGGTCGATTTATTGATTGTTGACCCTAAATCGATGTTATTCGCGTATGTAAGTTTACCGGAAATAGGTGCTTTAACACCCATTAATCCTTGCTGCTGCTGTAAGGCATTCAGATCTTTCTCAAGCTGTTCATAAGTCAGCTGGGCATCTTGCAAATCGCTTTCCAAGCTTGTACTCGTTAGTTCAATTAGCACATCTCCAGCTTTAACCGCTTGGTTTCGTGTTAAATTAATGGACTTAATATTCGCATTTTCTGTGGATGAGATCGTTTGTGTATCTTTGGGCTCGAACTGTGCCGTGCCGGAGACGGAGAAGCGGATATTCCCTTTTTTGGCATCGACCGTCACCTCTTTAACGGCAGCAGCTTTTGCTTTCTTCCCTTTTCCACCGAAGTAAGCATACGAACCACCTGCACAAACGCTTACTGCGACAATCACAATGAACCACTTACTGCGATACCATTTCATGAAGTGACTAACCCCCTTAGAATTTTCACCAGAAAACTGGCTTCGAAAGCATATGCTTAACTTTTTTGCTCAACCAAACCTTGCAACGTAAGCTTAAAAGTGTTCCTACATCGCTTGCCACTTAAATTTTAATTATGTTTGGACGTAAGCAGCTCCATTAGCTGCTGTTCTACACTGATTCCCATACTTCTTTGGTCAAAAAGCTGAAATTCACCGTTCCCACGGTCCGTCATGCCTGCTTCAACCTGGCGCTCCGCCTTTCTTTTTTGAATAAATGCATTGATTCGCTTTTCCCGTTCTTCTGAGGATACCTCTTCACCCAGATTGTCCATCCGCTCCGCCATACGTTTCTTCATTTGCTTGGATTGTTCATCCAGAAATGTTCGCTGCGAAAGCGTTAAGCCATTAATGACTTGTTTTTGTTCGGACTCGGTAATGCTTCCTTCATCCATACTTTTGCGAACATAAGGCAGAATAGCCTCAGCTTGCTTGGCCGTAATGGTTAGGGAGTCAAGCCGATCCATTCGAATTAAACCCTGAAACAGCATAACGAGCTGCATCTCTCTAAGGCTTTGGACATCTTCAGCGAGGGGGGCTTCCTGCGGAGTTTTCCCAGATGATGGAGAAGGCGATGTCAATGCCGAAGTGCTGTCAAGCAAAGGCATGTGCCCACTGCAGCCACTTAGCAGGAAGGAAATGAGCGTTAAACGCAGCACCATTTTCCGTATGTATTTCACCTTACATACACCTCCAAAACAAAAAATCCTGTCCAACAGCAACAGGATACGAAATAATGATGAATTAAGTTTGCTTTAGATGTAAAATTATTGTGAATTATCTACGAAATACGAGGAAAAGTAACACGAAATTCGGTCCCTTCGCCTACCCGACTGCGAACATGTATCGTTCCATTCATACCAGTAACCAAATGCTTCACAATCGTAAGTCCAAGACCAGTTCCTGTCTTAACGTCTGACCGCGAAGTTCTTGCTTCATCTGCTTTGTAGAAACGATCCCAAATGCGTTCTAACTCGGCATCTGTCATCCCTTCCCCTGTGTCACGAACATACATATGGACCTCACTCTCCTGCTCTTCTAGAGCTACCGTTAGCGTTCCGCCCTTTGGTGTGAATTTCAACGAATTATAGATTAAATTTTGTACAATTTGCGCAAATCGATCAGGGTCTAAATGAACCTTGGAGGGAACCTTATCCGGCTCAGGAAGAATGAGGTGAAAAGTTATTTCCTTCGCTGCTATCGGTGCCTTCAGCAGTTCCAACGATTCTTCAAGTGTTTCTGCGATGGATACAGGCCTAAGTCGGAACACATCGACCCCATTTTGAATCTGCGCCAAATCTAATAGATCGGTCACAAGACGCTGCAGCCGCTGAACTTCTTGGTCACAGATACGCAGGTAATGCGAATATTTCTCTTCCGGAATGACCTTATCATTCATTGCCACAATAAAACCGCGAAGTGTCGTTAACGGAGAACGAAGCTCATGGGATACATTCGTCAAAAACTCCTGCCTTGTTCCTTCCCATTCCTCCAACTGTTCGACCATGAAGTTGAAGCTAGCAGCAAGCTGCCCTACCTCATCCTGTGAAGTTACCGGAACCCGTGTAGTGAAATCACCATGTGCGAGCTCAAGTGCAGCTCTATTCATCTGTTGAAGCGGACCTGCGAGTTTGCGAGAAATGAAAAACAGAATGAAACCAACAGCTACCAGTGAAAATAAGAGAGGAACCAGAATGTTAACGCGAACTGCGGAAATGGCTTCACTGATATCTCCAGCCGGAAAATGGAGAATGATGACCATAGGTTGTCCGTTTAGTTGGTACGGGGCGTGATACGTAAACAAATTTATAGTCCGTCCATCAGGTGTAGTTAAGCCAACCATTCCATAGCCGGTATGACCGTGAAGGCCATCGATAAAGAGCGTATCCATCTGTTTAGGAATAGCTCTCCCTTCACTATCCGAGGAGCCATTCAGAATGTTACCTTTGTCGTCTACAAGCCAAACTTGTCCATTAATGCTTCTAGCCAAAATTCGTACCGTATATTTCAGCTCTCGAGTTGAGATCGTCCCATCCTGCAAAGAATTCATTAAGCGCGTGACTTCCACATTACGCTTCTCCATCAGTTCGATCTTATCTTTATAAAACAAATCCGTAAAATAGTAGTTCCAGAACAGGAAAAGACCAGCAAAAAAAAGCACACAAGTCGCAAGAAAAGACAGGAAAATTTTCAAATATAAGCTGTTGCTCTTTCCCGTCAACCACCGCTTAAACATGCTGAACCACCTCAAAGGAGTAGCCAATTCCCCACAGGGTCTGGATGCACCACATGTCATGCTGTCCTAGTTTTTTACGCAAATTTTTCACATGGGCATCGACCGTGCGTGTACCGCCTGTAAAATCAAAATTCCACACATAGCCAAGAAGATCTTCTCGTGTAAATACACGGCTTGGATGGCTCGTCAGGAAATACAGCAGCTCAATCTCCTTCGGCGTAAGCTCAACCCGTTTCCCACCGACCGTGACCCGATACTGCTCAAGATCGATAACAATATTGCCGATCTCCAGCCATTTACGGGATGAATTCTGGGTTTGAGACTGTTCCATAGGGACTTGAATCGTGCGGCGCAGCACGGCCTTAATACGGGCAATGAGCTCATTCGGATCGAAAGGCTTGACCAAATAATCGTCAACCCCCAGATTAAACCCTCTCAGCTTATCGATGGACTCCCCTTTTGCCGTGAGGAAAATAATAGGCGTTTGATGAAAAGGGGCCTCCATTTTGCGAATTTGCTCACATAACTCGTAGCCGGATATATCAGGAAGCATGATATCCAGTAGAACCAAGTTTGGTTTTTCGTTTATTATCGTACGAAGCACTTCCTGCCCTCGCGGCAATATAATTGCCTCATAGTTTGAGTGCTCCAAATACAGTCTGACGACTTCAGCAATATTCGGTTCATCATCTACAACTAGAACTTTGCCTTCCGAACTCATCTAGCGCCACCCTTTTCCTTGCGGATCTGCTGCTGCCTTGCTCTCTCATTGATTACTTCTGAACGATCTCTCCGCGTATGTTTTTGGATGAGAAGCTCATCTTCCATCAGGCTCGGCGACTGCCATATCAGCCCTCTTCTGTCGCACTCTTTTAAGCAGAAATCTATAAGTTCCGGGTCCGTAATAGGCAAATTAATATCCTTATATAGGAATTCATCTCGCTCTATAGAAGACCAAACCTGGTTAAGAAGCTCTTGTAGCTTATCGGGGTTAAGTCCCAAAGAAAGGACATGAGGAGCTTCCGCATTCCTTCCTGCGCTTTGCAGCATTTTCACAGCACCATTACGGTTACCTCTACGAATATGATACATACCTACTGCAATTTGAATAAGAGCGACATAGGTTCTGCTGCGTGCATCCCCAGGATGCTCCTTCCAGAACTCCTCCATCACTTCATGGCATTCAAAATAATCCCGTTGTGCATGGAAATAAAGTAAATAATCGATATATGCCTCCGGATACGGCTTCATGATTCGTTCCCCTCACCTTGTTGTGATCACGGTAATGCCTAATTACTTCTCATGTTACTCGAAAGTTGTGCCATCGTCCAACATCAACGAGGGATCACTAACTTTCATTCATTTTGGGCGCAACCAAACTATCATATCCTACGTCCAATTAAGTAGTTTACTAGAAAGAGGCGTGATGAATGAAAATTGGGAAATGGATGCTCACAGGCACCCTTATACTATCGATGAGCGTACCAACTGCTGTTCATGCTGCAGGTACTGTTCAATCAAGTCCGGACAAAACAACGAAATACCGCGTTTATCAGTACAATCATGTACTCATGGAATTTGCTGCTTATGGGCAAGCAGAAGCATTTGCAAAAGGTTTTACGAATAGTCATGTAGAAGAAATAAGCACTCGCAAATGGCTGTGGAACAATTTCCCCCGCTATCAAGTTTTTCAGTTGGATGTATCACTACCTGAGTGGCAATTTGCCTCACTGGACGCGGCCATCGCTGAAGCAAAAAAATGGTCCAACGCAAGTGTTCGGGACCTGCAATCCTCAGGTTGGGTGTGGAACAATTATCCTAATTTCCAAGTCTACCAAAATGAAATCTCACAGGATTCATGGAAGTTTCTAACACTGAACGAAGCCGTTGCCGAAGCGAAGAAATGGGGCGGCGCCCATATTATTGATTTAAACAGCAATAAGTGGATTTGGGACAATATCTCAAATGAGGAAAAGAAATCACTCCGCACTGGTGAGCTTATTTACAAGGTGTATCAAGGTACATTTTCAGCAGACAACTGGGCATTTGCATCCTTAGAAGACGCCATTAACGAGGCTCTCAAATGGGGAAATTCAACCGTCGTCAATAAGAATACGAAAAAAACCGTGTATAGCAATCTTAAAATTTATAAAGTATTTCAGAATGACACGTTTTTGCAGGACTTTGCTTCCTTGAATGAAGCACAAGATTACGCACGCCTATGGGGACACAGCTCTATCTTCAAGGATGGCCATAAAATTTGGAACAACTATGCCTCTTATCAAGTGTTTCAGAATACAGCTCTCATAGGCGAATTTAAGACGATTCCCGAAGCCTTAAGTTACAGTGTGCAGTACAGTAATTCTTCTGTTCAAACGCTCGATCATCGCTTCCTTTGGGATAACTTCAAAAAGCTCCAGGTATGGGGCTGGAACGGCATGGCCGGTGATGATGCGATTAAAGCGCATGTGAATAATACAGTCGGACTTGATGTTGATTCTCCAAGCTATTTCGAGCTTGCGGATTCAGCAGGTAATTTGAAGGATCAATCCAATGCCGATACCGTCAAATGGCTCCAAAAGAATGGATATACCGTGTATCCACTAGTCAGCAACCAATTTAGCTCGACCTTGACAACTCAATTCCTTGCGGATAGCGCTGCCCAAGACAAATTCGTTAAGGCCTTGGTAGACCGCTCTGTGCAGCTTGGAGTTCCGGGAATCAATGTGGATTTCGAAAGCTTGGCTAGTTCGGATCGTAACGCTTTTACAGCCTTCATAGCCAAATTAACCTCATACGCTCACTTGAACGGCCTAGCTGTATCCATTGATCTGCCGCGTGGGAGTGTCAAATGGAACCATCTTTCTGCATTCGATCATGAGAAGCTGGGAAGTCTTGTTGATTACGTCGTCATCATGGCTTACGATCAGTTCTGGCGGGGCAGTACTTCCGCGGGGTCCGTAGCCGGACTTCCTTGGACGGACGGCGGTATTCAAGAATTCCTTTCCTATGGCATTCCGCGGGACAAAATCATTCTAGGTATCCCCTACTATGTGCGCGAATGGAAGCTGGATGCAGCCGGCGCCTTGCAGAGTAATCGAACCTTGCTGATGAAAGATATCCCTGCTTTATTAGCTTCCAAATCAACCAAACAAACTTGGGACCAAACCTTCGAACAATATCGGATCGAGTACCAAGAGGATGGCTTCACCTATGTATTCTGGTTGGAAGATGAGGCTACAGTCAAAGCACGTCTGGACATGGCGAAAAAGTACGACATAGCTGGTGTCGCAGCATGGCGGCTTGGTTATGATCAAGCGGACTTATGGAAATTGATTTTGCAGAATAAATAAGAGGAAGAAAGGACTTCCGCCAATTGGGGAGGTCCTTTTGGTGTCATTGTAATTCTTAACGGAACGACAAGCCGCTAAAGTGGATGAAATGAGCTAAAGCCTACCATGGATAGATAGATGCATGTATCCATGAAGAAGCTGATCATATAAGACCCCATTCGCTAAAAATGGTTTCAGTTCCGCAGCCCGAACAGTATTTGGCGTCCGGCTTGTTAACTTTATAGCACCCTTTGTGCAGTAAGGTTTTCTCTTTGGTACACTTATTCTTAAGCGGCGCTCCACAACGAATGCAGTAGTTATCTTCTTTATCCGCGACATATTTACACCTGACACATTGTTGCAGCTCATCCTTAGCCATAGGTTCAACCCCTTGAAGTTTGTAGCTACTTCATGTATATGTGGGCAATCACTGCTGAGGTGAATAATAAACCCTTCCCCCTATGTATAAAAATAGGCCTCTTTCGCCCACCCTAAATAAAGGATGACTCTGTTCTCCGAACAAAGATTCCTATAAATAATGGAGGAGGCGAAAAAGGCATGGCTAAAGATGTTCTTTGTGAAGTGAATTCCTGCAAGTATTGGGCAACCGAAAACAAATGCAATGCAAGCTCGATTTATGTCGTTAGTCACCGCGGCAGTAACCAAGCGCGTAATTCCGAGGAAACGGATTGTAAAACGTTTGAGTCTAAGATTTAGTGCTTAGTGCGAAAGAGCTATAACGTAAAAGTTAGAGCGTAGGAGCTAGAGCGTTAGAGCGTAACATTTAGTGCGTTAGATTTAGAGCGAATATTCAGAGTGAATATTCAGAGCATAAAAAGAGGCCCTGTCGGGGGCCTCTTCTCTTTTCCCTTGCCCTTATTCTCATTGTAACCAATAATGATAATTATTATCAGTGTTTCGAGGAGAGATTTTCAAGCTCCTCCAGATCCTGCGTTGGTGCTTGGCAGGCAAAGTTCTGGCACACGTAGGCCGTTGCCTGCCCTCCAAGCGGCAGCTTGTCTTTCACAAGCGGAATGAGCTTGCGGACTTCTTCACCCGCCGCTCCCGGCGGATGAAGAATCAGCAGCGCATTCGGCAGGTACTGCCGCTGCACCGTGCGCAGCATGTGCTGCGTCTCTGGCTTCGCCGGGTCACCGGCGATAACGATTTCGCTGGCTTCGCCATATGCGAAGTCGAGCGCGGCCAGCGTAAGCGCGTGGCCCGGCGGGTAGGACGCCACAGCTCCGGCGAATGCCTGGAGCTGCCTATCTGCTGCCTGCGACAGCTTCGCGTCGTAGGTCAGCCTGGACAGCCGCAGCAGGTTCAGCGCGGCTGCACCGTTCCCCGACGGCATCGCGCCGTCGTAGATCTCTTTGGGGCGGGTGAGCAGCTGCTCGGCATCGCTGCCGTAGAAGAAGAGCCCGCCCTTCTCTTCGTCTCCGAAGAGACGAAGCATCTCTGCGTTCAGCTGGACAGCTTCACGGAGATAGCGCAGCTCGAACGTGGTTTCGTACAGCTCGATAAGACCCCAGACGAGTAACGCGTAGTCGTCCACGTAGCCGAGGAAAGCCGCTTCGCCATCGCGGTAGCGGGCGAGCAATCGCCCGTCCTCGCGGCGCAGCACGCGCAGGAGAAAGTCCGCGGCCTTCGCGGCTGCCTCCGCGTAAGCAGGCTTGTCCAAGGCACGTGCCGCCTTGGACAGCGCAGCAATCATCAGACCGTTCCACGCGGTCAGAATCTTATCATCCTTGCCCGGATGGATGCGCTGTTCGCGATGCGCGAACAGCTTGGCGCGGGCAGCCTCAATCCGCTGCTTCAGCTCATCCAGTGGGATTTGCTTACGCTTCGCAAAAGATTCGATCGTCGTTCCAATTAAATTTGGGATATTATGCCCCTCAAAATTGCCCGACTCCGTAATATCGTACAGCTCGGAATAAAGATCGCCTTCTTCAATCCCTAATATGTCCTCCAGTTCATCAGGCATCCAGACGTAGAACTTGCCTTCCTCCCCTTCTGAATCCGCATCCTCCGCTGAATAGAAGGCTCCGCCCTTATCCGTCATATCACGAAGAACGTAAGTAATAATTTGCTCAGCGACTTCTGCATACTTCTCTTTTCCAGTCACTTGATAGGCTTCTATGTAAGTCATAATTAATAAAGCATTATCGTAAAGCATCTTTTCAAAATGCGGGACTAACCACTTCTCATCCACTGAATAACGGGAAAAACCGAATCCGATGTGGTCATACATGCCTCCACGATGCATGGAATCCAGCGTTTTTTCCACAATCTCAAGCGCTCGAGCATTTCCCGTTTTTTGATAATATCTCAGGAGGAACGATAAATTGTGTGACGTTGGAAACTTTGGCGACTTACCGAATCCACCGTATTCGGGATCAAATGTCTTCTCATAAAGGCGGAACGCTTCATGCAGCGTTTCCTCCGACACCTCGCCACCCGTGCGATGCTCTAATAAGCGACTGGTCGTGTCTTGAATAACTTGATCACCAACCTCGCGAATGCGGTCAGCGTCTTCTTTCCATTTATCCGCGATCTGCGCAACAATCTCAACCATCCCTGCCCGGTTGTACTTCCGACTGCGTGGGAAATACGTCCCAGCGAAGAACGGCTTCTTCTCAGGCGTCAAGAATGCCGTAAGCGGCCATCCCCCCTGCCCTGTCATTGCCTGACAAACAGCCATGTAAATATGGTCAACATCGGGACGCTCTTCGCGGTCCACTTTGATTGAGATGAAATCTTTATTCAGCATGTCTGCAACGGTTTGATCTTCGAATGACTCGTGTGCCATGACATGACACCAATGACAAGTACTATACCCAATAGATAAGAAAATAGGCTTATTTTCTCGTTTCGCTTTGTCAAATGCTTCTTCACTCCAAGGGAACCATTCCACAGGATTATGAGCATGTTGAAGTAAGTATGGCGATTTCTCGGCGATTAATCTATTGGGTTTGTTGATCGTTGTCATGGGGCATCACCTCCTTGTTTCCTGGAATAATTTGTTGTTAATTGTTCAAGTTTAGCATACCCCAGAAAAAAGAAAAAACCCTGCTGTGATAGCAATGGTTCAAAGAAGATGACATCTGTATTCATTTCTGACTGCAATCCATTTTACATATTAAACTTCTGACATCAGCTAAATTAATGATGAAGTTGTTGATTTCAACAAAATCAGAGCCGATACGGATGAGCTTTACCCTTCCAGGATTCGGAAAAGGAGCTCTAAAATCTACATGTATCACTGCGTTTGTTTTATTGGCATTGGTTTGATTGGGTACTTTTATAAATAATAAAGCATTCACGCCAATTTGTACTCTAGTATTCCCTACAATGATAAAATCTTTCGTTACCTTTCGTAGAATGCCATCAAATTCTCTAAGGAAATTAATCCCGGAAACATGCTTTCCAATAAAAGTTCTTAGCCTTTCTACCAAGGCTATATTCGTTTGCTTTGGACATGTCGGAAATATAACGGGCTTTTTTACTTTGCAAACCAGTTGTACGACTTCATGGAGAGGATAAAAAATCCTTTCCTGAAACCCGTTTTTTAGATTCACCTCGATCAACTCGATAAAATTGGAGCCCCTGAGAACTAAAAAACGATCAATCACTACATTAGGAGGTTGTTTGGTTTTCAACTTTACTCTTACACGAATCGGAGGAAACTTCGTTCCTTTAAAGCGCATAGAAATAAACGCAAGTTGTGAAAACGGTGTGCCGTTATAAGTGGTTTCGCCACTGGGTGTTTTACCGATTGTAAGCGGAGTTGCTTCAAAGCTATTCCCTTTTGTATCTCCCCAAGAAACTTTAACTCCAATGAGGGTGCGTAACCGTTGCTTCAGTGTAATTTTTTGAGGAGGAGGACAATTCATAATTTTTGTCACTATTTACCCAACCCTTCGCTTTTACCTTGAAAATTCAACGATGTTTGTGATGCTGGATGACTCTATACCTTATTCATTTTTCGATATTGCTGCATGAGACATTTGCCTGTATACAGCAAAAAAGCCTTGCTTGACAATTAACTAGTTGGAAACACATTTCTTGGCATCCAACCAGAAACAGGAGGAAAAATAACTCGAGTTCTATTTTCTAATATATCAACAATTGCTGTAATTGCAGATGCAACTCCGACTAATACGCCTGTAACTATCAAGACTAGACAAGGAACCTTTACTGGAACTTTGGCTGTTATCATTAAAAAAGTTCGGTTTTTCAGAAATCCGAACTCTCCGTAATCGCGTTTCTGTGCTATCTTCAGAACTAATGCGTCAGTAAAATGTTTCAATGCTTAGAACTTTCAATTTGTGCTTGAATACCATGGAATAGGTTTAATTCTAAGTTAATTTAGAGTGGTATTGTTGAGAAAAACAATTTGAAAGGGATGAAGAAATTGCCACAAGAAAGAGTTCATCTAATCATCTCAAAGTCGCGTAAAGATAATGAAATTTTTTTAGATTCATGCGCAGGAGGTGGTGACTCACTTCTCATTATCCAAAATAATACTTCTGCAACACTTAGAAGGAAGGCAATAACAAAACATGTTACTATTAAAGTTCTTACATCAGACCCGGATGCTTGTGGAGAAACGTTTATAAATACATTGGAAGTTAGCCCAGCAACTGCAAAAACGTTTGGATTAAAAGCCGGATTCGTATATTTATTGAAATATAACGTTACGACTAAGACCCTGACAATTATTTTAACAAGGACTAGCCAGGTAACTCCATTCGGAATTGAAGAAACGAATATAAAAAGAAACGATATAATAGCTCTTACTAGAGCGACAGAAGATGTCCTCAATCTACCTAGTAAACCTTCCATAATAACGGTAGAAAGAACTGGAAAAATAAAAAAGATGAAACTTCAGGTAATCAAACCACCATTAAATTCATTTGCTTCAGGATTCGCAACCAGCCCCAAAATCGCCTCTTTTTTTGGGCTGATAAAAGGACAGAAGTATGTTTTAAAGTTTAATCAAGTAACTAATGTGCTTGAAATTAGAATGTTGGCGCAAAATAATTCATCCAATTAGCGTTATTCAAATCAACCTTAAACGTAAGCGTCAAACAGCCCCCACCTTGTCATCAAGTTGAGGGCTGTTCTATGTTGTAATCAAGATTTAAACATGCGACCTCTGGACCTTAATAAAGAACTTGAGAATGCCATTTTTATGATAACAACAACATCGTTACTGTCTAGGGACATTGATTTAATGATTCACACGAACATCTCACCAATGGCAAGTACTATACCCAATAGATAAGAAAATAGGCTTATTTTCTCGTTTCGCTTTGTCAAATGCTTCTTCACTCCAAGGGAACCATTCCACAGGATTATGAGCATGTTGAAGTAAGTATGGCGATTTCTCGGCGATTAATCTATTGGGTTTGTTGATCGTTGTCATGGGGCATCACCTCCTTGGTTTTTTTTGTCGATATTACGAGATTAGATCACCTTACAACAAAAAGAAAAACCCATGCCCATGTCCAGTTGGCCCTGTAGGGTCAGCCATTTGTTCTCCCCCTTCCATGCCATATGTGTCTACCTCAAATTTAACTTTTTCAGAAGGTTAGAAGCCCATTCCGATATCAATCTTCTTGAATAAAATTTATACAGAGTGGAATCGATTGGGTATCCGGTTAATTTTTCTTATCTATTAAGAATAAGAAAGGAGAAAGAAGATGAAGATCGCCATTGTCGCACCGGAAACCCGTCCTGTACCTCCCGTCAAGGGAGGCGCGGTACAACTATATATTGATGAAGTCATCCGCCGACTGTCCAGAGAACATAAAATCACCCTTTTCAGTCCAAGAGGAGGTAATTTCAACCCATACGGTCGACATATCCGCGTGGTTCGAATAACAAGGAAAAATTATCTTGCAAAAGTACGGAAGAAAATTAGAAAAAGCTTTTTCCCTATCATCCACACGTTTAATCGGCCCCATTTCGTCAGAAGTCTTCATTCGGTTTCACCAAGATCGAAGCATGTGTTAAACCTCCATAATGTGCTTGATGAAAATAAGAGGCGTGGTTGGCGTAAGGGGGCAAGAAAAACAGATTTCTTTATTGCAAACAGCAATTTTACTCGTAGGGATACACTGCGTCGGTTTCGTAAAATCAAACCCAGGAAAATAAAAACCATTCATCTCGGGATTGATCCCGGTAAATTCATTATGAAGTGGGATCAACCTCAACGAGTTTATCAGCTTAAAAGAAAATGGAGAGCGCATGGAAAAAAGGTAGTCTTGTTTGTTGGGAAAATCGATAAAAAAAAAGGGATTGAAACTTTAATCCACGCTGTCCAGAATTTAAAGAAAAACAATAAAAATCTGCTGCTTGTTATCGTTGGCGGATCTGAACATGGAATTAAAAGAAAAAACTACTATTTTAGAAAAATAGAAAAAAAGGCAATAAGATCATTAGGAAAAAAACATGTGCGCTTCTTAGGATTTGTTCCTCCAAGAAAAGTTGCAGAATTCTATGCTATTGCCGATGTATTCGTTTGTCCTTCCATTTGGAAAGAGCCTTTCGGGCGTGTCAATTTGGAGGCCATGGCATCAGGGGTCCCGGTTGTGTCAACGAAAGTAGGAGGAGTATCCGAGGTTGTTCTACACAGGAAAACGGGCTATCTCATCTCTAATCCCAGGAATGTAAAATTACTAGGAATTTATATTAGTAAATTATTGAATAACCCCACTCTCTCCCGGAAAATGGGGGTAGCCGGGCGCAGGCGTGCAGTCATCTTTTTTTCTTGGAATAGTGTTATTCGAAAGATTAATCAGGTATACCGATCTGTTGGGCGGAAGGTGAGAAAATGAACAATTCAAAAAGGGTCGTAGCCCACGTCAAGAATACCTATTTGAATCCGACGGAAACATTTATCTACGAACGAATTAAAAATATTAGGAATTTCAAAGGGTATATTTTAGCAGACAAGGTTAAGTACCGCTCCCAGTTTCCATTCCCCCGCATTTTCAGATTAAAGAGGATTTCGAATCTTCCTATCTTTCTTAAACGCAATAAAACGTCAATCATTCATGCTTACTTCGGCACTACTGCTATACGCATACTTCCATACAAGTTGAAAACGAATATTCCCATGATCACTTCTTTTCATGGAAAAGACGTCTCTTCGCGATTAAGGCAAAAGAGTTATAGACGGAAGCTGCGTTCTGTTTTTAGACATAGTTCCATAGTCATGGTTGTTTCAAATAAAATGAAAAAAAGAGTCATCGGACTCAATTGTCCCGCACGAAAAATCCGAGTCGTCAAAACGGGGATTGACCTGCGGAAGTTTCCCTTCAGGCTGTGCAAAACCCCAAAGAGTACAAAGATTACGTTTATTTCTATTGGACGATTAGTACCCAAAAAAGGAATGGATGTATTGGTAAAAGCATTTGCCAAGGTTCATCGCCGCTTTCCGGATACCCGGATGGTCATTATTGGGGATGGGCCTCTACACTCAAAGTTAAAACGATTAATTCGTAAATACGGCTTGAAATCTTCTGTCCGATTAATAGGAAGATTATCACATCAAGGTGTTCGGAAGATGCTGCGAAGGGCTCATATTTTCGTATTGGCCAGCAAAACCGCTAAAGATGGTGACCAGGAAGGAATCCCCAACTCCTTGGTGGAAGCAATGGCTTCGGGACTTCCTGTCATCTCGACAAATCACTCTGGAATCCCTGAGTTGGTTAGGCATAATAAAACCGGGTTGGTGGCTAAACAAGGCAATGTAAAAGACCTGGCTAAAAAAATGAAGAAGATGCTGAAGAATAAGAAGAGATGGAGAAAATTGACGTTGGCGGCTCGCACCTATGTGGCAAGGGAACATGATATAAAAAGGCAAGTTCGAAAGGTTGAACATCTATATAAGCAGGTGGTCAGAACGGGATAATATAAGCGGAAAGACGTCCGATCTTAGGGCGTCTTTTCTTTTTCACCTTTAATGCGGGTTCAAGGTATATCGACCTTGATGAAAAACTCATACCAGAGGGGCATGAGTTCACTAGCACTATTATTCATTGTTAAATTTTTTACTAGAAATCCAAAAGATCGTTACACTGATTGTTAATACAATCCATATAAATACCACTAAAACATTCCATATTACGTAGGGGTTGACTGCTCCTGTAATTAATACTTCCATGGCTTGTTTACTCATGCTTGCTGGATTCATTAAATCTGTAAGAGAACTCAAACCTAGTACAATTCTACAGCCCAGTAGGAATACAATTGAAATTAATGCAATAATACCTTGGCTATTAAAAATAGTACTTATCATTGTAGTGAAAGATACCATAAACAGAACCCATAACAAATAAAACAACGAAGCTATTATCGCATCCACAAAATTAACGTTTGTAAACAACAAATTAACATATACATACGAAATCAAGTAACCTAACGCTACAGAACAAGCAACAAATATGTAATTGGAAATTATTTTCCCACCTATGTACGATACTACAGTGACCGGTCTTGTAAGAATAAAAGCCAACATACCATTTACTTTATCGGTCTGTAAGACCCCCATCATCGAAATTGCAATAATGATAACCCCCAACTGATCAAATTGAGCAGCTAAAGTACTTGCGAGTACTTCCCCACCTTGCTGAGCAGCCATACTAGGGTCGATTGTGATACCTTGTGCTCCACCGAGTGATTTTAATATGGAGGGTAAATAATGGCTAACAACTGGTTGAGTTATTCCTAAAAATATAAATACTAATGGCAGCCAAATAACTTTAAATTCACGAACCATTTGAACAAATTCTTTTTTCATTAGCACATTAAAATGATTCATTTTTCCACCACCAACTTCATGAATATCTCTTCTAAGGTATCGTTATTAATTTCAAACTTTACGAGGTCAACCTGATGTTCCAGAGCACTTCTTAGTAACTTATTCTTATTCAAGCTTATATTTTCAACTTGTATTTTTATTTTATTTCCTACTGCCTCTACATCCTTTACATAGTTCAAATTTTTCAAAACTTCCATCCATTTATGATCAATAGACGTAACTTCAAAAATCATTTTATTTTGGCTATTGCTGTTTAACAAGTCGGAGATGGTTGTATCTTCAATTTTTTGCCCATTTTTGATTATAATGAATCTTTCACATATTTCTTCTGCATCACTTAATATATGCGTCGATAATAAAATTGTCGTCTCTCTCTTGATTTCTTCGATTAGATTCAGTACTTCTCTTCGACCAATTGGGTCTAATGCCGATACTGGCTCATCCATTACAATCAATGATGGTTTGTGTAACAACGCCTGTGCAATGCCAAGTCTCTGTTTCATTCCACCTGAAAATGTTCCAACTTTTGAATTCTCTTCTCCACTTAACCCTACTTTTGATAATATTTCTGGGATAGCCTTTGTTAATTCTTCTTTTCTTAATCCTGATAGTTCCCCCATAAAAGTAAGTGTTTCTTGTGCAGTCATCCAATGATAAAAGTTAGGGTACTGTGGCAAGTAGCCAATTTCCTTTTTCATTTGCGAAATTTTCTTCCCGTTAAGCAATATTTCTCCCCTTGTAGGATTAATAATATCTGAAATAACTTTGATGAGTGTCGACTTACCAGCCCCATTCGGCCCTATCAATCCCACACATTCTCCAGATTGCAGAACCATTGAAAAGTTATTTACTGCAGTTTTTTCTTTATATGTTTTAGTAACATTTTTGACTTCTAATTTCATGTTCTTTCACGGTCCTTTCTGCCAATAACAAAGTATAGAATCGGACCAAACGTGTTTAGAAAAATAATAATGAGACTCCACAGCAACACATTTTTCCTCGTTTTTCTGTGCTTGTATAAATCCATTAATGCTATTAGGATCAAAATCATTCCTACAGCAAGTACCGGTAAAATAACCGGCAACAAAGACATGAAATCAATTTCTTTTAATTCGTTCCACCCGTAATGCATTTGCAAATCAACCACTCCCCTAAAGTCATTATGAAAAACGTTATGTTATCATTATCGATAATGATAACATAAGAGCGTAAAATGTTACACTTATTTTTTTCTTTAAAGAATATTGTTTTAATTCTTATTATTATTTACAATGATAATATTATCATTATAGATAATAACGAGATCTTTTTATGATTGGGGGAGAAAAAAATGGCTAATAAAGCTGAAATTATCCTGCACCCAGTAAGGATGAAGATTTCTCAAGCTTTAATGAGAAACAAAGAAAATGGACTGACTTCACTTGAAATGGTAAAAATCATTAAAGATGTGCCTCAGGCAACTTTATATAGACATATACAAGTTTTGTTAGATGCTGGAGTTATCCGCATTATGAAAGAAAAAAAAGTGAGATCCATTTCCGAAAAATACTACACTTTAAATGAAGAAGAAGCCCGACTTAGTGCAGATGAGTGGAAAAAGTCTTCTAGTAAGGAAAAGCTGAATTATATTTCGTATTATCAATTATCGCTTATGACTCAATATCAAAATTATCTTACCAAATTAGAAGAACAAGGTTGCTTAGATGATGGTGCTACTTTTTCACTTGTAGAATTAAAGCTTGACGATGAAAATTTTATAAAGTTTCAAAGTGAATTAAACGACCTAATGATAAAATACTACAACACGACTAACGAAATTAATGATCTGGATGCACCAATTCGAACTATTGCCTTTACCATTATTCCAGAATCCTAAAACAGAAAATTCAAAATTAGCATACCTTACAACAAAAAGAAATGGCATCGTTCCATGATATATTCACAACCGGATAATACATTTGACACTCCATCTTCCTCCTTTAGCCTAGTGATGCTAAATCCTCTTATATAAATGATGAAATTACTCTAAGCGAATTACTAAATCATTTTGTCAAGTGACAGCAGAAAAGCCGGTTTTTCCCTATTATAAGGAACACCGGCTTTCATGTCGTTTCTACTCTTTTCCTATATACTTATCCATAAAGCGATCTACTCTTTGGAAATATTCAGTTGGGTAATGATTGATGGCATCGATATGCTCCGTATTATGCGGGTACCATGCTTCTGCATATGGGTCATCTTTTAATGACTCAAAAATTGCTTCTGTATTTTTATAACTAATTTGCTGATCTCCAGTTCCATGAATCAGCATAACTGGCTTGTCTTTCATCTTCTTTACTGCATCCATAGGAGATATGGAATCAAGATCAACCTTAATGACCCATTTACCCACCCATATCGATGTATAACTAAATGGAAACGCAGGTAAACCTGAAAAGAAGGGCAAACCCTCTCTCAGAAATAGACCAGCATTACGAAAAGGACTATCCGCAATTACGGCTTTGATGTCATCACTTTCACTTGCGGCTAGCAAAGAAGTAGCAGCACCCATTGAAAAGCCGATAACTCCAATGTTATCACCCGTATGGTCTCTGGATTTTAAATAGCTTACAGCTCCTAGCAAATCGTATTTTTCATTGAGGCCCAGTGTAATCAAATTACCATCGGATTTACCTTGCGAGCTGAGGTCAAATGCCAATACATTGTAGCCTTTCGGAACGAAATGCTCTACTAACTTTGGGGTCCGCCCTTTGACTAAACGATTGCTCGTATATCCATGGACGACAATAATCGTCTTATTACTTGCTTTACCAGAAAGACCACTTGCAGGAAAGAAGGAACCTCTAATCGTATTATCATTTTTCAAACTCTTGAACTCGACCTCTTCGTAGGGAGTTTTATCGATATTCAATTCGTAGCTGACATTAGTGTCTCTAGGATGGTGCAACAAGGTGTCTATTACTTTATAAGATATAAAAAATACAAGAGCCATCACAAGCAAAAGCACGATCCCTAGACTCAATAAGATCTTCCGCCATTTTTTCAAACGAATGTTAGATGTCAGATTTGGTTGTAATGATGTTTGACTCATTCAAATTCCTCCTGTTTTTCTTTATGTTGTATGGGTGCGAACAAATAAAAGGCATGCCCCTTCAAGCTTTCCCACTCGGGGTGATGAATAATACTTTCTCCTAGAGTTAAACCTACTCCGTTTAAGAAAGAGATGTAGGCACGAGAGATCATTGCCGGAGAAAAGTTTTTGTTGAATTCTCCCATTAACTGTCCCTTGGCATAGACGCATTCGATAGTATCTGTCATTACTTTTGTACTTTCAAGGACCATCTGTGTAAGTTCAGGAAATCTTATCCGTTGTCCTAAGACATATTGAACAAGCCGCAATTCATTTGTATAGCAATAGATATGATTGAATTGTTCTTCTACCATGTTCTTAATTAATACGCCCGGCGTTCCCTCTTCTTTTAGACAAGCAAGCGATTTCACCTGAATATCAGCAAGCGGCTCAAGGACAGCGGCGTTGAATAAAGCTTCTTTGCTAGGGAAATATTGAAATATGGTTCCAGGAGACACTCCCACACTCTGCGCAATGAGAGCCGTTGTGGTATTAGAATATCCACTTTCCGCGAACAGGACAACAGCTTCTTTTAGGATACGACTTCGCCGCTTCAATCTTTTTTCTTCATTGATTGGTCTTGCCAAATATATTCCCCTCCCTTTAAACTGAATTTTTTATTAATTAAATGATCAATCAATTAATTAATAATATATCTCTAATTACAAATTATAGCAAGAGTAAATTCATCTTACTCATGAGTAGGATGAAACTTCACAAATAAAGACAAGCCAGAGCGCTGCCCAACATGCGCTCCGGCTTGTTTTTTTATATTACTTTGTACGACTACCCTATAATCTAACAAACGTCAGCTATACCCAATAGATAAAAAGACGGACTTATTGTTACGTTTTGCAATTTCAAAAGCCTCCTCCGACCAAGGGAACCAATCTACCGGATTGTACGCATGTTGCAGCAAATACGGCGACTTTTCCTTGGCTAACAATAAAAAGAAAAACCCATGTCTCTTGACATAAGTTTTGATGAGCTTGAAAATACCACTTATATAGACCTGGCAAGCCGAAATCCAAGATCATCAATGGTAAATGTCGGGTGACTGCGACGACGACACGTTGCCCCACAACCTCTGGCCTCTTCAGCCCAGCTGCCACCGCGAAAAATTCGATAGGAGCCGTATACGTTCTGATCGTATAAATCCCAACACCACTCCCAAACATTCCCTAACATATCATATAGCCCCCATGCATTCGGTTCTTTTCTTCCTACTTCATGGGTCATGCCAGCTGAATTTTCATTATACCAGGCAATCTTTTCAAGCTCTCCGTATCTATACCCTATAGTTCCTGCTTTACATGCGTACTGCCATTCCGCTTCAGTAGGGAGGCGATAGCCATCTGATTCCCAATCACAGATAATATTTTCACCATCATCACTTATCAAATAGCACTCCTTCAAACCAACTTTCTGAGAAAGTAGATTACAAAAAGATATGGCATCGTTCCATGAAATATTCACAACCGGATTTTGATCTCCGTTATATGAAATAGATGATTTCTGTGAAATGGCAAAATAAAGTTCCTTAGTGACAGGATACCGAGCAAGAAGAAACGGTTGTATGTCAACCTTCCATTTAGATGTTGTTCGATCGTCCCTTAAATCTATTTCTCCACCAGGAACTTTTACCATCGGATAATCAACAAGACTCTGTAATCCATTTGGCACTCCATCTTCCTCCTAGCCTATCTTGTGTTAAACGCTGCTCAATTTATCAATAGCTTGTTGTTCATTTGACAAGAAAAAGATATCCTTTCCTTTGTTACACTCATAGATGAAATCCTTCAAGCTTTGACTTGAAAACACAGAAAAATCACCAACGATTGCAATTTTTTTCCGATAATTTATAAATTTTTGTAATATTTCTCCTGCAAGCCGTGTTTTCAAATCGAAAAAGTCCTCACATATTACCGATCTATTTAAGATTATACGATCACATCCTGCTTCGTATTGAACAGTTGCCATTAGATCTAAAGCTGACTGAACATCAGTTATCAATATTTCGTTGCTTTCAACGACAGCAATTTCTACATCGTTCTTTTTGATTGTAATTAATTTCATTTTTCGTCCTCCATCCATTGTTCAACCTTTAATTAATCTGCTGACATAATCCTCACAGATATATCGATTATCCTCATTATTCAATGGAGGAATATTCGCTACTCTAAAGAAGCTTAGTCCAACCACCATCGCCAGAAGGCCGTAAGCGGCGCTTTTGGAATCGTCCACCCTCATTTGCCCTGACATGTTACCGTAATCAAAGATCCTCGCAATGCCGTGAAGATCTTCCAAATAGCTCTTGGATACTACCTCCTGTAAATTACGATCCAATACAGCTTTGGAGAAGAACTGAAGAAAAAGCTTGGCTTGATCTTCATGCGGGATAAACATCCTCTCAATCCCATCAAGTTCCGAAACATTGATCGTCTTTTGCCTATCATCGCTATATGGCGGGAGGATGTGCTTCAGCGTGACATCGATCATTTCCTCAGCTTTCATTGTTTTCTGAATTTCTGATTGGATCTTTAAATCATAATAGGCTAAGAACGACTTGAAAGCTTCTATGATTAAGTTATCTTTATTCTTAAAATAATAAGTGACAACGCCTTTTGAGCAGTCCGCATACTCAGCAACCTTATCCAGAGTCATGCCATCAATCCCGTGTCTGCTGATACAATTTAGTGTGGCGTTAATGACGTCTGCTCGACGCTTTGGCTCCATTCCTACTTTAGGCATTTTTCTCCTCCTCGTTCATCCGAGTTTTTTTATACCGTACAGTCGGAATAAATAAAATATATACATAATATTCCTTTATGTCAAACCAGGATTCGACTAATAGGATAGAAAAGGGAGTAAATCAGCTGCACAATATAAAAAGCCACCCGAAGGTGACTTTATAAGATGATGCTTTCTTATGATGAGGGAATCTTGAACTACCCTGCTCTAAGGTACCTTAATCTCTTGACCAGGGTAAATGAGATTAGGGTTTATAAATTTGTTCAACTGCTGAAGAATTTGCCATGTTGTTTGATAAGACCTGCTGATTTTCCATAGTGAATCACCGGGTTTAACAACATAGATATTGCTGGCTGCTCCAGGAGCCGGTTCCTGTGAAGGAGTAGGAGTCGTCTTTACCGTCTTAGCGCTAATACGACCTTCGACTTTAGCCTCTACCGCTCCGCTTTTACGCATATATGTGATTAATGCTTCTTCCAAGGATGCGAAATCATTTTCAAGAGGATAAGCCTTGAACATCGTGTATTGGTCTCCGCCTGCTGCCATAAAGTCGTTCGTTGCAAGCAAATAGGATGCACCCAGATCAATCGGATACCCTTTTACGTGAATCGACGTCACACGGTTTCCTTTTGGCTGGGATGGATCAAACGATATGGTCATACCGCCAACATGTGGGAAGCCTCCCAATGACTCCGGATAAGCAGAGAGACCTAGTTCTAACGCTGCTTTAATGTCGGAGCCCTTCACTTTCTTCGTTTGGATATAGTTACCGAATGGCAATACGGTTACTATCTGCCCCTTAGTAATTGAACCCGCTTTGATCGAAGCGCGGATACCGCCTCCGTTCGTGATGGATACATCGGCGCCTGTTTCGCTGAGCATGGCGTCCGCAATTAAATTGCCCAAATTGGACTCACCTTTGCGCACGACTTCTCGTTCTCCGACTAAATCAACCTTCGAAGAACCGACAATTTCCTGTAGCACCTTATCTTGTTCTTTTTTCACATTGACAATAATGTCGAGTACGGCTTGGTCTCCTGGGGTTTTATCTTCATCGGCTGTTTTCTTAGTAATCAGGCTCGAAGTTTTACCAGTCAATTTGCCGTTCTCAAATGTCAAATCTACGCGGCCCAGGTTTTTGAGATACTCTCCCGTTTGCGCAATTAGCACATTCCCAACCAGCAGACCTGTGTTAAGCGTCGTATGGCTGTGTCCGTCGATGATGACATCAATTTCTGGAACCGCAGCTGCTACCTTTTTGCTTGTATCAATGCTGGACTCGTCGATGCCGAGATGGGTTAAGGCAATGATGGCATCTACTTTACCTTTGAGCTCGGAAACAATTTTCTTGGCTTCTTCAGCTGGATCTGTGAAAGTAAGCCCCTCGACATTGTTTGGGTGAGTTTTATAGGCAGTCTCCGGCGTAGTCAAACCGAATATACCAAGTTTAATGCCATCCACTTCTTTAATGACATAAGGCTCTAGGATTCGTGATCCGTCGGTTTTTTTCGTATTAGCGCTTAGAACGGGGAATTTGGCCCGCTTGGATAGCTCGATTAGACGCTGATAACCGTAGTTGAAATCATGATTCCCAGCCGCCATAGCGTTATAGCCTACCGCGTTCATAATATCCACAATGCTCTCCCCTCGCACCAGATTAGCGATCGGCTGACCGTGGAACGTATCTCCCGCATCAAGAATGAGAGAATTTGGAGTCGATTCCTTGTAATTCTTAATCAACGCCCTCATTTTTGCAAAACCTATTCCTTCTGCCGTAGCTTCAATTCGGGAATGCGTGTCATTGGTGTGAAAGAGAGTAATTTTTTTCGTACTGTTGGTTGCTGCTGTATTCGTTGTTCCATTTGCAGGTACAGACGGAGTACCCGGCTCAGCTGCACCTACTGTGTAAACCGAGGAAACGGTCACAAACATGGCGAGTGCACTTGCCATCCATAGCTTTGTTTTTCTCATGTACGGTTTCGCCTCCATAATAGTTGATCTTGTCCAACTACATTATATGGAAATTATATTCGTGGCGATTTTACTGCAGGTAAAGGTTTTGTAAATTTTTAAAATCGATGTAATCCTAATCATTTAGCTGCCGGATGTCTGATTATCAAATTAGAATCTATGAGGATGGCGCCTTATTATATCCTCTGTCTCCGTATGGCTGTAATTTCTCCAGCCACCGCTTTTCCATTTGCTTAAGCTCCCAGCGCACGTCATTAACTCCATCAGCTTCCTTCTCTTCTAGCACCTCATAGGTGAAAGTTTCGGCCCCCAGTTCCTTCCAATCTTTTTGCAAATGGGCATTTGCGAATCTTCCCATGTCCAATTGCATCTGTAAGGTCATCCATTTGTTTTTCAGGTTGGGAAAGCTATCTACGTAAATTTTGCCATTGGTCTTGTTTGTTATTTGTATGGCACCCATGTAGGTCTTAATCTGCTTGTATTCTTCCTGAAGTTCCTTGCGCTTGTTCTTGTCCATGCCTTTTTCTCCTTTCTTGTCCTGTAAATGATTACAACAATCACAAATACCGAGCGATAATCCGAACCAACTTAGCAGGAAACTCTGTTAGATTTGTTATATCCAAAAACTTCTCATTCCCATAGATTTGATTAATCACATCCTTGTCCTGGCCTATTGCGGCTGCAAGAAATGTAATTCCTTTCCGTTCATATTCGGCTATGGTCATCTGCATGTCTTTAATTGCATAGTTTCCGGTATAATCATCCATGGCTTTGGGTTGCCCATCACTTATACTGATCAATAATTTTGTCTGCCCAGGTGCAACAGCTATTCGGTCAGCCATAATTCTAAGTGCCATCCCATCGCGGTTATTACTTCTGGCACGAATCCCCATTAGTCTGAATCGATCATTGGGATCTGTTTTATCAAAATCGGTATAAGCATAAATCGACATTTGCTCCTGTTTGGAAGCATCCGCTGTATCTCCGTAGATCAATGTAGGAATATGACAAATTTGACAAAATTCATATACGGCTATCACTGCACGTTTTGCAGCTTCTAATCTTCCAAAAGCTGACATCGATGCTGACTCATCAACTCTTAGACCGACCACAAGGGAAGGGGATTCTGTTGGAGGACGTTTTTTAGCAAAATATCTGAAATCTCGATAAGCAACGCTATCCGCTTGAAATTTGCTACCATAATATTGATTTCTTGCAAATTCTGAAGAAGACTCATGTTCCAACAGCGGAAGTGTCTTTCTGGCAATCTCCCTTACGACAGGCATGAGTTCTTTGCTTAGACTGATATATTCCTGCTCAGATTCAATACCGTAATCCGGACGGTGAACTATGAGTTTAACCTTTTTATGAATAGAATCGGACACAACCTCCCTTGCGTCGCGATTCAGCTTTTTACGGAAATCTCGATCTTTTTGTTTCGCTTCGTCTGACATTGTTTCAGGATTTGCCTGATGATATTTGGGAGTACCCTCTTCCCCCATATCTGAACTTTCCATATCGGAAGAATCATCAGAAACATCGGATGTACTTTCATCACTATCCGCAGATTTTTTTAATGCGATTCCCTTCTCCTCTACCTTGTTGTCGTAGTCAAAATCAGAGTCGTCGATATTTCCCCATGTTCTTATCTCTACCTCATCTAAAATTCTTTTTTTTTTAATTCAATCTCAACTTGATCTAAGCCGGCTAACAAACCATAACTTTTTAGTGCTTCTTCCAATAGTTTGATTTCTTCGGAATCGGTTGTTATCTTATAGATGACTTTATGATAAAGGGATTCTTTTGCTGAGGCACCTACGGCAACCGCGTCCGCCCAATAGAAAAATGAACGCATACCCGCCACGCCTTTAATTGCATTGGCACGTGCTGTTTTGTCCAAGATAATAATGATATCCGCTAAAACGTCCAATACCTCTTGATCCCTATAATCGGTTTTGGCCATTGCCCGTTCAATCATGATTTCTTTGGTTGGCAGGTCCATCTTTTCCGTATGCTGAACTCTGTCACGCAGTGCTTCATTTAGCGGTCTAGTCCCTGCATAACTTCGGTTTGTTGTGATGACTGCTATGAAATCTGGGTGCCTGCGAATGATTTCTGTGGGAAGGTTAATGCTGCCATCCAGCTCTAAGGCAGAGTTGAGTGCCATTAGCACCGCGGCATCCCGGATAACGGTTGGCTCTTGGATTTCCAGAAGATAGCCTTTTTGATAGGCTCTGACGATTTCGGAGGGGTAAAATCGATACTCAACCACTTCGTCTTCGGTATTTTGCGTAACCATCTTCAGTAATTGCTTCATCTTTAAGGCAGCCTGTTCCTGTGTAATCCCCAGCACGTTTATCAATATTTCATTTGTACTTTGAAAGCCATCGCTCTCATATAAAACTTTCAAAACGGTTTGCTCCGCAGGCTCCATCTGTTCTAATCGCTCTGATGAAATCACCGGCAAAATAGCGCCAATGATATCTGATTTATCCATATCGGCAAAACAGGTCACTTTCGTATAGGGCAGCCCGAATTCCGCCGACAATGCTTTGGCAAGTTGTGTTTTACCGGAACCAGCGTCACCTTCTAACAAAATATTGGCGATTTTCATTTCCCCGCGATGCCAGTTGCGCTTTATTTCTTTGCAAATACGCAGTTCTTCTTCACTTACTTTATGCGATAACGGCTTTTTCCAAATAAGTTCTCTTTCTATATCCGTTAGTTGTCTTGTAGGTGACAATTTATATTCTTCTTGATTTTTCATACCTTTTCACCTTTCCTAAATTGGTTAATACCCCATTTCTTTCAGAAGACTGGATAAGACACGAAGGCGTTCTCCAATCATTTCGCCATCATCATTAAGAGCCTGAGCAAACAGTTTAATATCATTATCAATCATGGGATTTTCTGCACATACGGATACAGTCATAGCATCCCCTTGCAGCCCAATACGGTCAATCGTCGTGTTATCAGGGTCATACAGTTTTGGGAAACGATAGGCATCCTGAAAATGCAAGCTGCTTCTGCAAATTAAAATGGCAAGGTCAAGTACGCGGTGCATAGGAAGCTCTTCGGATTGACGGGACCATTTTTCCCCTGTGTATCTCCATACTTTTGCCGAGATATCAACCTTCCCCCTATCATTCCACTGGGCCAATCCCAGGGATAGACCTTTAGCATCCGTATTTTGGGCGTATCGGCCGTCAACCTGCTCATAATTTTCTGAAACGATAACTGGCTTATGTTTTAAAGTCGTTGGTATTTTCATTTTTTCCACACTCTCCATTTTATGAATTACTAATTTACTTATTTACTAAATTACTAATTTACTAAATATTGATTTCATATTACCCGTCATTTCATCATCTGTCAATCCGGTTATTTAACCAAAACTAGCTCAAACACAAAAAGAAACCGGTACACATGATTGTGTACAGGCTTCTTTAGTCTTGATTCACGATTTTTGGGACAGCCCCTTCTACTGACTGTACGGAATAAAATCAAACTCATTTTGATAACTCAACCGCTTTAAGAAACTCTTTCGCTGCAGCTGTGACTTTCCCGTAATCGCCATCTTTTTTTGCCGCCTTCGTTATGTAGCTTCCTACACCAACCGCTACACATCCGGCTTGCATCCATTCATGCACATTCTGGGGAGTAACTCCACCTGTCGGTGCATAATTTCATTGGATTATTTTATTTTTGCTAATCCTAAAGCTAAGTGCTCCCAAAGAACTCCTTCAACTAATTCTCCCTGACTCTCATCACAGTTGATAATCAGGATTACTTCTGAGTTTTTCCCTTTTAACACTCTTTTCTTCCTTTTATAAAATTTGTATATGTATAAATCAATCAAAACACCAAGGACAAATCCTGAGACCGCTCCAATCAATCCCCAATAAATAGGCCCCCACTCAAGAACAAACCCTCTGCTGGCACCTATTACTGAAAATATGACCGCAAGTCCCATTCCTTTTCCAATAAAAGAAACTCCGTCAGACTGATGGATGGTATCAAATAATTTACGTTCTACCGAGCGATTATCTAACGGAACGGCAAAAATATCTTTAATACCTTTTTCCTCTAATTTTGTTATAGCTAATTCAATGTAACTGAATGTTCAAATGTGGAATAAATTTGCACTTATTTCACCTTATTTCCTTTCACTATCATAAAACCTGATGGTTGATAATTTTTCTTCAAGTAATTCTTTTGTTCTTGTTCGAATAATTTGTTGTTTTCTACTGCGTTTGTAAAAGCATCATAAATTGTAAAAAAATAAAAAGTTGGCAAATATAAAAGCCATTGTGCATTTAATACGCTTGTGGATTTCGAAATATTCCCTAAGAGCAAATAATGAAATGCTTCAAGAAAATGTGAATAAAAAACAATGATTACGGTCATCACGAGATTGAAGAAACCAAGGACGAATCTATTGATATATAATTGTCCCACACTGGGTATTGTAAGTGAGCATAAAAAAGCGAGTAAAGGGTTCTTTTTATCAAGGTAATTGATTTCTAGTGCACCAATACTAAATGTACTAAATGGAGCGTTTTCTCTTTCAGCAAGAAGACAAATTTTATTTAAATCTACCGTTGAGCGATAACTGTCCCAGATAGCAAAAATATAAACAGGAATATATAAATGCATCATCTTTACATCTAGAACTGCTTTTGCTGATTCAATATCCCCCATAAACGAATAAACCATAGCTAAATTTAAATGTGTTATTTGATTAATAAATAGTTCCCATAAAAACAAGAGCATTCCTCGAATATATTTGGATAAAAGCAAGTGCCCGAATCCAGGGAAAGCCACAGACCAAAAAGCAACAATGTAAGGACTTTTTAAATGTAGTTGTGTAGTCCCGAAGATACTTACATGAGCTTTGTAACGTCGATTTTTATTAGTGTTTGTGAAATTATCCAATGTCTCACCCTTATCTGCACTTTCAAAACATTATTCCCAAATTATTGATACCTTAACACACGTATTGAACTGCACTGCTAATTAGTAAAAAAAGAATGTTTATATAGAGTGTTAATATTCGTCGTTTAAGAACATAAATCATAAAAAAAACCCGCGCTAGGCGCGGATCTCATTAGGTATAGCACCATATCGAGTAATGTCAAGCTTCTTTCACGGCATGCGCTTCATCCCCCCGTTAATCGGTTCCTTCTTCGTTATTGTTATGGCCTTGGTCGTGAGGCACCTTAACAGTTGCCGTTGCAATAGCTTTATTCCCCGCTACATCTGTAGCCGTATACGTTATGGTATATACCCGTCCCGAACCATTACCTGTTCTTTCAGCGCGAAGCTTAAAGGACGTATCCAACATGCCATAGTACGCATCTTGAATATCGTCTGACTCTACCTTCTCGTTGCTTGTAATAGAAGTCAGCACAATGGTGTCGATTTGGGATAAATCATCTAATGCGTAAACATTAGCGGTAACTGTAACTAGCTTTTTATTCGCAGGCCATAAAGTGGACTTATCCAATGAGATATTTAGCGTTGGTGCTGCCTTATCGACCTTCAGTGATATCGATTTTACAGCTTCTTCATTTCCAGCTTGATCGATACTCTTGTATTCAAGAGAATGGACGCCGTAAACGGACCATGTAACCGGCTGAGAATAAGTAGACCAGCTAGAGCCGTCGATTCGATATACCGTTTGGGTGACTGATGTGTTATCAGTTGCCGCAAGCGTTACCATCGGATTCGAGATATACCAGCCGTTCTTTCCGTCAATTGGACTTGTAGCAGCGGTAGTAACCGGTGCCTGTGTGTCTAATTTAATGATAGTTGACTTTACTTTACCAGGAGTTCCTTCCTCATCAACTTTGCGGTATTCAACAGTATGAGTACCATCCGTATTAACATTAATCGCCGAACTGTATGTTATCCAAGCCCCTTGATTAATACGGTATTCGATCTTGTTTTCTTCGGGTATTTCGTTCGCAGCTTCGATGGTAACGTTAACCGGATGCGTATACCACCCGTTTTGTCCATCAGGTTGCTCAGGTATCACTTTTGCCTCAAGCTCCGCGATGACAGGTTGAACATTAAATGTGGCAGTGGCAATCGCGTCGGCATTTTGGCCACCGACAGTTACTTGATACGTTCCCGGAACTTCTTGGCTGGTCTTATAAGTAAACTGAAAAGCTCCACCTGGACCACTCCTACTTTGGTTCAAATAATCCAATTGATTCAAAGGGCTTCTTACTTGAACGCTAACGATCTGCCCTTCCTCTGAACCTAAATGGCCTGAAATCGTTGCGATTCGGGTGATGTTATCAAACGATGCGCTTACTGTTAAAGATGAAGCCATCGCGAGCGGAGCCATCGTACCGAAGCACAATAGGAGCGATAGTATGATTATTGACCATCTTTTCAATCGTATTCCTCCTAATATAGGGTTCTTTGAGCGCAGCTCAAAGTCTCTCTGCTTTGGGACTAATGATCGTGTTGGAAATCGGCGTATGATCGGACATTTTTTTAAGCGCAAACGCCTTCACTTTGTATTCGGCGACATCCTTTGGCACATTCACAACCGCCTTGATTTGTTTATCCCCTTTGCCAGGAACCGTTTGAGTGACAAAGGAATATTTTACCTTCCGGTCTTGTTGGTCATAAAGTGCGATTACGAATACACCGCTTTGAGCGACTTCGGAGTTGTTATGAACGGTCGCAGTCACCATTGTATCCTGTGAACCGATTAAGCCTGAAAGTTCGTTTCCGCTCAAATCGCTAAAGATCAACCCTGAAAAAGCAAACAGTCCGCTGCCCCAATCTTGAACATAGGTTATTGAATACGTATTTGTTGAATCAATACCGTACTCATCAACAGCATAAATGACGATTTCGTTAGGACCTTCCTGCAAGCTTAACGGTACGTTAAAGGGGGCATTTGCCAACTTATTAGCTTTATCTAGCACCGTATTTCCGTTTATTTTTACCGTCACACTCGAGTTTCGGCTCACGCTAGCCGATAAGTTAAAGGAGGCGGCGTTTACAATTGCAGGTATTTCACTTGAAGGTGTAATGACAACCGCAGATTTGTTGTAAGTTACCGTGATTGTTTTGGTATTAATCACATCGCCAAGAGTATCACTCTTCGCAGAGACTGTGATCGTGTTTATTCCTTCGACAAGCTGAATTTGATGCTCAAATTCCGATCCAGCTTCTGTATGTACGGCGTTGATAACAGCTGTTCCATTATTTGCAACCGTCAATTTAGCACTATCAATCATTTTTCCTTTTACGGAATAAATAGGAATGTTTACTGTTTCGCTAACTGGATTGCTTACGGTAAATCCTGCAGATCGGTTAAAACTCACATTAGAAAATGTGGCAGCCGTTAAATAATCAGAGTTGCTTGTCGCTTTACCTGCATCAACAGCCATACCGACATAGACTTGATCTGGCAAATTAACATTTGCAGAGTCGACCAGCGCCCAGCTATTTTTGTCCGTAGAAACAAATCCGGAAACAACATTTTCATTTCTTACGATTTTCAACCAGAAAGGCGCTTTAAGTGTGCTTGATGTTACACCATTTGTGCTGTAGCTTCCACCCGCTGTGCTCCGGTTCATAAAGAGAGCTTTTCTTCCGCTCGTATCGATGGTTTCGTTCGGTTCCGGTGTTAATACGATAGCTGAAGCGGGAGAATCGGCTGCAAGGCTGTTGCGAATCATCAATCCGGCTTTAGCGGTATCATCAATCTCAGAATCAAAGTTTACATAGGCGAGCATCTCAAAGTTCCCTTGAACTGGCTGGTACACATAGTGGAATGAATCCGTGCCACTTCTCATCTCTCCGGATCCTTTTACCGTATAAGTCGTTCCTTCCAAACTAGCGCTGCCAGCAATCGCTACTTGGCCAATATCTTGTGATATCAAAGGGGCTGTGTTGTTAGGCCCGTTCACATAAATAATGCTTACGGCGGACAAAGTCATATATCCTGCGTTGTCTATCGCCTTTGTGTAAATATAATGCTCGCCCTCCGGCGCATTTTCCCAAGTGAAAGAATACGGTGCCGAATTGTCCTCACCAAGCTCTTGATCACTGGAATAAAACTTAACCTTAGCAATTCCCTCCTTATCCGCTGCTTCAGCAGCGATTGTGATGGGAGTTCCAACTTGAAACGATGTTTGGTGATTAGGACTCGATGTCGTAATAGTTGGATTTTCAGAAACCAAAACAACCAGAGAATTTATATAATTTTCCAAGTTCGTGTAACCGTTGCTTGCGATCGCTGCTCGGTCCGTACCAACACTCGGATTGAGGCCATTTTCTGTCTCCCAAGAATCCGCGATTCCGTCGTGATCGTTGTCCTGAGGTGCAGGTGCGGAATTTAATTCGGGCAATCCTCCGTCGCTCTGGATCGAATTGGTAATTCTCCCGGAACCATTTCTGACATCATTCATAATCCTAGCATCCAAAGAATCTCTTTTAGGCAAAGAGGCGCCTGCACTCTGCAGCACTTTCTCATAGGAGACTTGCGCCGTATCCGTAGTAACGGAACCGCCGATAGGGTCCGATGCGTCTGGAATAACCATAGGCTCATACTTGCGAACTAAAGGTCCTTCAGGACTGATTGCTTTCCATGACCCATTGCTGTTTGTAACCCAGTTATCTGCAGAAACATCAGGTGATCCTTCCATATAGTTACCTTCGATATACCAAGTGCCGCTGAATATTGCGCTGGACGGCGCGACAATCCGGTTTTTCACGTTACCAAATGTACTCGGACCTGGCTTATAGTAGTTGTTGATCATATTGATACCCGTTGCCTGCTCGCCGCCGTACGCTGAGTTTGCACCCCAGTTATAAACAACGTTATTGCGATAGTCGATTTTGGTCGGGTAATTGTCCGGATCTGTTTGTCGGTCAAAACGAGGGTTTCTGCTGTTATGATTGGCGATCAGATTATGGTGATAGGTCGCATTCGTTCCACCCCATATCCCCCCGTAACCGTGCGCTCCTTTGCCGTGAATCGACTGATTCAGACTGTCACTAATGATGCTCCACTGGACTGTAAAGTTTTTACGATTTTTCACCGTGAACGTCTCGTCCGAGCTCCAACTGAATGAGCAGTGATCAACAATAATATTGTTTCCCGAAATATCAGCCGTATCGCTTAACACGTTAATACCATTTCTAAAACGAATATATCGGATAATAAGATCTGTTCCTACGTCGTTATTTCCGAACTTGACCATATACCCGCTAACAGCAATACCATCACCGGGCGCAGTTTGCCCTGCTATTGTCAAGTTCCCGGAAGTAATATCCAGTCCCCTCTTCAGGTTAATCGTACCGGATACTCTAAACACTACCGTCCGATTTCCCGTGCTCACGGCATCTCTTAAAGAACCCGGAATAGCGGCTTCACCCTTTGAAGGGTCATAATCCTGTAGGCTCGTTACTTCATAAACCTGGCCCCCACGGCCACCTTTTGCATACATAGCGGCTCCTTCAGCCCCCGGAAAAGCCGGAACTCTTGTTGTGGCAGTCGGATCAATTTTGATTGTTAATGTTTTTACAGAGCTCGCATTGCCTGCTTTGTCGACAAAACGATAGTCGATCATGTTCGTACCTGTTTGGCCGACCTCGAATTCAGCCGTATAGGCACCCCAATTTCCGCCATTTATCCTATACTGAACCCGATTGTCCTCTGGAAGCGCCCCGTCCACTTCCATATAAACCATCACCGGTTTGGTATAAGCCCCATTTTGCCCGTCTGGCAACGCCGGAGAAACAGCAGGAGTAAGTTTTGGGAACAGCATTGGAATAATGACCGACTTACTCGGATCCCATCCGTCAAACATGCGCGGAATTGTTAACGCACTTGCCTCTTCAGCGGTCATTTGTGTTCCCATGACCCGCGTATCCGGATTTGCACCCGGACCGGTACTGTTATATTCTCCGTAGAAGAAAGGCGGAACTTGCATTGTCGTCCATCCTTCATGGTGTATATGACTATCCATCCAGGTATTGATGTAACGCGTTGACGGCTTATCCTGCCATGGCCTGCCCAAATAATGAAGACCATTGGTAGTACTGTCTTTCAGGAGCCTTGAATTGATAAACACAAGGCCAGGATCAGTTTCATTTTTTGTTGCAGCCGCCGTAACATAACCGCCTGAGTCCGATGCATTTAAGCTGACTGCATCAACATGATCGAATACGGCTGCACTTGCCGGACCATAAATAAAGTCTGTGCGGCCCATAATCACACTGTTGCGATAATACTGTCGGCCGAGTCGCGGACTGGCCGTTCGGATACCCGCGTACAACGTATCTTGATAGCCGACAAGCTTCACATTCTCAAACACGGCTTGGTCTGCGTTAACTGACAAGGCTAGAGCCTGACCGTCGCTTGGCTTGGAGTCATTTTCAATCGTCAGATTAGCTGCAGTAAAATAATCTCCACTTACAGCTACGGTTGCGCCATTTACAGCTTGGTTAGGCATATCAGTGTTTGAAAGGTCGTAAACGATTTTCGTATCATCCCGTCCAGCACCCACAAGGCTTACATAAGGAGCGGTTACGATAGATCTTTCTCGATATGTACCCTTTTTCAAATAAATGACCGTACGGACATTATTGTTAGCAGGAATGGTTGCGAGAGCATTAGTCACGTTTGTGAAATCGCCGCTTCCATCCTGTGCTACAGTAACAACCCTAGCAGGTGTGACAATAAGCTCATCTGTATGTTGGCTTTCACCGCTAGAATTTACAGCGGAGACGACATAATAGTACTGCTTCCCATTTGTAACCGTAGTATCCTTGTAAGTCGTTGAAGTCAGACCACTGCCAACGGCCGTATACGGTCCGCCACTTGTATCACCTCTTTTTAAAGAATAAGAAGCTGCTCCAGGAACTGCCGTCCATGATAATTCTACGCTTCCGTCATTTGCTGTGGCCGAGAAATCAACAGGAACCGCAGGAGCCCCCGAAATCGGGGTATAAGGAGCAGCTTTAGCCTGATTCGATATCATGCTCTCCATTGTTGAGCCGACAGCTGTCACCACGTAGTAGTAAAAAGTTCCATTCAAAGCCGATGTATCCGTATATGATATATCCGAAATATTGCTTGTGATCGTTTCATATGGTCCGCCGTTTATTGCGCTTCGTTTCACCTTGTACATTACGGCACCCGATACTGAATTCCAGGATAAAGTCACCAGATTATCGCCCGAAATTGCTGTCAATCCTGTCGGATTCGTGAGTACAGATGTTGACTGCGCCGTAGTCGTCATCGTTGAAGCTTCAGCATTCATAGTTAGCGGAAATACGCTTAATCCTAGCAAAAGACACATCCCTATGCTTAGGGCTTTCTTCATGTGTTAACCTCCTTAGAGTTTTCGTAAGAAAACTTTCTTCACCGCAAAGCGCCATTAGCTACTCAATAATCGATTCCTCGGATAGAGGCTTCATTCCGTCCAAACTGTCCCAAATAAACGCTTTTACATGATAGCCGTTCATTTGTGCAGGCAGCAGAAATCCAGTGCTCAACGTTTTTGTTTCTCCAGGGGCAAATTCTTCAATAAGTGTCGAATAATCAACCATTTTCATGTTCGCATCAAACAACACAACAAACAGCGTAATTGGCTTTGCATTCGGTGTTGTATTTGTTATTTGCTTCTGTGCAATCATATCCGTTGATGATACTAACGTAGTCATTTCAGTTTCGTTTAAATTGTAAAAATTCGGCTTTCCTGCCCAGAACGTGTAATCGATCGAAAAGCTTTTCATACTCGCGTTACCTGCAGCGTCAATTGCGGAAATCTCAATTTGGTTCATTCCTTCTGACAACTGCACGGGATAAGAGAATGGAACGTTACTTGTTGTGTACACGGAATCTGCAACCGATACGCCGTTGTTCTTGATCGTTACTTTTGATTCCTCATCTACAGTTCCTTGTACGTTGTAAAGAAAGTCTTTCACGGAAGTTGGTGGTACAGTCATATGAAGTACGGGTGCAACTGGATCAAAATGAACAACGCCAGAGATTTTATCCGAGTAATTGCTGCCAGCTCTTCTTGCTATTAATTCAATGTTATTTACGCCAGGAGTTAACTCGACATCCACAAAAAATTGATTTTGCTCAATCATGCTGTCATAGACAAGAGTTTGATTGTTATAGACAGCCAAGGTTACACTTGTTTCATCTAAGGAACCCTTCAATGTGTACTTGGATTTATTCGTCCAAGGTACGAATGAATCCGCTTTCAATCCAGTCGGAACCCGCTCAGCCATGACGAAGTACCCAGCGTTTTTGCCTGCATTATAATCGGTTACGTTATTGAGGCCCATTGTAACCGTCGCTCCAGAGTCAATATCTTTTTGATAGATTTTGAACGTATAGGAAAGCGCCGTGTCGGCCAATTGTATGCTATCACCTGTATCCGCCCAACCCGAGTCTGATGAAAGCCATCCAGGCGGTGTTTCCCTTTGATCCATTGCCACATAAATCGAAGCCTTATCCCGTACCGGAAAGGTAGCAATCTGCATGCCAGTAGTACTTCCTGTATATTTCATTGTGTCTGCATGCGTTTTGATCCAGTCCATGCTGCTATACTTCTCTGGAAGAATGGATATCTTGAGTGCAGACGTTCTGTCTGCAAATGGTTCGTCACCAACCTGTAAACCAGAATTGATTGACCATCTATTCGCATTATAATTGTTGTATGCTGTAACGGTTCCGATCACGTTGGTGTCGGGAGTTTCGATCGGCGTAACCGCATAGGGGGTGGCAGTAAATTCTGCAATTTCACCCTCATAATCTATTTTTGCTGTTTCATCCCTGGTAATTACGGCAACGCCTACTATGTACGTCTTGCCATTCGTTAAAGCAACAGCCGTATTGGTCACAGGGTCCCAAACTTTGCTGGCCGAAGGAGACGCATATGGCGGAATAGATGTAGGAATAGATGTGTATGTGGCTGTAGTATACCAAAGATCTTCCGCTTTCTCCTTTATTTTAATACTATACTTGGAAGCCCAGGCATCCGGTTCTATCCACAACGCGATCGATTTATCTCGCCCAACCCAATAAGCGATTTTAGGCTTTGCTGGTTGATAATTCGGAGGCGTATGCGTAACTTTTATGCTGCGGACATAAAGCTCGCCATTGCCCGCTGGAGTGCCGATCGATATCTTTTTCACATCAATGGCATCGTTTATATTTTTTCTAGCAGAGATAAGCGTACCGTCAAACCACATGTTAAATCTCTTCGTCAGTGTATTAAGTTCAACTTTTATTGTGTGCCATTTGTTCAATTGATAAGGTGTTTTGAGATCGACTGGCGCTGTATCAGGCCAATAAACCACACCTTTCGAAGAATCCAAGCCCGCAATAACTAGCGATTTGGTGCCTGCGGCATTCGTGAGGTAAATAATCTGGTCCTTGGCTTTGGAAGTACCAGGCTGCATAAAAGTTATCTCTGCTGTAACTGTACCGGTTTTTGTCTCGCTGAAGGTTTTATTGATCATAAACTGGCTGGTACCTGCACCGCTTACAGTAAGATGCAGCGCGTTTTGTTTAGTTACTGGATCAACCTCAACTACTGCGCTGCTCGTGGCACCTGATGGAATCGTGGAATAATCAAAACCAAGCTGGGAGGCCGACTGTCCCTCAACCGCACTTGAAAAATCTTTGTCCAGCAAAGTGGTTGGTTCGACAATTGAATCTGCGGCAGCTGCAGGAGCAGGTTGCCCCAGCATTTCGACTCCTAGCAGAACATTAAACAACAACGCGAAGCATAGTATTCGTTGAATTTGAATACGCAAATTTATACACCTCCAGATGCAATATAGTGAGTTTTTTGCCTAACCTTCCAATGATCTAATAGAAAATTCAATGATCCCCCCCTTCCCAATATAGTTTTTGATAACGCTTGCATTTACTTGTGAATCTTTGGTTCACATATCCGATATCTCGATGCTTTCACTAAAATGTATAATATAATAAGTGCAGCATCATAGGGCAAAGGTTCCATGATTATAGGTTGTTTAATCCATCTGTTTTTTAAAATAGAACAAAACCGGTATTTCTTAGATTATGAAATACCGGCTTTTACCGTTCTTGTCCATTTAGGCTCGAATAACCTTTAAAATCTTGCTTAAACCTCATCTGTAACGATCACGACAGGTCCATATAGACCGCCGGTGGGGAACCATTCCTGCCAACCAAGCTCATCCTCTTTTCGGTCTCGGCTCCAATAGGTTACGTCAGGATTTCCTCCCACCAGACTTGTTGGCTTGCCGATTTCGTAGTGTGTGCCGAGCGTGTTAGTCACCCGGATCCGAAGCCGATGCTTGCCTTCGGGCAATTTGGGCAGCGTGAACCGATACGGTCTCCAAAGCCTCACTCCTAAAGGCATACCGTCTACCCACACTTCCGCGGTCCCCCTGACGTGCCCCAATTCAAGTTCGGCACCAACGTGAGATGAAGTCTCAAAAACAGTTTCGTACTCCACCGCGCCACTATGATGGGGCAAACAAAGAGAGGTCCGCCAATCGCCTAACGAACCTAGTACCGGTATCGTCTCGAAGCGAATTGGCGCAAGAAGAACAGCCGCTTCCGTAATCGGTCCACAAGGTGTTATTCTTACGGCCGCTAAGGCTCCAGCTAGCTGTGGCTCAAACTCCACATTGCCGCCATTTGCTGCGACTTCTGAGCCATTAACCCAAACGCGCATCTCCCCTGCACTTTCGATACGCATTCTCTTCGCTCCTACGGGCAGCGGAAAGCGCAGCCAAACGGGTCTTCCATTGCAGGTGGGATCAGCAGAGAAAGAGAGCGGCTTCGGCTCAGGAACAGATTCAGGCATAAGCCAGCCCACCATCGAAAGCGGATGCGGCCTAGCGGAAATCCATAACGACTCCGTTTCCGCAAATTGGAGAACGGAGAAATGATGGATACCCGGAGCATTCCCTTGTTCATCGGACCAATTTTCACAAGTAGAGAAAGTAACGGATTCACCATTCTGCAGTTCAATGACTCCGTCTACAAACACTTCGCCTTTCCCTTCGGGTAAAGCAACCCTGACTTCATTCATGCCGTATTGCCATAGAGCCGTAACATCTATTTCTTCCTGGCCTTGTCGGATATAAGGGTTGAAATCCCCATGTTCTGTCACATTGACACCGTTCACATAAAGTATGGCTCTCCCGCGAGCGGCAAATACGATTCGAACCCGCTGGAATGGGTGATCGACTCTGCTTTCAATTTGTTTCTTCAAGCTGGATTGCAAATTAGGATGCTGGGTAAATAGCCATTTCGGAAGTGGCAAACGCGCGATCATATTCACTTCAATGCCTGCCCTTATGACCCCGTTTCCGATAGCTTGAGCCCTCAATAGCAGTTCATTGCTCCCTTCTTGCAACTCGATCCATGCCGTTTGCTCTTCGGGTCCCCCGCTCCATGCAATCTCCTTGCCATTGATACGTCCAGTGATGTTGGAGTTACTTTCCGACCGGATCCAGTAGCGTCCACCCGAAGGAGCGATCACAAATGTTTTTGCCCAAACGAACTCTCTTTTTTTCAATTCACCAAGATTGAGAAATCGACGAGGAACACGACCCATCCGGCCCGCCCAAGAACGCATGGTAAGATCTCCAAACACGTTGCTATACACTTTTTGAACAGCATGCAATTCGCCGAACTCTTCTCCATGGCAAACATGCCAATAAGCGGATTCGCTCCACAATCTCGTTAGCCAATTGGATTCATCCAAACCGGGTTTATGCCAGCCAGCCTTCTCTCCCTCCGTCTCTTCCCTCTCTAAGCGCACACGCATCATGCGACGTTCGATCGGTAGAAAGCCGTTATGTTCGCCATGCAAATCAAAGTCCCCATACCGGTTGTCCAAAGTGGGCTCCACTCGGATGCGCCAATCGCTGGATGCCAACTCCAGCCTTTTCCCACTCGCTTCCAATTGACCGATTTGGGCTGGAAAGGGACGAATTGGGAAGTCTTCATGATTATTTTCCAATGTCGCAATGGTTGCATTCGGCTCAGCGCATAGAATCAACGCAGCAGGCCAGGATGTGAATGGAACTTGCAATTCAATCCATTCGCCTTCGCGTTTATACGGAATCGGCTCCATAGATCCGTTGACCGGATCCCAAATCTGAGGCTCACGATCTGTTCTTAATCGGTAAACAGCAGAACCCGGTAAAACGGTATCCGGACACGCAGGTTGATGCGTGCTTAACAAAGCTCCGTTCTCTGGAAGCAGCAAGAAGATGTCGGCATCCTCGATTTTGCGATGCAAGGATTCACCTGGTCCCTCCACTCTTTTCGGAATACGGGATTCCACGAGTGCTACAGCATCCTCTGCTGTATCGACATATACAGCCCCAGCCAAATCCTGCTCATCTTCCGGTACATCGATAGCAATTACAAAACCGCCTTCTTTCAACCAAGCTTCGGTTCGTGTGCGTGCTTCCTCATCCATAACGGTTGTTCCGCACAAAAGTAAAACGGAAAACCTCTCATCCGCGATTTTAAGTTTGCCCTTTTCTGACGTTGCTTTTTGCAAAGCACTATCGTCTGCAATATCGAAATCTAGCTGCGCTTTCCTTAATGCACCAGGCTGCTTGTGATCTTTCCGGCTCCAACTGCCTGTTATTTTCCTATATACGTTTTGGATATGGGCTACTTGCTCGTTCGGCTCACGATTCGATACCCCCATCGGATGTTCATTTGTTTTCCCATCCGCCAAAGATAAATATCCGCATACGGCATAAGACGGGTAATGGACAGCAACGTCGCAAACGTGCGTACCCTCACTCAATAAATAACAAACACGGCTAATCGTGTCGGCAAAGACCGGATAATGCTCGAAATAAGGCTGGCGCCATCCCGTATCGGGCGGAGCCCACTCCCACCAACCGCCACGGGTGCTATAGTAAACGGCATGGGGACTATATAGGGTTGTTCCCGCTTGAAACCAGGGGATCAACCAATGCATCGTTTCCTCCAATGTCCCGCCCCAACCACTGGAATGGAATGCTTCTAAGAACACGCGCGAACCGCCGTGTAAATGCGCCATGGACGAATGTGGCTTAATCTCGCCATCCATGTCGCTTCCCGATGCGTTATACCATCGATGTGTCCGAAAATAATCCAAATAAAGCCGCTGCGCCCCGTTAGGATCCGCTCTTCTCGCTGGTCCGGCCTGATCGCAGCAAATGAGCATTCCGCGCTGTCGGTGCCATTCACCGAGTGGAATAAAGAACGATTGTTCCGCAAGCTCAGCAGCAAGTCGATATACACGGCGACGTACTTGTTCGGAGCCAGGAAGCGGATCGTACAAGGCGGGTAGAAGTGGCGTTAGCTCCTCCTTAAACCTTTCTTTATAACGAGCTGTCAATTCAGGTGTCCACAGAGGAAGCGGTGGAAGTTCGTCCTGGAAGCTTCCAGCAATCGTCTTGCCGAGATCATGAGGGAAGCGGCGTTCCATTTCACCGTGAATCCGGTCAATCAATTGTCCCGTTGCCTTAGGGTCGAGCCAATTGAAGCCCTGACGTACCGCAGCATACACATAATCGTTTGTTTCATAAAGGACTTCCGAGGACTTTGGCAACTCCTCTCCATGCATGAACCGGCGTAATTGATACCCGGCCATTTCCGGATTCTCTGTAACAATACGAGACGGCATGTTGGAGCCGGAAAAGCCAATTTGGTCATAAAACCAAAGATACATGCCTAATCGCTCCGCTTCACGCAAAGCAACTTCAAACATGCACCACCAATCTTCGCTTACAAACACGGGAAGATCGCTCACGGAACCGTACTGCGGTCCTGTAGGGGCCAAATTAATAATGCCGATGTTGCGCAGCCCTCCGTCGCGAAACTTTTTCATTTGCCAGCGAATACGTTCCGCCGTTACCTCTTCAGCACTCCACCACCAAAAGGGGACCGGTCCGAAACGCGGATCCGCTTGAGCAAATTTTTTTTGCAATTGGAATAAGTTCATTTACTCCTCTTCCTTTCCAACTTCGAGAAAAAACTCCAGTCCTCAAACTGGAGTTTCGACGAAAAAAGTTATTTGGCGGCTTTCTCTGTTTCAATACCTTTGGTCGATTGTTCTTCGATCATCCGCAGCGCGGTCATCGAATCTTTGGATTCTCCAAAAATCAAAGGAGAGAACACATTATGGAGCGGCACATCAATATAGGTTAAGCCTGTAGCACGAGCAGCCGGAGGCATCGCATTTTGGCCGTAGAATATCGACTGAACGTGCTTACCCTGCATTTGCGGCAGGTTTTTCCCAAACGCCTCTTGAACCGCAGGTGTCTGCAGCGAGCCGATAATACCTTCTTTGGCTAAATTGACTTGCATCTCTTCGGAAAGCATGTATTGAATAACTTGAAACGCTTGATCCTTCTTTGTAGATTGCTTCGTAATAAAAGCCGCATACATATTCGGTTGCGCTTTCGTATTAGGAGCATCGGCGAAGGAAGGCATGGCGGCGATATCGAAATTCAGGTTTTTATTTTGCTCATACCATTGAACGATTTTCTCTGAAACATGGACACTCATCGCCATCTTCCCTTTAGGGAAATCGTCCACAGATGTAAATTGATTAGCCGGTATCTCAAAGAAACGTCTTAGGTTGTCAACTTCCTTCTTCCATCCGTCCGTTGCCAACACAGCCTTGTCCTCTGTCAAACTGAACGGTGATAGCCCGAGTTGATTATAAGTCATATACAAACCGGGATGCTGCTGGTAGCCCTTATACGTATTTTCTCCTTCAACACGAGTCAACTTTTTGGCCAATTCGTAAGCTTCATCGTAAGTCATGCCGTCTTTGGGATAATCGACTCCGAATTTATCAAAAATATCCTTGTTGTAGAAAAGAACGAAATCGCTTAATTGGTAAGGTAATCCATAAATTTTCCCTTCCGGAGTTTTATTTTTCATCTTTGCCATGGCTGCTGGATTTAATTTGCTGGTATCGAAATTATATTTTTTGATCAATTCGGTCATATCGTATTGGAGATCGTTCTTAATAATACTCTTTTCAAAGTTGCCGCTCGAATTCTCGATGATGATATCGGGGATCGTACCGGCCGCTATCAGATCCTTGTACTGTCGACCTGGATTATCCCAATGCACATGTTTAAAGGAGATATCAGGGAACTTTTTCTTTAGGTATTGCCCGATTTGCTTTTCGTAATTTTCTTCTTTCGCGTAAAAGGCAGGGTACACCGTATAAATGAACAATTCGTTATCCGGCGTTTTTGTTGATTTTTCAACTGCTGGACTTTGTGCTGCAGGTGTTGATTCACAGCCGGCAATGACGGTGATTGCCGTCGCAATCAACAAGGTTGATTTAAGATACTTTTTCATTCTACTTTGAACCTCCTTAGGGTTTTGCTTAATCATTTTATTTAATCTTACTTTAATACGAAATTGTAACGCTTTCATTGGGCGGTATTTCATTTATATAGGTCCATCATACTTTCAGCTCCCGCGCTAATTTCAGTTCTTCAGGTCTCATTGCCTTCAGCTGCTTTTCGTATAACTCGCGATATAAACCATTTTGTGCAAGCAGCTCTTGGTGTTTGCCTTGCTCTACAATTCGTCCTCGGTCTACGACAAGTATCTGATCTGCACGAACAACCGTAGCCAGCCGATGCGCAATGACAAACGTAGTTCTGTTTTTCATCAATTTTTCCAAGGCTTCCGTGACCAAGGACTCCGACTCCGCATCCAATGCTGAAGTCGCCTCATCCAAAATTAGAATTCGTGGGTTCTTTAGTAGCGCCCTGGCGATTGCGATCCGTTGTTTTTGACCACCTGAGAGTCGGACCCCGCGTTCCCCAATGACAGTATCATATTGTTGCTCCCACTCTTCGATGAACTCATGGGCATTAGCTGCCTTTGCTGCCGTGTATACTTCGTCTCTGGTAGCATTGGAGTTACTATAGGCGATATTCTCATAAACCGTTCCAGAGAATAGAATATTGTCTTGGAGTACAAGAGCCATATGACTGCGTACATCCTCTAAATCGTAATCTCGCAAATCCACCCCGTCCAACAAAACCTTCCCTTTGTCCGGATCATAAAAACGAGGAATTAAATGAATAATGGTGGACTTCCCACCGCCACTTGGGCCAACAAGCGCCACGACATCCCCGCTCCTCGCATGGAAGCTAATGCGCCTCAGAGCCTTTCTTTTCTCAAGAACCATTGGAAGCGGATCAGGCTTCGTTTTAGGCGGAATCCAGTAAAAACGTTTGCCAGGCTTTATGTTCGTCATCCTATCTTGATCCCTTTGCTGAGCATCGGCTTGCTGCCCGTTTCTTTCAATGACATAATCGAAACTGACCTGATCGAATTCAATGTCGCCGTGGCAAACTTTCAAAGGAACAGGGTTTTCCTTATTTCGAATGTCCGGTTGAATGTCAAAAACTTCAAAAATTCTTTCAACGTTTGCCAACGAATTTTGGATCGTGACATTTACATCGGAGAATCGTTGAATGGGACCATATAGCTGGGACAAATAGGCTTGGAACGCAATCAGTTCCCCTACTGACATCTTTCCGCCGATCACCATACTCCCCCCTACAAACCATATAATCAAGCCCCCAGCGTCTTGAAAAGTTTGGCTGATACGACCTAGAGCATTAGACAAAAGGTGAGCAGACATCGTATAGGAATAATGAGCGGTAGCCTGCTTCTTAAATCGATTAAGTTCCATTTTTTCTCGGTTAAACGCCTGCACGACCTTCATCGCTGAGATTCGTTCCACCAATACACCGGAAATTCGCTCCATCTGACGATGTACAGACCGCCAAGCAAAACGAATCCGTACATTGAGGTTCGTAAACGTTAAGTAGTAGAATGGCAGAAGCCATAAGGATAGCAAAGCAAGTTTCCAGTCCATATTAAAAAGCATAAATCCTGCGAACAGAACAAGAAAGAGGTCTATCAACAAGTTGATAACCCCGCCGCCAACCAAGTTTTGTGCGCCGTTCACATCGTTAAGTATGCGGGACAGAATGCTCCCTACTTGACGGCTGTCGTAATATCGTTGGGAAAGTTTTTGCATATGTTGATATAACTGAAACCGGATATCTATGATCATGGAATTCCCCATTTTTGCCGTTACATATTGGCGTAAGAAGTTGGTCGCTATACTAAACATATAGACGCAAGCCAAAATCATGATCACACTTTGCAGGGTCCATAAACTGCTTTTTTGCGGAAGCACTTCGTCGACCATAATCTTCGTCATCCAGGGTACAGTCAAAGGAGCTGCAAATTGAAGGATTCCTAGAGCAACAATCGTCAAAATGTAAAAACGGTAAGGTTTCAAAAACTTTATATAGCGCCGTACAAGCTGGGGACTTCTATGATTTTGCATCCTCAATTCCTCCCTCAGCTCACAAAATCGCTCCTAACAGGCGTAGAATCATAGAGTTTGCCTTTCTCGGCAAGCCATCTATCTAAATCTGGCAGATCGAAATATCGGAGCATCCCTGGAAAAATAAAACTTAAGGAATCCGTTTCATCGTAAAACGGTTCCTTGATCCAATCGGAGATGCTGTTCATGCGGTTCTCCATGCAAACATTCTGTACGCGGTCATCAAGCAAAGCCGCCAATCCGGCGTAAATAGCATATCGCCCGCTTCCATATAGTCTAATATCCAAAGGATCGATATTTGATGATCCAGATGCAAGCTCCACTGCTCGCAGCACATCGTACGTCCGAACTGCGGCCATACTGTCGCCCAGCCACATCATCTCATCGGTATATCTGTCCATCATCCCGAATCGTTTGAACGGTTTATCTGTAGGAGAATTCAAATGTGGAAGAAGCGGTCCAATCCCTGTTGGATTGAGCACCATGGCAAGTCGACCGGAAGCGCAAGTTTCTTCAATCCACTTGGCATGCGCCCCAAGCTGGCTCGATCCACCGTCCCAAATGGCAATGGTTACCGGGAGTTTATTACCCGCAAGTTTTGAATCAAAAAATTGTAAACAATGATTTAATAAACCTGTCTGACTCCACCAGATCTTGCGGATGACCCACATATTCGCTACTTCCCCTCCCCCAGAAGGACGTGGGTTAAGATCGCAAAGCTGTCTGTCCGAAAATACACACTTTCGAAGCCATTCGATAGCGAGCTTTTTTTGTTCGTCTTCTGATAATGCTTGACGTGACCGCTCAAATATCGCTAGCCGTTCCATATTTTCAACTTGCGTACTTTGGGCATGCGCAAGCTCGCCGATGACCTGCCCGCTTTGTGTGCACCACAGCTGCTGGGCAGGGATCAGCTTAATTTCTTCACTTGAATGTACAGCCGTACCTCCGAGCAAATGCTTGGAGAAAAACTGTGCCGCCGCACGTGCCAATGGAATCGTAAATCGATGTACATTTTCATCTTCGAAAATGTCCAGATCTTCACCTCGGCCATACATTTCCCAAAATCTGCGGTTTACAGCTACCGTATGCCTGGGACCTTCTATCGGGACGGAATCATACGTGGTAGCAAGAATACGCACAGGCCTTGGAGCCATGGCCATCACAATGTCTTCATGGTCGAAACCTAGCGCAGAGAAACCCGGCCATTTCTGCTCAGCATCTTGGGCTTTGCCGGTAAGCAGAAAGTATGGCCGATTCATAATAAATCCGCCTGGCGCCGCTGCGGCAATGCGATGATCGTACATCATAACCAGCGAAGTCTGCGTTCCACCGCCTGAATGGCCTGTCACTCCTATACGGCTCGGGTCGACCTCCGGCCGGGTGCATAAATAATCTATCGCCCGTACGGCGTCATGAAGCATGTAACGGGCTAAACTATCTCCTAACGGCATGCACTGACGCCCGACATTTTCATGTTCAGTAACGCTAGTCATCGGTGCCTGTTTCGATTCTGGATCATAAAATCCGAACCGCTCCCCCTGTCCGACTGGGTCAAGCGACATCACGACAAGACCGGAATGGACCATATAATGACAAACCGTTTGATATTCGTCACAATGTTTAGCCTGTTCACGATGCCCGCATAGAAGCAGTACCGCTCCACGTGGTTCAGTTAACCCGTCGGGAACATACAAATTGGCAGTCGCGTATACATGAGGCCTTGGTTCGAAAATGACTTTTTCAACGTGGAAACCGTTCCCTTCGACCGAACCTGTAACTCTCGGATTTAATGGTGCGTCCGAAGAAGGCATGCCGCCGATGCAGCGTTCCAGCCCTTCGCGAATTTCCTGCTGCCGCTGCTTAAGCATGGACTTGTCATTGATGGCTGAACGTGCTAGTTCGCCCTTCTCAGCTGCACGCATAGCGGATTCGTAAACCCAACGCGGAAGCTGACTTTTTACATCAAAGTGGGCGATTCCCACATTCTCTAAATTCTCATACATGCAGTCATGTCCCCCTTCTGTCCTATCTATCAGTTCGATGAAACCAACAGGTCGGCTATGCGAATAGGCATGCCTGTTTGCACGGACTTCCATATCGCTTCCCCTGTCAATACCGAGTTAGCTCCCGCTTCAGCTCCTGCCATAATCTCATAAGGACGGATCGGATCTGGTCCTAAGAACAAATCTTCCAAAATGAGAGGGTCTCCTCCTCCATGCCCTCCGGGACGCGGGACCACATGAATCGTTTCTTTGCCCCCGAACAAAGGGAAATAGTCGATCGTTTGCTCGGGTATCTGATGCGTTGTCCGCTTGGACATCACTTCCTGGGTTTCGATTCTCCCTTTTGTCCCGTTAATAGCCAGTCGATATCCTTCGTAAGGCAGCGAAAAGTTAACAGAATAACTCATCATTGCCCCTTTGTTATACTTGATAACCGCAACGTAAGTATCCTCAATATCGATCTCCGAATCGAAGATACAGCCGTCCGCGCGATATCCTGTATAGCTGCCTGGTTTTACATCCATATTGGTTAAATGGTCGTCTTCGGGTACAACCTGTTTGCTCCGTGTAGACCATCGCATGACATAGGCGCAATTCTGCTTGACATGGCATGTTCCGCAGTGCCTGCCGTCTTCCTTACCAGGATTGAGTTCCCCTTCAGGACCGAAATAATTCAGCGCACCGTATGAAAAAGCCTCCACCGGTTTTTGATCGATCCACCAATTAACAAGATCAATATGATGGGTGCTTTTATGTACCGACAATCCGCCGGAATGGCTTCTTTTACGGTTCCATCTTTTAAAATAGCTTGCGCCATGGTACGTATCGAGATACCAATTCAAATCGACCGAAGTGACCCTCCCGACTCTACCTTCAAGGATCAGCTCCTTAATTCTCGTGTGAATCGGAGAGTAGCGGTAATTAAAGGCTACGAACAGCTTCCCCCTGCTATTGTTCTGTGCATCCAGAACACGTTTGCAATCTACCCCGCTCGTGACCATCGGTTTTTCCGATATGACTTCAAGATGGTGCTCCAATCCTTTAACAATGTAATCCGCATGAGTATGGTCAGCGCCTGCGACAATAAGGACGTCGGGGCTCGTCTCCAGAATCATCTGTTCGAATTGATCGGGAAGGTAAACAGGCAGCCCGCTCAACGTCGGAAACTTCTTGAAACAATTCGCAAACCGTCCGGGATCCGCGTCCAGCAATCCAACAATTTCACAATGCGACTGAAAAGTTTCCAGCATGTTTTTAATAAACATGCCGTTCGCTCTAGTACTAACTCCACAGATGACATATCTTTTTCTTGCCAAAGTGTTCGCCCTCCAATCTTAGGTTAAGTATACAAATATGCGAAGCTCAAAGAATTAGTAAATACGATCTTGAATATAGGTCAATCCTGTCGAAGCAACATCAAAAAAAGAAATCCCTGCCGGTAAACCCGGCAAGGACAATACAACACTATTGTAGGACTGCAATAAACGTTTTGTACTGATCCTGCGAAGCAAAATTAATGGTGAATTGCTTAATGTTGTTTGAAGTCGTACTGCCAACTCGTGCATACGATATTTTAAAATCGTTGCCGATTGAGATCGTATCTTGCTGGGCTGTAGTCGTTCCCGTCATGTAAACAATGTCGCTAACCCACATCTTGGCTTGTAGAATGTTATTAACTGGCGTAATCTGATCTTGCGTATTTTGATTCACAAAACTGCCGTAATTGGAAACGACCTGAATTTGTCCCATCAGCTTAGTGTCCCAAACATAGAGACCGTTCAAAGACAATGCAGCGCCGCCCGTAACCGTTTTTGGAGAGGTTTGATTAATCTTAAGTTCAGACACATCCATTGGATCTGCAGAGATCGGGTATTCTATGGTGAGATCTTTCTGCCCTAGCGGAGTGTCGAAGAAAACCTTCAAGGTTGTTTTTCCCTCGTTGATACCTATGAATTTAGGATTCACAGGATCTCCGTTAAAGGCGATGATATTTGGATTGCTGACGGCTAACCACTTAACCTTAGGAGTATAAGAGACTTTATAGCCTGAGCTATCTTTGACTCCTACTACGACATCTTTGCCTGCCAACTTATAGCTGGCGTTTGCGAATAAGTAAGTCGCATCCGTAACGCTTTTCGTATTTCCCCAATCGTAATATAGTTTTCCTGCCGCATTCAAGCCATCGCCCATGTCTAACCAGTAGACCAGATCCGCTTTTTTGATGTCAACCACATTTAGCGACACAGATAGGGAGTCCACCGTCTCTAAGGTTTGCAAACTTGTGTCGACTTGAACCAATGACGCGGTCAATCGGTAGCTTCCCTTCAATGTTGCGTGTGGCGTGACTGTGATGCCTCTACCAGCTATTTGATTAACTTCTCTTAGCAGTTTCGGGACAGCATCGGAGAGAGAAACGCCTCCTGACGTGGAGGCAATAGCCCCTGTATCTCCACTTATTTTTTCAAGCTTCATTTCAACCTTATAATCGGTCAGGTCCGTACTGTATTCAATGTCATATTGATCATAAATTCTAAAGGTCGTTGAAGGTTTTACCCCATTAAACAATGTAACGCTCACAGAACTCTCGGCATCAAGTTTAATTGAGTTAGGCTTGCGAGGTTTCTCGATATTAATGGGTAGGGTTACCGTTTCATTAAGCGCATTCATTCTAACATTAATGGTCGCCGGTCCCGCTGCCTTCACCTCTTTTACACGAATTTGCCCATCCGTGGACCGAATTGCAACTTGTCTACCACCACGTGTTAGTGTATCTGCTTCCAATACGATACCTCCTGTGGCGTAAACAGATATTCTACCCGTTGTTTCTGCCTCCACAATTTCGGATGTACTGAACTCGTAACCCGTTGAATCTTTGATGACCAAACCGAACAACTTCTCGCTGTCACCTTCCGCAGCTGGTTCTGCCAACGGTTTTATTACGACGCTTGCAGGTGTTTTTAGTGCTGTTACATTAATCGTAGTAGATACCTGCTCACCAGCACTAAATAAATTCACAATTACTTCCTTATCTCCGTCTAAATCCATATTCGCTTCCATTTGCATTTCCGGAAAACCGTCATTGTCAAAGTCGACGAAATCATTTCCTCCTGTTTGATTAATGACATTCCCCGTTGCGGTAAAAGACTTATGGATTCCCATGTTTAAAATGTCGGAATCAACGACGGGATACCCATGCTGATCATAGGCTTTAAATTTGAGGTAAGCTCTGACACCAGCTTTAAATATCAACTGACCTCCAGGGATCTTCAGTTCTCCCACTTCGATTTTCGACACAATAGGAAAGTCCCCAACAGTAAACGATTTGCTGGCTGTCTTGAAGCTGCGCTTTTCTAACAACGAAACCATCACTTTACTATCTATTAATTCTTTGCTCAAATCGATGGTGAAAGCATTCTTGTCGGGATAAAAGTCCACTTTACGATTTTGAGCACCTACCATGATATTCAAATCGCTTGCGGATAAGATCTCATTCTCGCCATACTGGTTTGTCGCTTTGAACTCGATCAATACTTTGGATTTAGGAAGCTTTTCTGAAGAAGTAACAATCTCCAATTTTTGGATCTGCCCAACTTCAGAGACGAATTCTATTTTCCCCTTATCGATACTCCCAGCATCTATCCCGGATAATTCAATTGAATATTTACCATACGTTAACGCATCCGTTTCGAGCGTAGCGTTCATATTGTCATCCGACCATACGGAGCTTGATGGCATCGCCGTATCCGAACCGTATTTCGTAACGTTCAAAATGGCCTTGTTGGTGTCGACATCCCGATTAAGTCTTACGGATATTTTGCCTGTACCCATTAATTTGACTTCGGCGATGGAAGCTTTTGCAGGCTTCGCCGTTGTCAAATGCAGCTGCATGGCTTCATAAGCTGCAAGCGCAAACGCTTTTCTGGTAACAGGGACATTTCCTCCGAATTTGCCTTCCATCTGGTTCGTCATGATTTTTTGCTTAATTGCGTAGGTAACGTAGCTTTTGTATGTACTGTCTACGGTTTCATCTTTGCCAGGTGTCTCTGCCTTCGCCTTATCATCCAAACCGAGTCCCTTGATCAGCAGCATCGCGAGTTCTTGGCGGGTGACTTGCCCGGATGGATTGTACTTATCAGTCACATCGTACGTAAGAGCCGAGTTCTTCAAAGCTTCGATATAAAGACGCGCAGGGTCATCCCATTTGACGTCGGAGAAGCTTGATGTTTTTACCATTGTATCCATGCGTAAACCTAAAACGATCGCGACCGTTTTCGCCAATTGAGCACGAGTGATCTGTTGGTCTAAACCGAAAGAATCTGCTGACGATGTGTCCATCGCTTCCATTTTCAACAAAGAATTAATCTTTTTCTTGTCATCCTTCGAAACACTTTTCAAATCGCCAAACTGGTCGGCCAGATATGTGTCAGAAGTTACAGACGATGATGGAGTTGTTGCTTTTGTAGTTGCCGCTGGTGTAGTAGATGTTGACGGCGTGGCTGTCGTTTCTGAGGTTTGCGAAGCTGCATCATCCGCATAGGCCATAGGAGATAAGCAGTAACAGAACAGTAAGAGTGATAAGAAAAGAGCAATTTTTTTATTCATTTGATGCACGCACCTCCCGACAAGCAAAAACACATGAAAATAAAACGCTTACATTTCGCTTGAACACTTTTGTTTCTCTGATCACATCAACCCACTCTCCAATCTCAGTTTACTTGCATGACCTAACTATATGGCAAAAATGCGAACTTTTCATAGGGGCTTTTATGCATCTTTATAGGTTGTTTACTTCATCATTATTCGGGTGGCAGAAGTACGATTCTGCCCTCCTCCAATGTAACTTGGACTTTATTCGTGTCTTTCACTCCTATTGATTCCAAGTAGTTAGAAGGAATTTGTAACCGGCCCGCTTGGTCCAGCACCGCATATTCGACATGCGACTCTTCTTCCTGCTCTTCGATACCATGCACCGCTTCAAGCAGTTCTTGATCGAACGATTTACGCCTCACTATTTCCGAGGAAGTTTTCCCGTCTCGAATAGCTACTACGCGATCCACTTTTTTGGCAAGCAGCGGATCGTGCGTAACAATAACGACAGTGAGACCCAGACTCCGGGTCAAATGCCGGAACAAATCCAGAATTTGATTGGCCATGTTCGTATCGACAGAGCCGGTTGGTTCATCCGCAAGCAAGAGCTTCGGATGGTTTGCCAGCGCAATAGCGATGGCAACACGCTGCTGTTCACCGCCAGAGAGTTGGTTTAGTCTGTTTTTTAGCCGATGGCTAAGGCCTACGGCTTCCAGCAGTTCCATGGCTCGTTCTCGCTTGCGCTTGCCCTGAAGTAAGATGGGCAGCTCCACATTTTCCAATGCAGTCAAGTAAGGAATTAAATTCCGTGCATTGTTCTGCCATACGAAGCCTACCGTCTCTCGTTTGTAACTAACGATGTCTTTCTCCGACATGCCCAGCAAATCTTTGCCATCCACCCTTAAACTGCCAGCCGAGGGGCGGTCAAGCCCCCCAAGCATATTTAGCAGTGTCGACTTACCGCTTCCGCTGTTGCCGATAATGGCCATCAATTCACCAGCCTCCACGTGCAAGTCCAATCCTTGTAACGCGACTACCTCCAAATCGGCAATTTTATAAATTTTGACCAGATTATCACAATGGATCATCCTAATCCTCCCCTAACTTAACTGCTTGATGAATTCGGATTCGGGACACGAAAGACCCGAGTACTCCCAATCCAATTGCGATCATCATCGTGACGACCCAGTACAGCCGAACTTGATCACGAGGATCAAATGTAACTTTGAATGGCGGTACCTGCGTTTTCGGATCGAATGACAATTCAAATAAAGGTACGAACAAATGACTCGCCAAATTTCCGGTCAGAATTCCAATGAGAATCGCCGCACCTGAGATCAAGATTTGCTCACCAATAAGCATTAATATCAACTGGAAAAAGGAAATGCCCATCGCTCTCAAAATGCCGAACTGAAGCGTCCGAGCGAATAAGGAGAGAACCCAATATAATAGGAAGCCAAAAAAGCAAATGAATATCGATATCAGAAACCCGAGCGTCATCACACCATTAATAGCCATCTGGAAGGGATCCTTGATCGACTTAATCAGTTCCTGTTTGGCATCCCTCAAAGACTCTATTTCATAGCCATGATCGACGATTGCTTTATATACCGCTTGACTGCTAGCCTCTGGTTTCAGCTTCAACCAAACCTCATAGGGTTCCAACGCAAGATTGTTTTGAATATACGGCAGTTGTCCGATCACAAGATTTGGCTTCTTTATTTTCGTAGTGGACCCCTGCTTCGTTGTAGTTGTCACTGTATCATTCACACCGGGGTTTGGATTCCAAGACGGCCAATAATCAATCACCCCGTACACGGTAAATTGAGCACCTTCTACGCCTTCCCAGCCCAGAGTCATGGTGTCGCCAGGTTTCAGGCTGTATTCTTCGGCCATCGATTTGGAAATTAAAACAGCAGACGGGTTGCGAGCGATCAAGTTTAAATAATCATTGATATGATGATCAAGCAAACTATCGCGCATCCATGCGGTTTCACCAAATTGTTTACTTTCGATTCCCATCAATTGTATATTTTCAGTTGTCTTTCCCCGAGTGTAAATCGCATCCTTTTTATTAAACACCTTTGCGGCATATTCCACACCATTAAGCTGCGTAAAAGGCAGGAATGACGGCTCTGTATATTGTGTCTTATGCGGAGCTTCGGAAGCAGCTTTGGAATCTTCATCTGCCTCTTCAGACTCTTCCATTAAACCGGTCAAGATAGCCGGAGGGGCGTCATTCTCCCAACGGATTTGCATCGTAATATCGGCGCCCGAGGAATAATGGATTTTATCAGCTGTATTCTTGTTGATCGTACGGGTAGCACTGGCACTGAATAAGCCTGTGGCAATTGTGATAATCAGAAAAACCATAATAAATTGATATTGAATGGTCGAACGGCTGACTTGTATCAGTGTGCTGTAAAGGGAAGGTGGCCACCAGCGTCTGCCAACCTTAAACACTAAACGCATAAACCAAGGGTAAAATCGAAGAATGAACAGACCCATACCCAATATAAAAAGTGCCGGAATGAGAAACAACAGCGGATCTACCTTTAAATCGCCGGATTTTAAGCCAAGCGACAGCAGCTCTTTGATTCGCGTTTTATAATTATTCAAGCCGTAAAGGGCTATCCCAATCAACATAACATCTATGAAATATTTATGCCAAAAAGAGCTTTTCTCCTGTCTTGCCGACTGCTGTTTTTGCCCGACAATCGTTACCCTCATGGCAAGGAATACCGGAATCAGCGTCATCACAAGTGAGCTTGCGACAGCAATCAACCCATACAGGAAAGCATCCCGATTCAGTTCAACCTCAAGCTTAGCCCGCTGTACGAATTCAAGAAACCCGCTCGAAGCACCCAATAGTTTAGTCAAAAAAGCACCGAAATACGGTCCGATGAAGAAAGCAATTGTGCCGAGCACTAAGCCCTCCACGACATAACTGAAAATGATTTGCAAGCGACTAGCTCCACGACTGCGTAATACGGCGATTTCCGTTTTCTGGCGTTCCGTGATCAAGTTTGCAACCATGTACAAGTAAAAGGCGAGCATGAGCATAACTGGCACATTTAACGACCAGAGCATGAGCCTTAGATTGGCTTCTTTTACGTAATAGGCACTCAAAGTTTGTAAGGCAGGAGCATTCGTATTGTGAGTTTCGTAACGTTTCTCCATATGAGCCGTGATCGTGCGATGAGCATCAATGAAATCGTTCGTGGATATCAGCGACATTTTGCTATAATCAAGGGCCAAATACCAATAGCTAGACTGAATATTTAGCTTACTTCCTGCGGTGAACTCTTTTTCAAATAAATCAAAATTGATCAGAAAGCTGTTTTTATAACTGCTTGGAATGTTATACCAGAATAGATCTGCGTAATCCTTACGATCGAATACACCTACAGGCTTGACGTAAACCGGTTGCTTCATATTCTCATCTTGAATAGTAAAAACAGTATTCAGCACCATGCCAAGTTCTGTCAAAGCTTCTTTTACAACAAGCGCTTCATACACCCCATTAATCGGCTCTTTCTCTGGTAGACGTCCATCCACTAGCCGAATGTGTTCCTCCATACCATCAATGGCAGAGAAATCCGCTGACCGCTGTATGTGGATATCAACTTTGTCTGGTTCTGCAGGAGTAAGACCATATCGCTCTGTCGACCTTTCACGGACGAGATGCTGGACAGGAAGGCCAAAGCGATTACTGGCTTTGTTTAGAAATTCATCGGTTTCAGAAATTTTTTCATTCTTTTGCTTATCTTCTGGAACCAAATTTGCTGACAACCAATAGATGCCGGGATACTGACTGCTAGAGGTTTGCAATTGCTGCAGCTCCTGAATCAGTAATCTTTGCAAGATTGCGTTTGTATATATCGGCATCGTGCTCGTTAGAGCCACAGATAACACCAATCCGAATAGCAGGCTAAGCTCCAGCCATTTATTATTGATCATTTTGCGCAAGATCATGATAAATAATGCCAATCTCTTAACCCCCTAATTATTCAAAATAATCTTCTGCCCTACAGTAATGCCTTTTCGTATTTCCACTTCCCTTGCCGCAACTATCCCTTTTTCCACATCGATCTCTTTCCTGCTTTCTCCTTCCATAACCTGTACATAGTCGCGCCCCATGTAGCTGCGCAGCCCGGCTCTAGGGATGACCAACACATTCTCTCTCTTTTCCGTCACAATGGTGATGTCTGCTTGGGAACCAATCGTCACTTCTGCCGGTAGTCCCTGCACGTTAATAAAGAGTGACTTCGAATTTTTATCCTGTACCGTTTTATTATCGCTAATCGGAGCGGTCATTGGTGTTTGAACGACCTTCCCTACATACGTCTTGTCTTTTATTTTCACATTGACATCCATGTTTATTTCAATGCCAACCAAATCGTTCTGACTGGAGGCCGTATAAACGAGTTTCATCTTATTCGGGTCTGAGATCGTCACTAGTTGTTTATAAGCCGATACTTGATCGCCAAGTTTCATCGGTTCAATGTAAGTTACGATGCCGTCAACCGTTGCAACGAGAGTCGTTCTGTCTAATTGACTCCGCAGCGATTTCAACTGAATTTGAGCGCTTTCATAATCAAGCATTTTCAAACGGACAGCAGGGTCATCGCCACCCTTATCGGCTATTTCTTGCGCCATTGAAATTTTGATCTTTTCGAGCGTAATTTCCTGCAAACGAATTTTCATTTCCAAATCGCCCGTTTCTGTTGAAGCTATGACATCGCCTGCATGAACTTTATCTCCCAATTTCACACTGAAGGACGTCAATCTACCGCCGGATTCTTTATAAAATAAGTAATCCATTTGATCCGATGCAAACGTCGCCACTCCCGTAATTTGCTTGGCGATATTGGCGTTCTTCACATCAAAAAGCGTTAAGGATTCAGTGAGAGGTTGAACAAGCGGCGGTTTCAATTCTGGCTCTTCAATTGGCAACAAAGAGCAACCAGTCAAGGTGCCAGCCATGCACCATATTCCAAGCATCAGAAACAGTATTTTGCTAAGCTTCTTCGACAATTTGACCATCCTCCAATGTGTATACATGATCGGCTACGCTCATTATTGAGGGATCATGAGTCGTCATAATGATGGTCATCCCCTCGTGCTCTACCAAATCCTTGAATACCTTCATTACTTGGAGCCCCATCTTACTGTCCAGTTCTGCCGTCGGCTCGTCCGCCAGGATCAAAGAAGGTTTATGAGCGATCGCTCTCGCAATGGCAACCCGCTGCTGCTCTCCCCCAGACATCTCGAAGGGCCGATGTTTCATTCTTGCTTTCAACCCTACGAATTCAAGCGCCCTTTCCGTATATGCCTTGTAAAGGGTGGACGGAATGCCCGCAATTCGCAAACCGAACTCCACGTTCTCGTAAGCCGTCATCAGCGGAACCAGTGCAAAGGATTGGAAAATCAACCCCATATGTGCACGTCTCAACTCATTGCGTTTCTTCTCAGTGAATACACTGATTTCGGCATCTTGAAAGTAAACTTTGCCTTCCGTTGGCCTGTCAAGAGCACCGAGCATATTCATTAACGTGGTTTTGCCTGATCCCGACCGCCCTTTGAGAGCGACTAACTGTTTTGCAGGGATCGATAGGCTGGCTCCTTTCAGGGCGTGAACTGCGGTAGAACCGCGTCCGAACACCCGGGTAATACTCTCCGTCCTAACAAGAGCTGTGGTGCTTTGCTTTTGTTGCTCGATAGTCAATGGATTTCACACTCCTAAATAGGCAAGTTGCGTCTTATCATCTGAAGTTTTTGCAAAAAAAAGAGGAAACATGGTTGCTTCCTCTTTTCGCTTTCAAACATGGATGACCACTATTATTGAAAAGCAATATTCTCAATTTTCGCTTCACCGTAACCATTATCCCATGCATTGACATCGACATAGAAATAAACGGGTCCAGAGTATCCTCCTGGTATGTCAATAACTGTTCCATAATCATAATCACCGCTGTAATTTTTCGTAATGTTGAATAGATCTCCTTCATACGTAGAGACTGTAACCGTGATATTTGCGTCTCTTTCAACATAATACGACCAACCAAATGTAATTTGGGAAATGTTTTCAACATACGTCTCACCTTTGGATACGCCCGAACAATTCTCTTTATTACTGTATCCAGCTACAGTAGTGTAACCGTCACCGACATCCGCCGAGGAATAACAATGGTTATAATAGAAATCACTGCTTGATATGGTATTCGTCCACTGTATTGTAGGGTTCATTTGTGCAAAAGCCGATTGAGTTAAGAAAATCAATGAACAGATAACTAACATCATGCTAAAAAACTTTATCTGTTTCATTTTAACCACTCCCTTATGAGAATTAATTTACGATGTTGAAAAAAACTCCAGTCCATAAACTGGAGTTTTCATACAGCGAAAGGATATTAACCGTTTTGCAGCGTCCATAAAAAGAGAGCATCCATAAGCTTCCATGCATCGTCAGTGATCTCTTCATTCTCCCCAGAGAAGAAGAAGTACGATATTCTCGCTTTAACGGCATACCCGTTGTCGGCTTTCGTGCCTTTATCGTAGTAATAGATAGTCCCCTTCGTTTTATCGCCTGGAACGGTGGCAATCACTTTCGCTTCCTTACCCATAATACCGTAACCAAATGCCCTTTTAGGGTCAGCTTCTTTAAATACGTCCACATTACTGGATAATCCGCTTGCAACTTTATGCTTACTGTCTACGATGCTAATTGATTTACCATTTGCAAATTCCGCGTTTTCCTCGATTGACGAAAGACCCAGATAATACATGCCGTGGTTTTTCCCATATACGGTCGGAATCGCGACATCTTTCATAACTCCACCTTTTAGATACTTGGAGTTTATGGTTGGACTGATATAGATCAAATCATATCCTTCCAATTTTTCCGCTGTGAATTTTCTTTCACTCATATAAGTAACCTTAAATCCAAGGGCCTTCAAACGATCACCGACCGTAATATCATCCGTAGGAAGAGGAACTGATTCCCTTCCGATAATCACCACTTTCTTTCCTTGTGCGGAAACCTCACCGGAAGGTGTAGTCGGTGTGTCAGGCTTAGTCGTCGGTGTGCCCGGCTCAGTCGTTCCATTGCCCTCGAAGAGATTCTTCGCTTCAAAGCTTGCAAGCGCCAACATTTTTCGTGTAGCTGATTTTGAACCGCCAAATGTACCATCTTCTTGATTCGTCATAAGTTTCTTTTCGAGCGCAAGCGCGACATATCCTTTTGCCCAATCGTCTACCGTGTTGTCCGAAACAGGCGTTGCTTGTTTAGCGTCTTCTTCCAAACCAAGACCCCTAATGAGGAATGCGGCAAGCTCTTGCCGAGACACTGCACCGGACGGTTTGTATGTTTTCCCTTCCGCATCATACCCGTTTGTTAGCCCTGCTTTCTTGAGCGCCTCAATATAGGGAAGTGCATAGGAATTTGCCGGATCATCAGAGCGAACGTCGGTAAATGAAGATCTTGTAAGCGTTTCATCAATCGTCAATTTAAAAATAATGCCAGCCACTTTGGCGAACTGCGCGCGATTCATTTGGGCATCCAAACCGAAAGTATCTTCCGTCAATCCGTTAAAAACGCCGCCTTTAATCAGTGAATCAAATTTGTCCTTCACGTCTTGCGGCAGATCCTTCAAATCCTTGAAATCATCCACTGATTTAACCGTAGAAGTTTGATTGTCAGAAGCGGTATCGGCTGCAAAAGCCAACGGAAGTAAAGTTAATGACAAGAGAAAAACCATTAATAGCGTTGATATAAGTTTTTTCATACAGATCACCTTCCAATTTTAGATTATAAGACAGGTATTATTTTACTCGTTTAACCTATACACCTCCTCAGCAACGCCATATTCTTCATTCATTTTTGCCTTATCCCTACTCTAATACGAAAAGATGAATCGATTATAGGGGCTTTTACTCATGTTTATAGGTCTTTAAGAGGTTGATTATTTCTTGATAGATTTATCGAGTGCAGCCTTTTCAGCCTTCTTTGTTTCAATTCCTTTCGTTGATTGTTCTTCAATCATGCGCAGTGCCGTTACAGAGTCTTTGGACTCTTTGAAAATCAAAGGTCCGAATACGTTCTGCATCGGAACGTCGTACCAGGCCAAACCTGCTGCACGTGCCGCCGGAGGCAAAGCGGTTTTGCCATGGAAAATAGCTTTTGTGTTCTTACCTCTCATTTGCGTCAAATTTTGTCCAAACGCTTCTTGGACAGCTTTGGTTTCCAAAGGTACGATGACACCTTCTTTTGCCAAATCCACTTGATGCTCTTCGGAGAGAATTGCAGCCATAACCTGAAAAGCTTGATCTTTTTTCGTTGATTGCTTCGTTATGTACATGGCGTACAGGTTCGGTTGATACCTAGTATCCGGAACATCACTAAACGAAGGTGCCGATACGACATCGAAGTTCAAGTTTTTGTTTTGCTCATGGAACGAAACAATATGGTCCACCGTTGCCACCGCCATCGCAATATTTCCTTTTGTAGCAAAAGTTTCGACGGTATCAAACTGATTGGCAGGAATATCATAGAAACGTCTCAAGTTGTCTACAATCTTTTTCCACTCCGGCGTGTTCAAGCTTGCCTTGTCTTCCGTTAGGCTAAGCGGCGAGACAGAAAGCTGATTGTAGTTCATATAATGACCAGGGTTTTGAGAATACCCTTTGTATGTGATTTCGCCTTCCACACGGGTCAGCTTCTTGGCCAACTCGTATGCTTCGTCGTAGGTCATACCGTCCTTCGGATAGTCGACGCCGAATTTGTCAAAAATGTCTTTATTATAGAAGAGAACGAAATCGTTATTATTGAACGGCAAACCGTATATTTTCCCATCGGGCGTCATATTTCTCATCTGAGCCATATGGGCCGGATTCAATTGGTTTGTATCGAAGTTATACTTTTTGATCAAATCGCTGATATCATACTGAAGATCGTTATCGATAATATATCTTTGCACATTCATACGGGTGTTATCGAGGATAATATCCGGGATGGTGCCAGCCGCGATCAAGTCCTGATATTGTCTGCCCGGATTATCCCAGTGCACATGCTTAATCGTCATATCTGGAAATTTCTTTTTAAGAAATTGGCCGATTTGTTTGTCGAAATTTTCTTCTTTTGCATAAAAGGAAGGCCAGACCGTGTAAATAAACAATTCATTTTCAGGCGATTTGTTCGTCGGTTTGTTAGCTGTAGTGACAGTATTTGATTCAAGACTACTTTCACAGCCTGTGAATAGTGTGAGCAATGAAACGATAAACAAGGTGCTCTTTACATATTTTTTCACGGTGTTTAGTACCTCCAATGAAGAATAATTGTCCTATCCGATTTGCTTCAACAACAATTAACCGTTTTGCAAAGTCCATAGAACGATATTGTCCCAAAGCTTCCATCCAGCGTCAGTGGAATTATCCTGCATCCCGTTGCTCCAATAGTAGAATGATAACCGAGCTTTAGTCGTGTATCCGTTATCGGCTTTCGAACCTTTATCGTAATAATAGAGCGCAGCTTTCGTCTTATCTCCCGGGATCGTTGCAATTACTTTCGCTTCCTTGCCCACTATTCCGTAACTAACACCGTAACCGGTGTCAGCTTCTTTAAACACGTCCACTGTGCCTGATAATCCACCTGCAACTTTATGCTTACTATCCACGATGTCGATCGATTTTATTTTTTTAACCGTGGCACCTTCCTCGAGCGAGGATAAGCCCAGATAGAACATACCATGGCTTTTCACATAGACGGTTGGAATCGCGACATCTTTCATGACGCCATCCTTCAAAAACTTAGAGTTCACCGTTTGACTGAAATAGAGCAAATCAAAACCTTTGGTTTCATCGACAGTGAAATCTTTATCGCCAAGCTTAGTAACAATGAAGCCCATACCCTTTAAACGATCGGCCATTACCACATCTTCCGCAGGCGTAGGAACTTGCTCCCGTCCAACAAAGAGCACTTTTTTCCCTTTAGGTGAAATTTCGGGCTGCGGCGTTAGTTCTGGTTTGGTCGCAACTGGTGAAGACGTCACCGTAGCTTTCGGAGAATCCTTAGGTGCAGTCGTTGCCGAAGCCTTGGATGAATCTGTAGGCGCAGGCGTTATCGAAGCTTTTGAGGATTCCGTAGGCGCAGGAGTTACAGATGCCATAGAAGAAGCCGTAGGCAGTGCAGAAGCCTTGGAAGATTCTGTAGGCGTTGCCGTTACCGTAGGCACTGGCGACTTCGTAGGTGCGGCCGATTCGGTGACTTTTGGCGAGACGCTCACATCAGGATTTTCTTTGGATGATGAGCAGGCGATCATGGTCACTGTCATCAATGCGATGACGAGCAGGATGAGAAAACGTTTCATAGAACTAATTCCCTCTAAATTCTTGATCTTGATACAATCGCTTTGGAACAAGGATGATTTAAGATTCTTCTTCATAGCTCGCCTCCATTTTTCGCCATGTAAACGCTTCTATATTTAAAAAAATGAAGCGAGAACCGGCAACTTCGTTTGGCACTCTTATATATCCTTACTTTATTACTAATTTATTGCGCTTACATTAGGGGGGTGTTTCTATTTTATAGGTTGTTTGTTGCATCTTTCCGTACAGAGATAATAAAGAAAAGGCCTCTCCTGAGCGGAGAAGCCTAATGCTTTTGTTCCTCATAGATCAATTATCACTTGCTGCCAATCGCCCATTTTACGGCAGCATCGAAGAGCTTCCAGCCATCGTCGGTCTGGTTTATTTCTTCTCCGTTTACCAAATAAAAGTACACTTGACGTGCCGGCACAGGTTCGTTATTCAAGTTTTTGACGCCCTTCTCAAACGCGCAAATAACGGCTCTTTGGTCATCATCGGGAGCTGAGGCAACAATGACACCCTCCTTGCTAGGAACGACGAATCCGATCTTCCCATCTAACTTATAGATGTCCACATTGCCCTTTAACCCAGCTGCCATCGGATGATTGCCGGCTTTGATCGTAACGGTCTTACCGGAGTAATCGCCATTATCAAAGTCAGTTGATTTACCCGACAAAGCCACATCACCTATATTTTGAGATTCGGCATAAATCACGGGTATCGGTGAGGCGATCAATTTGTTGCTAACTCGACCAGAGTTGACGGTTGAACTAACGAATACCAAAGCATATTTCAGCGCTTCGTCGGCGGTAAGCTCTTTGTCCGTAGTCACCGCGACTTCAAATCCGAGTGCTTTCAAATGTTTAATTGTAATGGCATCACCACCGCTCTCCCTGCCAACAAAGAGTGCTTTTTTGCTTTTTCCAGACACTTTTGAAGCATTTCCCCCCTGGCTCGCATTAGGTTCTCCTTGTGTTGTTGCTGTGCAAGCCGTAGCGAAAATCAGGATCACAGCAATAATGAGAAGGCTCAATATTCGTTTCATGAGATATCACTCCTTTGCTGTAAAAAGCTACTTTTTCCCCATGGCCCAACGAACGGCTGCATCGAATAGCTTCCAACCGCTTTCGGTTTGATTGATTTCTTCCCCATTGAACAAATAGAAGAACACTTCGCGCGCGACTACGGGCTGGTCTTTTGCGTTTTTCACGCCTTTCTCATAGGCGAAAATGGTTGCTTTTTGCTCCTCGTTTGGTACCGTAGCCACAACAATAGCTTCTGCACCAGGGGTGGCGAAACCCATTTTTCCGTTAGCTTTATAAACGTCCACCTGGTTCTCTAGCCCTGCTGCAAGTTGATGCTTACTGTCTTTGATTTGAATCGTTTTTGCCACGTCCCCTGCATCCAATTTACCGTATCCATCGGTAATGGTCATTCCTGTATCCGAAGTTGATTGAGGCTCGGCATAAATGACGGGTACGGCAGTCTTAACGAATGTGTCTCGGATTTTACCGGAATTAACGGATTCGCTTACATAGATTAGCGTATAATCATTCACTTTTGCAGCAGCAACTTCTTTGTCTGATATTACCGTCAGTTCTAAGCCATGCACTTCTTTTAAGCGTTTGGTAACGATGGCATCTCCGCCGCTGTCTCTTCCAATAAAAAGAACTTTTTTCCCGTTACTCTGCGTTTTGTTCGGAGCTGTCGATGGATTGGTCACGGAATCCATATTGACCGGAGCCGATGTACAAGCCATTAGCGCCATAAACAGCATTAAGACAGTGATCATGTTCACTAAACGTTTCATGAATCAAATCCCCTTTACCAAAATAGTAGTAAACGCTTAATAATTACTTTTTCCCATTTTGTGCAGCCCACTGGATGGAGGCGTCCAAAAGCTTCCACCCCTCATCGTTCTGGTTCATTTCTTGCCCGGCGGGTAAATAGAAAAACACCTGACGAGCCGGGATGGGTTCATTTTTTATGTTTTTCGCCCCCTTTTCATAGCCGAAAATAACGGCTTTCTTTTCGTCGCCCTGAGCCGTCGCAATAATGACCGCTTCTTTGCCCGGAATAGCGTACCCCATTTTTCCATTGCTGTTATAAACAGTTACCTGATCCTTCAATCCTGCTGCAAGTGGATGTTTGTTGTCTTTAATTTGTATGGTTTTCACATCATTCAATTCCCCGTAATCAAGAATTCCCGTCAAACCGGCAATGCTAACCGATTGTGTCTTGGCATAGACAACGGGAACAGTGGAATTCTTCAGTTGGGCATCTATTCTGGAGGAATTGACGGAATCGCTTATAAACACGACGCCATAGCCGTTCGCTGCATCCGCTTTAAAGACGCTGTCCGTTGTATCCATGATTTGATAGCCAAGCTTCTTCAAACGACTAATAATAATGGGATCGTTGCTGCCTTCGTTCTTTTTGACATAAAGCAATTTTTTGGCATTTGATGGTGCAGAGGCCGTTTCCGCAGAAGAACATGCCATCATCGAAACCATAAGTACGACGGTAACTGATAAGGTAATAACTCGTTTCATTTTCCATAATCCTCCTTTAACTGCATTGTACTACTCCACCAAGCCCGTTCTTTCCACACCCTCCACGAACCAGCGCTGCGTGAATGTATACAAAAGCATCGGCGGAATGATCATCATGAATGTTGTAGCCATTCTAATCGCTTCGTCATTAACCGACGGCCCATATTGTTCGGCTTGCTGCCGCAGCGCAGAGGCTATGCGTGAAATACCCATCGAGAGAGGTGCCGTTTCGATATCGGACAAATACATGCTTGGCAAATAGAAGTCGTTCCAGGTCCAAACGAAGGAAAACAAAAATACGACAAGAATGGCAGGTTTGGCAAGCGGCATCATCACCTTGTAAAATATTTTAAACACATTGGCCCCATCAATTCTGGCTGCTTCCTCCAGTTCCTTCGGTTGGGTGGAGAAAAATTGACGATAAATGATGACGAACAGCGCCCCCTTCAAACCTAGGCCGAAAAATGCGGGCATAATAATGGGGTAAATCGTATTCAGAAGGCCTAATTCTCTGGCATAAATGATATTCGGCAAGATGGTAACCTGCATCGGGACAATAAATGTCAACAGCAAGAAAAAAAACATCAACCCTTTAAAAGGGACTTTTAATCTTGCGAAGGCATATCCGGTCACAGCGCAGGAAAACGTTTGCAATATAGCCACTGAAAGAGAGAGCGTTAAGCTAATGCTGAAAGCTTTCGGATATTTCAACCAATCCCAAGCTTCCTGGAGGTTTCCAAGGTAGATCGTCCGCGGAAACCAGTTTACGGAAGGATCGAGCAAATCATCCGCGTTTTTGACCATCGTGGTTATCATATGGAGAATAGGCTTCAGATAAATGTATGCTGTATCCAGTAATATCAAATAAATAAAAAATTTAAACAGCATCCCTTTATCCGCTTCTCTGCCTATAATCATATAGCGAGCTTTATTTAACCAAAGCAGAAACGAATTCGAATGCTCTTTCTTGATTTTTAATCCGATCATAGCTTCACCCCAACAATAAGTTTTTTGTTGTTTAAACGTTAAACAGTCTCTCTTTGCGACTTTGTTACCCTATTGAAGATGATGAAAATAATCGCCAGGAAGAAGCTGATGATAAGGAAATAAATCCATATTAACGCGCTGTACGACCCATATTCACTTTCTCTAACCTTTCCTAAAATAGGATTCGTCGGGAACGTAAATAAGTCGACGACGGTATAGATCATATTAAGGAAAATAAATGGCGTCATCGCTGGTAGCGTAATTTTCCAGAACGTTTCCCAAGGACCCGCGCCGTCAATTCGCGCCGCTTCATAGGCCGAATTCGAAATGGTCTGTCTGCCACCCAGGAAAATCAAGATTTGTACGCCTGAATACCACAGAATCAACACGAACGAGTCTAGAATCTTGATGAGTGGCCCAGACCATGTCGACGAAAGATTAGCGCTAATGAGGCCGGAAACATTGTACTTCGACATAAAGCCCAAGTCCCCCTCACCTTGCGTCAGGAATTCCGCTACAACTTGACCCGTCGCTAAGATGACCGGAAGAAAGAATATCGCGCGAAAAAATGTTCGGCCGACAAATTTTTGATTCAGAATGATGGCTATCATCAAAGCAAATAGGACGATAATCGGAATCATAAACAAAGCTTGACGAAGGAACGGCAATAAATCGTTGTACAACAGTTGTCCGTTCTCGAAAAGAATATACCGGTAATTGGTCCATTCGACGTACTCGGTTGTCGTTTTCGTTGCCGTTATCGTCACCTTTTGAAAGCTCATATACAAAGAAAAGCCAATTGGGAATGCCATGAAAATTAGAAAGCCAATAAACCAAGGGGCAATAAAGAGAGCACCTTCCAAATATTCGACTAGGGACGAATTTAGTCTCATCTTTCGCTTCATCGGCTTGCCCCTCCTCGAATCACAACGAAGTTTTGTGCTGGAACGTCAAGATCACCGCTGCGGTACGCGACCAAATTATAGTTCACAATGACACGTGTACCATTTTCGTAGGTCGTTTCCTTTACACCCAGAGCTAGCGTCTTGTGATTGGCAATAAACTGATTTTGTACACCCCCGAGCGCCTCGTTGTATCGCTTATACTGCTCCACAGCGAAAGTCTCCCAGTAGGGAAAATAGGTGTTGTAGTATCGTATACCGAAAGAATTCACATATTTTTTCGATTCCGCCCGTGTGAAAATAAAAGATGGCTCTGCGCCATATTCAATATCGCGTAAAAAGTCGTGTACATCTTCTTGCCGATTATTCACAAATTCCGATGAATAGGTGACTAAACCGTGGGTAGCAATCTGCACGAAAGGAACGGCTTCGTCGGTAAATAAATCGTAGGAATGATCGTAAACCAGCGTTTGAATATAATTCATATGAGGAAGTGAATACAGATTTGCATATTTCCCTTGCACGCCACCTAATGATTCTTTTATCGTTTTTAGAATTCGCTCCTGAACATCCCGAGCTTCATCTCTGGTCGAACCGAACCCCGAATTATAGTCACTGAACAGTCTTTGTCCAAGTATGTTGACAGCAATTCCGTCAACACCCATTGCTTTATATGCATTCAGGTCTTTCTTAACCATTTCTTCTGCAAATTTATAGCTGACCGCTGGTGTTCGTTCTCTGTTAAATAAAGCACTTACCGTTTGATTTCGCCCGGCCAAATTGACGATGGCGTGATATTTCTCGTCGAAACCTGACGCTCCCGTGTTGTTCAGAGCATATTCGGACTCTAAATAAACCGGTAAACCGTAACTGTGGGCATTGTCAATAAATGCTTTCATTCCTTTATCGCCACCGATACGGGAATCAACCGGGAACGTGTTCCCAAAGGCGCTGTAGCCACCCTTTTGCCACCCTTTAAAAGTAAGCGACATATTGGTTATGCCTTTGTCATGTAAAGAAATGACCATTTGAGTGGCGTCGTCCGTCGTGGTCAAATTGAGATATCGCGAGGTGACCAAGCCGTCTTCCTGATCCGCCCCGATGAAGTTTACGTGCATCGGTATATTGGGATTGCTAACAGTGACGGGCTTCGCCCCCTTTTCCTTCATCAGATATTGCCGGTAAGTTTGAGCCATACCCACATAGTCTGATTTCTGGCTGTCTAACAGGTAGTAACGCACGATGCGGTCACTGCCGAACACTTCATCTCTGTTGTAATCGATATACCCCCATGAATCAGGGACATTCGTATTTCTCGTTGTAAACTGCAAAAAGCTCGATCGGAAATTCATTTGAGACGTCACCCAGTTATAGTTGCTGAGTACCCCTGCCGGCGCTGCAACGATGTTGGCGTATTCGTCTCCGTCGTGAACGATGGCCACAAACCCTTTGCTCCCCGTCTTCATACCGAATACCGGCATCACAATTTTGTTGCGATTGTTGCTAAGACCCGCGAATGTGTTATCTTGACCGTATACAGCTTCATCGTATATCTTGTTGACGTTCAGCTGATTATCCTTAAACCGCACCAATGCTCCAGCGCCATCTGGTATGAACATATATCCTTCCTGTCCGGAAACGGTATATTCAGCTCCGAAGAATGGAAACAACCTAGCCCAGACGAGACCCATATTCGCTTCCTTGACGCCTTCGCGTATAATCTTCGTCTCAACATAATCGTTTTCGATTTTCACCTCTATTGGAATAGTAAGACCAGTTGCAGGCAACTCATAAACCAATGAAAAACCGCCGGGAATCAATTTAACCTCTTTGACCCGTCCCCCATCCGCAGCTAAATTGGTTTCTTTCGCTTGCAGGATGTTTTTCGAGAAATCGACGTATTGAACCATTAACGGTGAAGCCAAATGCTTTTTCCAGGTCTCGGAGATCTTTTCCTTATCCCAATATTCCGGATTTGGAAAAGAACGATAAACGTTTGCGTTCCGTTTGTCTTCCACAATAAAATGGCCGGTTTTATCATCCATTTTTAAACGCAGCAGATCGGTCTCGGCGACATTTTTAAAGTCGCTCTCTTTAGGCAATTGGGCGGCGTTACTATTCACAGAAGCTGCTGAACTTTCTATCTTCGGCGGTAAAGGCACGCGATTTTCCGGAGCTTTGAACTCAATTTTGACATTAACCACGACCAAGAAGACGGCGACCAAGAGCAGGATGGTAACGATTGCTGCGGTTTTACCCCGTTTGATTATCCCTATCATCTCAAGATCACCTCCTGGTACATCTCATAGATTAATGATGCCAAATCATTGGTCAATCCGGTTGTAATAAAGATGAGAACGCCAATGACCAACATGGTGCAAAGCGTAAATAGGATGTTCAATGCGGTTTCTCCTACGCTGTAATTATGAATCCATTGAATTTTCCAGAATATCAATAAACCGATCCATACGATCATCCCTTGTGCCACATAATGGTAAATAGTAGACTCGGACATCGTCATGATATTCGAAATGAAGGCAAGCGGAATGCCAATAACCATGTACGGTACGAGCGCATAAGCGCTTCCGATAAAAATATCTCGAAACCTGCCCTCTCCTCGATAAATGGAGCTCACGAGATAGTTTGCAATGACCCACGCAATCCAAACAATGAAAAACTGTGTAAATATCGAATAAATGTCGACATGGATCGAAGCGTCAAAGGAAAAGCTGGTAACAAGCCTTTTGATTACCAGGGAAGCATACACGCAAAGTAAGATGATAATCGCACTCAAGTAGCTGCCTTTACCTTCATAGCGTATAGCAATAAACCCATCAATCGGATGTTTCATCATGTAAAACACATGCTTGAAATTCATTAGAAAGCTGTTATGTGTTCGCCTCCTATTGCGCCATTTATCTCGAAGCCTACTTTTTGAGGTCCACTTATTAATCAACATGTAAAAAATTCCGCAGAATAACAATAAGCTCGCAATCCAGGAGAAGTTCTGTTGTAACCATTTCATCCTGATTTGCCAAAAGGCGTCAGAGTAACCTTCCTGATTCCCTGCCTCTTTAAACAGTCTTTTCGCTTCTGTATACTGTTCTTTAGTAAAAGCCGCTTGAGCCAATCCCATAATGGCTGGAGTGAATTGGGCATTCATACGAAGAACATCCTGCCACGATTTTTCACTATCCTCGTAATAACCCGCTAGAGTCTGTTGGTTGGCTTGATCCACTTTTTGGCCAAACTCCGATAAACGGAATACTTGAACGATATTTTCCTGATCGTCCAAAACGAACAATTCATTCCTGGCATTCACATCGAGTGCCACAGGGCTTTTCAAGAGACCTACTTGAGACGATCCGACCGCTGATGCGCCGCCCCAAAAGTACAACAAATTGCCAGATGCATCATAATGACTAATATATTTAAATTGCGAATCTACCACGATCATGTTGCCGCTTTGGTCAACGGCCACATCAATCAGCTGCGGACCTGAGGTTACAGGCCCTATCGGAACATCCCCGGGAACGACTTCTCCGAAAGTTTTATTGGAGCTGCGAAGTAAATTATTCCCTTTAATATTTAATTTCTTTAATTGGTCGCTTTTGGCCATACCACCCGTGACCGTATAAATATAACCGTTCTTATCCGTAGCGACACTGTTTATCGTCTCCGGTCTCTTTGCGACTTCATTGGCATACATTTTCTTGGTGTACAACATGCGCTTTAAAGCGTCTAACGGAGAAAGAGCCGTTTTGTTTGCGCCGAAAAAACCCTGAAATTTACCTTTCGGGTCAAGCAGCACGATCCCCTCGTAACCGCCATGCACCGCAATGTACAAGAATCCTCGTTCGTCCACCATCACTTTTGCCGGATCGAAGACGAACGTCGCAGGGATGTATTTGGAGTCAGGTCGTTTGAATTCGGTTTGCAGCTTTCCATTTTTGTCCAGCTTAATCACTCTTTTGTTCCCCGTGTCCGCGATATAGATGTCGCCTTCTTTGGTGACAAATATGCCTTCAGGTTTGTTGAGCGGGCTTTCCGGGAGCGTCATATAGCGCAGCAGTTGTCCCGTTTCGGTCATATGCACAATCCGGTTGTTGCCCGTATCAACGATATAAACTTCGTTCTTCACATCGATAAAGATGTCTTTGGGATTTCGTAACGGTGAGGGCGTTTTAACGGTTGGCTGCTTAGGATCCGTTGTATACAGGTCCTCTCCGATTACATCCAGTGGAAAGTAAGCCGGTTGAAGCCATATCTGATTGTTGTAACTATCCTTTGTATAGGTAGAATATTTCACTTCGGCGTGCGTAGTTGCAGGCAACAGCGCGGTGCACAAGATGATCAAGGAAAGGAAAAGCCTCAACCTATGGCATCTTATTTTCATGCTCAAACCTCCATTTCTGTCTCTTCATTCAATCAGATACGGTAGAGTTTGATTTGACCAAACAAACCGTACGAGCGCAGCTTATATTCCGACGTGTACTCGTCGCCTTCTTTGCGGAAAGATGCCCAATTGGTCGTCGACGTATCTCCAGCCGTATGATGAAAAGGACCTAGCATGTTGCGTGGACTTCCCATGACTTCGATATCAATCCGGTTATCTCCGTCGTGAAGATGCTCCGTCAAGTCGAGGCGGTTCGCGGCCCGCCAAGGCATATGCCCCGCTGTTCTGCCGTTTACCCGAACTTCAACCGTTACCGCGGAATATTCACCGAGCCCCAGCACCGTCCTACCCTTCGCATTGTTCTCCACGATGACGTCGAAATGGTAGATCATGCTGCCGCAGTAATGGAAATAACCTTGCAAGCACCAGTCTCCTAACTTCAATGTTTCAGGCTCTGCCACAACGGCCCTGTCGGCATTGACCCCGAAATCGCCGATCAGATAAATATCCTCCACTTCCAAGTGGTTATGGTACTGGCAAGATAAAAGCAGCTCATTCTCTCCTTCCTTTAGTCCGTGAAGAAGCACCTTATCAAACGTTCGATCGAGAAACCAACCTACTGGAAGATTCGAAATCGTTTCGCCATTGAGATGAATGTCGTAATATTCTGCGGACTCTACGACGAGATATACATCAGTCGTTGGCATGACCGATACTTGGAATGTGAATCGGAACACGGCCGATGTGCCGTTCTCCGGATGCGGCTCGTCAATCCATTTATACCTTTGCTCAAGTCCATTGTAATAAACCTGTCTCATGCCTAAGGCGTCCCGAATGGCTCTTTGAGCTTGCCATACGCCCGTTTCTTCCGACCAATCGCCATCCCCTAATCGATATGAGCAGGTGTCCATAGTCAATACGTTAGGCATCGTGCGTGTGAATCGGCAATCTGGACCAAGCTCCACAACCGTCACAGAAGCATCATCCGCACTACTCCGGCCTAGTACCGGGTGGCTTTCTACCGCTTTATTTGCATTCATTATATATAGCTTGGAATCTGCAGGGCCGAACACGTCCTCGAAATGAACATACCCGTCAAGGACGACGATCTCCACGACCCTCGCTTCTCCTGTCAGTGCATTCCATTCTTCCACGCTGCCGGTGCCCTCCATGGTTATGCTTATCCGATGCGTACCCTCTCGATCGTTATTCACGACAAACAATGCGCGGCAATCTCCTATGTCTCTGAGCATATACAACATTTCGTGCGCTTCAATCGATTGCGTATTCGTTAAGCTGACTCGCCGAGGCTGAATACGTTCCAGAACTGACACCGTATCTTCGACGTCCATGACGACGGTTATGTTTGCGTGATCGTAAAGTTCGGACAGCAGGTCCGTCGGTCTGCCCTCGATCATCGTCGGACGCGATCCGACGGCAATTACTTTTCCCCCTGCCTCCAGAAAGTCTGATAACAGTTGAAAGGTGCTGCTCAACATCGTTTGGATGACCGGAATGACTACGATACGGTATTCCACCAGATTCACTGCCAGGCTGCCACCGCGTATTTCCCCTCTTTCCGCCAAGATCGTCTCATCGCCGAGATCGAAATCGTAATGCGCCCTGAGCAGTTTGCCTATAAACGCATTGAATTCGTGGCCAAACGTATTGGTTGCGGAGACATCCCTATCCTTTCCGCGAGCTGGGAAACCGTACGGTCCCGTACCGACCATGCTCCAAGCGGTGGAAGAAGGATGAAGGACGAGCACATCGCGGATTGGCCTGCCTTCCGTCAGAACCGACGACAATCTGGCAAAATAATCTTCCATCACATGATTGTATTTCCACCAGCTCGTGTTGTAGTTAAACACGGGGGGATAGTCCCTCTTCCGGCACCCTTTGATCGAATAAAGTGCCAAATGCTGCGACCTCATATTAACACCGAGCACATACTGAAAATCTCCCACCCACTTTTGCCCCTCGAAGGTGAACGCCCAGCCCGTGCATCCATACGTTTCGGAGAGAACGAACTTTCTACCGTATTGGTTCGCTACGCTTGTGCATTGCTTGACCGTGATGTATTCGTTCGTCTGCTCGGTTAACATATCGATACCCGGAACCTGCTGATACCGGTAGTTAGGCATAACAGCTCCACAGACACGGGTGGCCGTGCCCATATTATTTTCCCAGAGATAATGGCCAGTGAAGTCGATTCCGTTTTTCTCGCACCATTCACCTAGCTGCTTGGAATACGACTCGCTGAATCTTTCGGTGAGCGTCCGCCAGTAATCATGACGGGCTTGGGAGGAATACTCTCCATTAAAATACATGTAGGGTATGACATCCAAGAGATCGTATCCCCGTCTTTCTTGGAAAAAGTCAGGAAATGACCAACTCCACGGAAGCCAACCGCGACCTGCAGTAAACTTGCAGTGGCTGTCATGCACACTAGGTTCATCCGTGAATATGCCACGGATGGTTTTCCCGAAATGGTCACCCACCTCTTTCTTGTAGGCTTCATAAGTGATGTCGATAAAGGTCTGCACCGTCTCCGGATTCAAATTATCAGGCGGCGCTTCGTTGTTAAACCAAGCACTTCGCTCGGAAATTTCTACGCGGAAGACCAACAGTATTTCATCTTCACTCAATGCGATAAATTCGCCATCATGCAGTCTCTCGCACCGGACCAAGTTTCTTTCATCAATGACGGCCTTAAATAGCGCCACGCTATCTGTCAAATCGTCCGAACTGATCTGTTGGCATACTTCCATCGTCAAACCTTTGGCGCGGAATGCGTCCCCGCCTCTATCTTGCACAAGTCCGCCAGCAAACCCAGATGGCCAGCGGTCCTCGTCGTACAACCACACATGCATGCCAAGCTCTTCGGCTGTTTCCACGGTCTTTCGGGTGTATGCCATCCACTCGCGACCCATGTATATGGTTTCCAATCCATCACGGGAATGGATGAAAAATCCGCCCATTCCCTGTTCCTTCATTTGGTTCACTTGACGGACCAGCTCTTCTTCTTCTAGACGATCGTTCCATGCCCAGAACGGCACCGACCTGTATTCGACCGATGGATGGTCGAATTTTTCGCGTAAATATTCACTTATTTCCATCGGCATCCGCCTCCATCTAAAAATATTTACGCCTGCAAGATCATGATACTCTTTGGTTCGAGCTCGATATCACCACTGACACTTAGTTCGCGCAGCAGCTCCTTTTGCTCGTTCTTCCCTATATTCATTTTTTGAATTTGATCGCTATGGTTCATCACAAAAGTAAACCGAACTCCGTCTTTTTCGCGCTGCGTGACCTCAACTCCCGGCGGCGCCTCGAACAAATGTGACATCCCTTTACGTTCGCATAAAGCCTTTATCCATTGCTGCATGAATTCCCTACTTGGATCAGTGGCTACATACCACGCCTCACCCCTCCCGAAGCGATGATAGGTCAAGGACGGTGATCCAAGGTAAAAATCACTGCCGAATTCTGCGAGCGCTTCCGCTCCCTCTAGATGAACAATTTCGCAAACTAAACTGCATTCATACGTTCCTTGAAGTTGTCCAAGCTCCTGCTTCATAACCATAAGGTTTCTTTGATCCGGAAAAAGAGCGTCGATCTCCTCCACCCAAATGCCCAGAAGATTACGCAGCTCACCCGGGTAACCACCCGGTGTAACCAGATCATTTTCATTCGCTATCCCGCTATAAAATGAAGTTACGAACGTCCCGCCATCCGCCACAAATCGCTCCAGCTTTTGAGCGTAACCCGTTTTAACCATATACAAAAGCGGGGCCAGAACCAGATCGTATTGACTTAAGTCCGTATTGACATGTATAAAATCGACTTGGATATGATTCTCGTAAAACGCGTCATAATATTTCTGGATTTGATCCAAATACTTGATATAGGTTGATGGTCCGCCCCCTAGCTCAACTGCCCACCAATTGTCCCAGTCAAATAGGATGCCGATTCTGCTCTTCACACGCGAGTCCAACAGACGATCACCCAACTGCTGCAATTCCTTGCCTAGCTCCGCACATTCCCTAAAGACTCGAGTGTTCTCGTGACCCGCGTGATCAATGACGGCACCATGGAATTTCTCATAAGCTCCAAGGGAACGGCGCAGTTGAAAGAACATCACCGACTCCGCGCCGCGGGCTACTGCCTGATAGCTCCGGAGCCGCATGACACCAGGTCTTTTGACAGGATTCACCGTTTTCCAGTTAATCACACTCGGACTTTGCTCCATTAGCATAAAGGGAGCACCGTCTTTCAAGCCGCGCATTAGATCGTATCGGAGCGCCATGTAGCTTTCCGGCGTATGGTTTTCGGAATAAATGTCCAGTGCCGCAATGTCCAAGTGGGGCGCCCATTTGAAATAATCAAGCGGCTTGTAGGTCCCGTTCCCTTGAAAGTTAGTCGTGACGATCGCATCGGGTATTTCCTCTTTAATGGCGTTGTATTCAATTAGATAACAGTTCAGCCAGCTGTCAGAATTAAATCGATAATAATCGAGAGTGATGCCTTGAAAAGCGGTTTGATCGGAATTCCCACCTGATAAACCTTCGCTTAACGCGCTGGGGAGTACAATTTCATCCCAATCGTAAAACGTATGTCCCCAGAAGCGGGTATACCATGCCTGGTTCAACTGTTCCAGCGTACCGTACCGCTTCTTTAGCCAATCCCGAAACGCCTCTTCGCAATTGTCGCAGTAGCAGCGAATCCCGATTTCATTGTTTACATGCCACAGAAGCAGAGCCGGGTGGTTCTTGTACCGCTGTGCCAGCTTCTTCGCCATGAGCTCGGCATAATGACGGAAGGTCGGACTGTTCGGACAAGAGTTGTGCCTTCTACCGTATTTTCTTTTTTTACCATCGGAGGTCACGGTCAGAATGTCCGGATATTTCTTCGCCATCCAAGCCGGATGGGCAGCCGTACTTGTACCCATGCATACGCGGACTCCGTTTTTATGCAGCTTATTCATGACTTCATCAAGCCAATCGAATCTGAAAGTCTCCTCATCAGGCTGATTCAACGACCAAGAAAAGACGTTGAGCGTTGCGATGTCAATTCCGGCAACTTGAAACAGCCGCATATCTTCATCCCATACTTCCTTCGGAAACTGCTCAGGGTTATAATCACCGCCAAATAGAAATTTTGGGAACTTGCGGCTGATCATAGATTCACCCCCTGTTTCGATATCGGTGCAGACTGCTCACAGCCTTCCCCTTGAAAAGGTTCCGGTTGTCGTTTGCTCAGTTTCATCGGTGACCAATCTCTAGTGGAAAAAGGCTTCAGCCGTAATGAAAACGTAGTGTCCACCGGATGAATTAAATACGCATCGAGCGGAGGAGCTTCCCCGCAGCTGTGATTGCCAAGCGGTGCTTGCTGATAATCCATGTTCACTATGGTTTCGTTCAGACGGACTAAATCGAAGGTATGCTTGGCTTTAGTCAAATTCTCGGTGGAATAATGACTCACGCTAATATCCAGCTTCGGCATTCCACCAATAAACAGACCAGTTCCCAGAGCGTTCGTTACTGCCGCCCAACGCACATCCGCTTTATTGCCGTTTTCCTGCGGCTTAATATATGGGACGAATTGATCTTGTACTGATCCGCTGTACACGCCGAGCCTCCCACTTTCTTTCCGGTCGATATAACACTCGTGTGGGCCGAGGCCAAACCACGAAAGTTGATCGAAACTTCCAGGAATAGCCATTTGTAATCCCAACCGCGGCAGCGGGGGAAGTCCTTCCCGTGGTACGATGCGGGTCTGGATGATGACATCACCGGATCCGTAGATCGTATAGGTCATCCATGTTGTAAAGCAGTTTCCCAAACCAGCAGCGCCCAGCGTCGACTTCACCGTAATTTGCGCAGCGTGCTTTTGAAGTTGGATCGACATATCATGCATACGAGGAGTCAGTACATCAAATCCCGCCTTCCTCCACTCTTTCGACTGACGGGAGTCGTTATCGATCGTTGCCCGCCAAATTTGAATTTTCGGACTGGCGGTTAAAAGTGATAAGCCGTTATATTCAAACGCGGATAGTTCACCGCGTGCTTTACTCCATTCAATGGTGAAATCATGTCCTTTAATCCGAAGGAGCCCATCCGTTTCGGAAGATTGCAAACTAGGCATCGATTCCAATTTGATGGACGGAAAGGCCTGCCGTGCGGCTGGAATCGGCTGATCGGCCCAAGCAATTTCATGCCCTTGCGGCGCCCAACGCGAAGCTTCCCTCAAAGTAAACCGAATATGGAGCCAATACTCGCCACTTGATTGCCCGAATGTCGTTTTCCAAGGGATAAAGACGGTAACCTCTCCTCTGGCCGGTACATCAAGTTCAGGCAGTTCACCCTGTTCCACAATTTCTCCATCGCACAGAATGGACCAAGAGCCGAGAAGATGTTCAAGGGAAATAAAGTCGTATCGATTTTGGACTTTCACAATTCCGGCCAGCACATCGATCGGCTCTACTTTCACTGGTTCGATCACCTTTTTAAACTCAATGATCGAAGCCTTGATTTTCCTGTCCGGGAATAACAATCCATCTATACAAAAATGTCCACTGTTCGGATGATCATTGAAATCACCGCCGTACGCGTACCATTCTTCCCCCGAATCGAGCTTTTGCCGGATTCCGAGATCCGCCCATTCCCAGATCAGGCCGCCCAGCAATCGCGGATATTTGTAAATGGCGTCCCAATATTCCTTCAAATTGCCGACGGAATTCCCCATAGCATGAGCGAATTCGCACATCAAGAAAGGCCTAGGATCGGATTTCTCCCCCTCTTCGATCAAAGTTTCCAAGGATGGATACATACAGCTGACAATATCGACGACCGAAGCATCCTTGGCTCGTTCATAATGAATGGGGCGTGTGGGATCAACCTGACGTACCCATTCGGCCATGGCGTCATGGTTGGGGCCGTAACCCGATTCGTTTCCAAGCGACCAAATGATGATAGAAGGATGATTTTTATCCCTTTCCAACATCCTTATGGCGCGGTCAAGGAACGGCTTTTTCCACAGTGGGTCCTCGGCCAAATAGCTTTCGTTGTCGATAAAATGGCATCCGTGAGTTTCTAGGTCCGCTTCGTCGATCACATACAGCCCGTAACGATCGCACAGATCGAGCCATCGCGTATCGTTCGGATAATGGGAGGAGCGAACTGCATTCATATTGTGTTGTTTCATCAAGCGTATATCCTCGATCATGGATTCGTAGGGAATGGCAAACCCGAATTCAGGATGAAATTCGTTGCGGTTGACCCCCTTCAGGATCACCGTCTTGCCGTTGATGAAGAGTTGACCGTCTCTGATGGCGATGTCTCGAAATCCTACAGCTATACTCCCAGCCTCCAGCAAATTCCCCTGATCATCCTCCAGCATTAACGAGATGGCGTATAAATTCGGCTCCTCAGCCGACCATTTACGTGGAGCTGAGACCGCGATTTCCAAATCAAGCACATTCTCTTCGTTCGCTCTCATCAGAAGGGAAGAAATGACGGTTTCTTCGTTAACGAATTGTCGAGAGTCGTCCAAAAGCGATATCCGTAATGTATGTTTACCGGAATCTAAGTCCGCATAATTTTTCACGTTAAGCCGAAGATCGATCACAGCATCTTCGTGGTTATCACAGAAACGGGTTTGCACCGTAAGATCACGGATATGGACATGAGGGGTTGCTTTGACATAAACATCTCTGAAGATGCCGCTCAACCGCCACTTGTCCTGATCCTCCAAATAACTGCCGTCACTCCATTGGTATACCTGCACAGCAACTATGTTTTCTCCCGGATGCAGCAGCGAGGTGACCCGAAATTCCGAATGCATGTGACTACCCTGTCCATACCCAGCGAATTGTCCGTTCACCCACACATGAAAGGCCGAGTCGACCCCTTCGAAGACAAGAAATACTTGCCGGTCATCCCACGAATCGGGAATGATAAAACTTCTGCGGTAACACCCAACCGGATTATCATTGGGCACATGCGGCGGGTCGATCGGAAAAGGATAATAGCTGCTGGAGTAATGCGGACGGCCATATCCATGCATCTGCCAATTGCTAGGCACAGGTATCGAATTCCAGGCATCTAACGAGAAGGACGAATCGTAAAAACGTTCAGGAGCCTGGGATGGGCTCTCTGCATAATAGAATTTCCAATTGCCGTTTAATGATTGGAAATAAGGCGACGCAGCCCGTTCGTTATCGAGCGCTGTCTCCATATCGCCGTACGGAATAAATCCGGCATGCGGTGGTTCCATATTACGCCCAAGAATCTCTAGATTTTCCCAATCCGGAATGGCTCTATCGTTCACATGATTGTCCCCCAATCTTTATTATCATTCAACAGCATCTCGGAATCGTAAGGCATTATGCAGAACAAGCGCAGTCACCCAGGATGGATTCCATTTGTTACTATGTCCCCTGTGATGCCAATGCGTTTGGAAAAAGCCTTCTCCCTGTTCGCCAACCACGGTAAAATTCCATTCTCCAGGTTTCGTACATATTCCCTGCCCCATGGCATCGAACACCATTCGTCCTAAACGCTCATATTGCGTTTTGCCAGTTAACCGACCAAAATGCCAAAATTCGAAGGTCGGAAAAAACACGTCAAGATGATGATTCTGCACACTGACTCCCGGCCATCCAGTGGCGGTAAACCCCGTATTCCTGAACTGTGATCCCCGATCAAACACCGGATTCCATATATAAACGTAAGTAAGCAGCCAATCCCCCGAAATTTCGGCCCATTCACAGAAGTGCTTATTTTTTGTTATGACAAACAATTCATAAGCAGCCAGGAAGAAGTACATGCCAGCTTCCTTATCCTCACAGTTCGCATCGAGCGTAGAACGAGCAAACGGCCGTTCGAATGTCTTAATATGAAGCTCATAATAACGCTGCATCATCGTTTCGGCAGCATCCAAATAACGTTTTTCACCTGTAACCCGGTAGGCTTTCACGACAGCGATCAAGCAAGGCAGACCGGCCGCTGTAATCCTATCTTCCGCTGAGCTGCCATCGAGCAGCCAGGCTGCCGGATAAATGCCTGACGGTAGGGCACCGACGAGAAAGAAGTCGGCCGATTCGTGAAGAGCCTCCACCCAGGAAGTTGGAATCTCCCTGCCCATTTCCCGGAACAGAAGGATGATTTCCGCCAAATCGGCTATGGTTTCCCCAAGAGCACGGCTGGAAACGACAGCCTGCTTATTCCAATTGAAGTCATCCCATTGCCCATCCACTAGACGGTAGGAACCGTGTCTGATTCCGGAAACGTCGGTACGGCTTTCGCGCAAATAAAAATCAACCGCCTGTTCGCAATGGTAGATTCGTTCTTCCTGTCCTTGGACAAACCCTAACTTGGCGTCGCACCATGCCAGCTTCAAGCATTGTCCTGTCCACCCGTACATATAGTGCAGAGGATGTTTAGAAACGTTGCCGAACTCATTTGAATCGGAAAATTTCACATAGCCAGCGGCCCCATGTTCGCCAGTCCTCCATCTATCGTCCAGAGCGTTCTTCTTCAGCTGGATCATCTCTTCGAGTGCGAGCGGTTTTGCCCCTACCGGTGCAAACAGCTCCATGCCTTTGCGAACGATTTCGCGGAATCCCTGCCCGGGATGAGCAACAGCTCCCCAATCCAGAGCGTATTGTTTAGTTAATGAAAAACCGGGAATGATGTCCATATAACCGCCGTTATAAGGTCCTGTTTTGTTTTTACCTACATAATATATATCCTTCTCGCCATTAAACATCAGGACTCCGCTCAAGGCTGCCAGCATCGTTCGATGTTCCTCTTGGACCGCTCCAAGTGAGCCGTAGTGCACGACTCCATCCTCTGATTCCATGTACGCAGGTACCGAAAACAAGGAGAAGAAACGAGCCTCGGCAGCTTCCGTCCACTCCACATTCACACAGGGGATCGGTAATCGGTGTTCTTCGCAAATAAATCCTTTGTCAGGACCTAGTCCAAGTCGAGGGACAACTCGGCTCGGATCAGCGGAAGGATTGTTGTTATAGATCATGTGGGGAATCGTAACTATTTCCTTACTCCACCTTGGCAGTACGAATAGGAATCCCGCAGCTACATCATGCAGCGTTCGATCCGTCCGATTTTCCCAAGTCGCATTTATTTTCAATAAATGATGCTCGTCGAAGGCTAGCTCCATCGTGAAGGTTAACGCTTCCATTTTCCCACGAATTCGGATCAAATCCGACTCGGAGGTGATTTGTACATCCTCTAACCGCACAAATTCTGAACGCCATGGTCTTCCGAAGGAACAAATGAACATCTCATCCAAATGTCCCACGAAATGAGGGGACTGCTCGCCATCGTTTCGCAGAATGAGCTGTGCTCCATTACTTGTGTCCACTATTTCTGCCCGCTTTTGCTTGTCTCGGCTAACAATTGCGTACAATTATCGTCCCCTCCTCTCTCGTTCAATAAGGAAATCAAGAATCGATCTAGCGTTGGGTTAAATCCTACTCTACCCGACAACGGTAAGCATACGAAGAAGATTTGGCCTTTTCCAAGCGTTTTCTTTCCCACTACAGGAAGCTTTTGTTTACCACTCGGTTCAACCTGAGTGTCGTAGGCGAACACAATCGGTTCGATGCCTTCTCCTTGCAGGTAACAATTGGTTATCCCATCTATCCTGTCGTTCGTCAAATGATAAAAATAGGAGAAATCGTCCGCTTTCATCCACTGCAAGTGCTGATCATCAGTTTGAACGGCTAAGGTATACATCCCACGTAATTTGACCGTTCTGACCGTCGTATTTTCGATATCCCAAGAGTCACTGCCTGGACCACGTAGAATCAAAACGGCTGTGGCTCCACTCTGGACCTTCTCGAGGATGGATGTCCGATGGCAATCAAATACTTCTTTCGAAGAAACGACAAGTGAGCCCTCTTTATGCGTATCTCCGTCATAAGATTTGCCTTCTATGTGTAGCAGGGAGCAGAGCAGTTCTGATTCCGCATCTAGAAAAGCGGTCTTCTGCGATTTCGGGTGTCTCATTTTCGCAAATGCCTCAAAAGAAAATCTTTCCTTATTTATCAATTTCCCGTTTTCATCCAGCAAGCAAGCATCCATGTACAAGTTCTGTCTATCTGATAGCGATGGAACCGAAAAGCTGATCGTACCTGCATATCTGGACATCGTCTTAGGCACAGGGCCTGTCATTTCATAATTGCCGTAATCCCAGATATCATCCCTAAGCGTAGCAACGACACGGCACCGGTCATAATCCTTCGCTGTATCGTTCAAGAGCCACGCTTCTATCTCTAACGTTTCCCCTTCATACACCTTCCACCTGTCGCACCTTAGATGGATGCGTACCGGTTCCAGACATTCCTTATATGTGAAGTACGCCGGTTTCGGAATCCGGTCAACACCAACGAGAGCTTTCATCCAGCCGGCAGGCCATGCATCAATGAGCAAGTGAATGGCAGTGGAAACTACCAAATCGGCCCTTCTGCGCCATGCGTCTGTCATCAGCTTCGTCCCCAAACATTGGTGCTTCTGGCTCGCTTCGACCCACTCGCGAATCGTATGCTGCTCGGCGTACCAATCCCGATGCAGACCGTAGGTTTGGGCTCCATTGATTTTGTTTGGCAGCCAATGCTCATTCTCAGAGGATGGAAGCCATTCTTTCGGATAACGATTCATCATCAACTGAACATTATCCAAACCTTCCGTGCCATACTCCCCGCAACCTGCTTTCCATCCCGTCCTAATCGATGGAAGAAAACCTTTATACATTTTACCTACAGATATCGTATTGTTCGTATACCACATGTTATAACAATGAAAATCGGGCAGTCCTTCATGGGTAGGAGGATTGTAATCCCCATCCGCGTTTTTGACTACACGATCAGGATTTTCAATGAAAATCGCCTGTCTGGCGGCAACGAAGAAGCCTTCCAATTCGTTCCGGTGCAAATGGCGGTGGCCTTTTCGCCTCTTTTCAGTACGCGAAGGCTCATTAATTAGCGAAACCATGACCGAAGACGGGTGACTGCGAATCAGTCTTTCCATCTCTGCTGCCTGCCGGACCCCCTCAACAAATTGGTTGCGGCGGATAAATCCGAACGTTGGAAGATCACATTGATGCATCATGCCGAGCATATCGAAATAGTCATATATTTCTTCCTGAACAGGACGCTGTGTGATGCGGTAAAAGTTCAAATGAGCAAGTTTCGCGATCAGAATATCGTCAATTAACTGCTCGAAATCATTGTTCATAACACATTGCTGCAAATGCCCCATTTCATTGGCGCCTCTTAAAATAACCGGTTGGTTATTGAGATACAACGTACCTTTTGGGGTGTCCTTTTCGTCCATGTGAAATTTTCGCATGCCGAACGTGCGGTCTTGGGTATCCAAACATTCTGTATGGTTTTTTACTTGAGTGCGAGCCATGTATAAAAAAGGCGTTTCCGGTTCCCACATCCGGAATGATGGCAAATCCACTTTGTAGCGGTAGTAATTTAGACCCGGACCGGCGTAAGCCGCTTGAAACGAGATGGGTCCGATTCCTTGACCGGTAAAGTTTTTCGGCATGATTTCAAGAATCAATTCGAAGTTTTCCTTCAGCTTATTCGTCGAATTAATCACATCAATCCATACTTCCACGAAGCCGTCATCGATATTCGGCCGAACAAAAATGTCTTGAATAAACAACGACGACCGCTCTTCCAAATAGACCGAATTATATATGCCTGCACCTGGTGGACAATGGCTCCAGCCGCTGTATGAATCGTCCCATCCCGGGCCAGTCGCCGCGTATATTTTATCTCCATCCAGCTTCGTACCGCCTACACCCATCATCGGATAATCGTTAAACACTTCAACGACTAGCGTATTGAGGTCCTGCAGCATGTCAGTCACGTCGAACTCAAAAGGAGCGAAAAAACCCTCGTGACTGCCAATGCACTTACGATTGAGATAGACCGTCGCTTTATAGTCAACCCCTTTAAATACGAGGTAGACTCTCTTTCCTTCGGGAACGGGAGCATAGGGAAATTCGCTGCGGTAAAATCCCGTCCATTTGCCGTTTTCTCCCGTCGGTCCGCGAAAATTAGGAATCGTCACCGTTTCCCAATCCCCAGCTCCCTCCAGCACATTCGTAAAGTTGGCGTCCTCAGACGTTTGATAGCGAAATTGAAACTCCTTACATGCTTGTCGATTGCGGCGCATGGTGGAGGAGGGTGCCAAATTTCTCATAAACGGGCGGTATTTCTCACGCAGCAGCTTCAACTCTCCATGAAAATGCGCGATTTGTTCCTCATAGGTGGCAACAGATACGTTCGACGCTTTTTCTGATCCCGGAGTGAAGTATTTTTTTTCATAAGCCACGGGAGGAATCTCCCGCAATTCGTCTTTATTTCCGGGATGTTCACGAAAGGCAATCTCCGCAAACGGATCCTGATGTTTGATTTGCTCCAAACTTATCTCCCCCTCTGCCGAAACCATACCGCTTGGATTCGTTTCATACAGCTGCGATTTCAAAATCGAGCGTATACCCGTCCTTGTCCTTAGGGTACATTCTTACTTCTGTCGTGCCGAAGCGCTGCATCCAGCAGCGTTCTTCCCCCAAAAAGGGCTCGACGATTTCTTTCACTCGTTCATCCAAAAAATCGTTCGTGACGATCCACCTTCCGAAGCCCATTTTTCCACTGTTCCTAAGCTTTTCCGGACAATCAAGAGGCAGCAGCCATTCTGCGATCACGACGACTCCCCCATCTTCCGCCCTTTTGATGACAGCAAACAGTGTTTCGAAGGAAAGTGATGAGCCCCCTACCATAATCAATTTCGGTCTTCCCAGCTGTTCTACGCTGACTTTATCGTCAAATGTAAGGACATTTCTAACCGGATAAAATAATGGATGCACCCTTCTTCCGTCGCTTGAAACATACCCTTGTTCTAACGGGAATTGTTCGTACGCTATGTCTCTTTTCAATTCGTGTCTTGGAAAGTCGTAACCTAGGATATGCATGCAGCTGCCGTGAGCTGGTATCGTTTCTCGGCTGAGCAAATGCCAGATGTGAAACACGCTTTGGGACCCGCCCAAATCAGCCAGTGTCCTATTGCCGAACAACCTTTCATTCTGCCCGTAATTACCGTCATCCGAATGAATGATTGCGATGTCTGGATTCGCCTGCGAATGGTGCCAGGACAATGGATGTTCAGGGATAAATTTAAGTACGAATTCTTTCCATACTTCGCCGAATTCAGTTGTTTCAAATCCGGTAGAGGTATGTTTGAACAGAACATCGATATTTTCCACGAACAAATGGGACGGTCCCATCAAGTAGCCCATCTTTAAAGCTGACTCAAATTCCTGCGGGGAGTGACCGGGAAATCCTTGAAAACGGGTGAACCACTTTCCTGTATCCGGACCCCACAAATCGGCGCAAATCCATAGCGCTCTGTCATATTGTTTGGCCGCTCCCAGTGCGGTAGATAACTGCAAGGATTGAAACGATTCCTTCATAATCTTAGGGCAGATGTCCATTCCCGCTCTGGCAAATGTGTGAAACATGGTAGGAAACACATGCTCCGCAATCAAAGGCATGGATCTGCGGGGTGATCCGACTTGCTCTAAGACGCTATGTACATGCTGGACATGGGACATAACCGACCGCTCAACCTTGGCGCGCGACTCTTCCAAATTCATATCATTGGTGCTGCCCCAATGTGGGAACCACCCGTCTTGCCGATACTGTCCGGCGTTTATTTGCAGATGCTCCGGTTCATCGTACAGCAGTCCGATACACCGACCTGAGCGCGCTGCTTGCATAATCGTCTCATCGGGCACGTCGTACCGGTTCGTTCCTTCCGTCCAGGGCCCATTAATGTTTCCATATTCGTTGCCGAGACAAATGTCTAATCCCGCTTCCGCGATATCTGCCAATAGCTCTGAATACCCTTTCATTTCTGGAATCACATGATGAACATAAAAGTCCGCTTTCAACTCGCGCAAGGCGTGTAGAAATTCATCAGGCTCAGGCTTTCGGTCTTGGGACGGACAAATACTTCCCGTTCCCGTCCGCATAATAAGCTCTGAAGCTTCCCCTGCCCACGGATCCTGATATGCAACAACAGGACCCTGTATCCCTAATTTCGGTTTATGCGTCATAGACATTCTTCACGTCCTAACTGCGCTTTCAAAGGATTTTCGGATCAAATCCAAACATTCCGCTACTTCTTCCGGCTTGGCATGCTCCAGAATCAACGGGACATCCGGCAATTGACTGGCGAGCAGCGCAGCATACACGTTCCAATCCGCTTGTCCCGCCCCTACCCGAGGCGTTGTGAATCCTTTTTCTCCGTAGTAGGTATCTTTGGCATGCGCAATCGGAGAATATGGGGCAATGCAGTCGAATATGTTCGCCATCGCTTCGTCTTGTCGGCTCAAATCGTCTTGCGTCAAATAATTGAAAGGATCCATAATGAGCGCCAACCCTTCGGTTCCGAGCTGTTCCATCAAGCGGACCCCCTGCTCCGGACTTGCTAGCACATTGAGCGCAAATCCTTCTATCAATAATACGGCATCGTTCTTCACAGCGCGGTTCCGCAAACGGTCGACAATGGTTAGCAGTTGATCCCATGCTTCTGGGCTCCGGTTTCCTTCAAAATCACGCCAAGCGTTGGTAGGGTGAAGACTTCCCGATTCCGTCGCGATATACCGTGTTCCATAAGCCGAACATAGGTCGATCATCTTCTCAAGCTGCTTCAATTTGTCTTCCCGTTTCTGAAGGTTAGGATTCAGTAAATTGGTATATCCCGACAGGCCTACGACGGAAATCCCTTTATTCTCAAAGATGGTGCGTATTTTTTCAGCACGAGTAAGAGAAAATGGTTCATCGTCCATCACCTGCATAGCTTGCTTCGGGTCGATCTGCACATAAGCCAATCCGTGTTTGCTCGCGTCTTCGGCGATTGCTTCCGCGTTCCAGCCCAGATATATGTAACTCATAAAACCGAGTTTGTTCATGATTGATCGCTTCCTTTCAACACGTCCGTTCTTTCCACCACACATCCTTCTTGACTGGAAATGACCATTGCAGTCGTCATGGCCACGGTCTGCAAGTTATCTTCCGGAGTGACCGGCGGACGTTTGCCTTCCTCCATAGCAGTCATGAATGCGATCATTGAGCCTGCAAAGGCGTCTGGGAACCAAGTTCCTTTCAGCTTGATCTCGTGCACGACGTTTTTGTGTTTGTTTAGCGCCATATAGAGCGTATCCTGCGTACACCATAGGCTTCCTTCTGTCCCGTCAATCCACCATGTATTGCTATGGGAACGGCTTGCTTTAGCAATATTATTAAAATGAAGCGAAGCCATGAGCGGGTTTCGTCCGCCTTTCGGACCAAACTCGACGCTTGCCGAGTAGATCAGTGGATCAATCGCGTTTTGCTGCTTCAGCTGGGCTGTCGTGCAGTGTACCCGGGACCACTCTTCTTCGGGATTAGGGTTAAAATATCGGCACAAATCCACATAGTGGACCCCGTGATCGACAATATTGAAATTTTTCATTTTCGTCCACCACCAGCCGGCTTGATCTTGGAATGAACGCATATTATGGTGAATGCTGTATACCTCACCGATGAGATCCTGCTCAAGTACCATCTTCAGCGCTTTGTGAGCCGGAGCCCAGCGAGCCTGTTGGTTCACGCCAAGCACGATACCCAGCCGATTCGCCTCTTGACTAAGCACTTGAGCATGATCCAAATCCAACGCTAACGGCTTTTGGCATAATACCGGCCGAGGTGCCTTGCCGATCAGTTTCAGCACTTCCAGTCTCGGTTCAGGATGGATAGCCAAATCTATAACGCCTACTTCTTCATTTTGCAATAGTTCATTAACATTAGTCGTCCAGAACGGAATATCAAATTTTTGCGCTGTTGCGCGTGCCGCTTCCTCGTTGACGTCGCAGACAGCCGCAATATGCAATCCATACTTACGATAGGCGGGTAAATGCGCCGTATTCGCGATGCTCCCGCAGCCGATCAAGCCGATTCCGTATTTCTTCAAGTCCGGACTATGTTGCTTTTTTGGCAAATAATCCTCAGGTCTAATAAATTCCATGGTATCACCTCTTAATTACTACATTACATCACTACGAAAAAACATTTATAGGCTGTTCATGCTTTTTTTAGGGATCATTCGACCACAATGATTAGATCATTTTGCTGGTGTAATATGTGTCTGTTGACAGCGTGTTCAGGAGTTCGTTGAGGGTAAGTTTTGGAGGGCTGTTAATGTACTACATCTTCCAAACCAAACCAAACTAAACTGAATTGTATTTGAAAAGCAAATCTTCATGGCAGGATATCTCGGTTCATAATTTCAGCTATGTTTTGGGACAATTCAGTTAATCTTCTCTTTCAAGATTCCATTCTATTTCTCCATGCGCACACAACAAACAAGGATACCGATTACGATGGTTTTTTCTTTATCTATTCCAAAAGTAGACAAAGTTACAAGTAGCCATAGATTTCAGCTTTGTGCTATAATATTTCAATAGATATACGGTTGTGAAGCACACGCCGCTGCCCGGTTTCAGGTTATCCTGACTGGGGAGCGGCTTTATTTTTTCCTAAGGAGGTATGATGGTTGAACTTTGAACTTGCTTATTCGGAATTTATAAGACACCATGTAAAGTCGCGAAAAGGTGAAGCGCGGAGGTGTTTGGCAGAAGGACTCGGTCATGCGGAAAAGTTATTTTTAGAGCAAGTATGGTGGCCCGCATTCTCAAACTTTGACTATCTGGTGCCTGAGTATGAAATACAGGACTTCCGCGACGGCACACGATTTATCGACTTTGCGTTCATTCGCGGGCACGTCCGGTTGGCAATCGAAATCGACGGCTACGGCCCTCACTTGCAGAAGATTACACGCTCTCAGTTTTCCGATCAATGGATTCGGCAGAATCATTTGATGCTCGATGGCTGGAAATTGCTCCGCTTCTCCTTCGATGATGTGAAAGACAAACCTAGAATGTGCGAGCAAATGATCCATCAATTCATGGGAAAATGGTTTGGAAGCAGTCACTCAGGTAGGTACAACAGTTGTTCTGTCGAAGAAAGAGAGATTATTCGAATGGCGCTCCGCAGCAATAGAAAAGTAAAACCGGGTGACGTATGTACGGCGTTAAATGTTGAGCAGCAAAAAGCACGCACTCTGCTCCGCAGCTTGCTCTCAAAGGGAATACTTATCCCTGGCGCACGCGGTAAGAAACGAATGTACGTCTATCTCTTATCACATTCCATAACAGCAGAGTCTGCCGACCTGTGACGCAATGATGAAAAATATCGTTACAGCATAGAAACGAAGAGTGAGCTCCCTTGCAACAATGTAAAACATCGTTCCATCAATCTTTTATGATTCGTCATACTCCCAATCCCCCTCCTAACGATGTAAAACATCGTTGCAGCAATCGCAATGCTACCTCAACTTGAATCTAACGATGAAATACATCATTGCAGCAAAAAGGCTCTGCAAAAAGTCGCCGAAAATGTCTGTGAGATAGGTAGTACACGATAATCAGTGCACGCAGAGTTTGCCAACCTGTGACGCAATGATGAAAAATATCGTTACAGCATTAAAACGATGATTGAGCTCCCATGCAACAATGTAAAACATCGTTCCATCAATCTTTTATGAGCCGTTATACTCCCAATCCCCCTCCTAACGATGTAAAACATCGTTGCAGCAATCGCAATGCTATCTCAACTTGAATCTAACGATGAAATGCATCATTGCAGCAAAAAGGCTGTGCAAAAAGTCGCCGAAGATGTCTGAGAGATAGGTAGTATACGATAAACAGTGCACGCAGAGTTTGTCGACCTTTGACACAACGATGAAAAGTATCGTTACAGCATTAAAACGATGATTGAGCTCCCTTGCAACAATGTAAAACATCGATGCAGCAATCGCATTGTTACCTCAACTTGATTCTAATGATGAAATACATCATTGCAGCAAAAGAGGCTGTCCTAAAAGTCGCCGAAGATGTCTGAGCGATAGGCTGTACACCCAGAGTCTGCCGACCTATGACACAATGATTAAAAGTATCGTTACAGCATAGAAACGAAGACTGAGCTCCCTTGCAACAATGTAAAACATCGTTCAATCAGTCTTTTATGACCCGTCATACTCCCAATCCCCCTCATAACAATGTAAAACATCGATGCAGCAATCGCATTACTACCTCAACTTGATTCTAATGATGAAATACATCATTGCAGCGAAAAAGGCTGTCCAAAAAGCCGCCGAAGATGTCTGAGCGATAGACTATGCGACAAACAAGGCCACCGATAGCGGTGGCCTTGAGCATGATCCTATTATAAAACTACGAATTACTAACCAATTTCCCAATCAACGCTTTGCTTTGTTTCTCCGCTATCAGCACGTAAGTCTTACCCTCAACAGCCTCAAACTTAGTCAAAAACTCTGAAGATATGGTTTTAACCGGCATCCCATCCATTTCCACGATAAGAGACGACTGCGGGCTTCTGCACGTTACTGTGCATAATTGGCTTTTCGTCGCTTTAATGACACAGCGCGTAAGCTCGCCTTCCTCCCATTCCATCTCGATCTCGAAACCGCCACGGGCGCGAAAACCGCTGATTTTACCACGCATCCATGCCTTCGGTAAAGCCGGAAGCAGTGCAATCTCCCCACGGTGCGATTGCAGAAGCATCTCGGCAATTCCCGCCGTTCCGCCGAAATTACCGTCAATCTGAAAAGGCGGATGATTGTCGAACAAATTCGGTAGTGTCGAGAGGGAAAGCAGCAAGCGAACATGCTCATAGGATTGTTCCCCGTCCTCCAAGCGCGCAAAAAAATTAATGATCCAAGCCCGGCTCCATCCCGTTTGGCCGCCCCCGTGCTCCAACCTGCGTTCCAGCGTCCGTCTGGCCGCTTGCGCCCATTCCGGCGTATGTCTTGCATGAATGATTTCACCGGGATGGAGCGCGAACAAATGAGAGATGTGACGGTGGCCCGGATGCACTTCATTCCAGTCCTCCACCCATTCCTGCAGCTGTCCGTGTTTACCGATTTGCGGCTGCGGCAGCTTGTGAAGTGTAGTTTCCCATTTCGGCCGTATCGTTTCATTCGTTTGAAGAATATCGGCAGCCTCTATACATGCACTGATTAATGTATAAATGATTTGGGTATCCATCGAAGGACCTATACTCAGACATCCTACACTTCCGTCGGGACCGATGAATTTATTTTCGGGAGAAGTGGAAGGACCGGTAACAAGACGACCCTTTTCATCTTCAAACAAATAGTCCAGGAAGAATTCAACCGCTTCCTTCATAACCGGATACGCCCGTTCTCGGAGAAATGATTCATCCAAACCGAACCGGTAATGTTCCCAGAGATGCAGAGATAACCAAGCAGCCCCCATCGGCCAAATCGAACCTGGTATATGGTTCCCCTCAATTTGAGTTGATCCCCACATGTCAGTATTATGGTGAGCGACGAACCCTCCGCAGCCGTACACCTTTTGCGCCGTTTTCCTGCCATGAGGACGCATGCGATCGATCAAATCAAATAACGGCTCATGGCATTCGGACAAATTACAAATTTCAGCAGGCCAGTAATTCATCTCCGTGTTAATATTAATCGTATATTTGGACTCCCACGGCGGAGTAAAGCTTTCATTCCAAATGCCCTGCAAATTCGCAGGATTTGAACCGGGGCGGGAACTGGCCATAAGCAAATAACGGCCATATTGGAAAAACAGCGAAATGAGCCCGGGATCTTCCCCGCCATCTTTGTATCGCTGCAACCTAGCATCGGTGGGTAGTACTTCGGTTTCACCGGCATCTTCGGGACGGCCCAGTTCCAGCTTTACACGCCCAAATTTGGAGGCATGATCTGATACGTGATCCTTCTTTACCCGCTCATATCCCTTGCTTGCTGCATGAACCAGCTGTTGAATGCACTCTGCTTGTGGGTCCTCATGTCGAAATGTTGTTGCAGCCGAAAGATAGATGGTAACAGCTTCCGCCTGATGAACAGTGAGGAAATCACCGATAGCATCCACCGTTCCGCCTTCTGGAACAGCTTTTACTGCTGTGCAGTACGTCACTCCGTTTTTTCCGCTTTCTCCGCTCATCACCAATGTATCGTTGGCTATCCTTTGCGTACCTTCATCAAACGGTCTTCGGCTCAAATGCATCCTGAGATTCAATGTTGCAGGCCGATTGCACGTGATCCTGATAACCATCACCTGATCGACCGCACTGCTGAACAATTCCCTTTCGTGCTGAACATCGTTTAGACAATAGCTGACATGGGCGATACCCTGTTCAATGTCCAAATCCCTGTAATAATTGGAAATCATCTTTTTTTCCCCGTCGTGGTAGAAATGCAAATCACCCAACGGTTGATATGGACGCATGGATTTGGGATTGGACATTAACCCCATTTGCGCCAGTTCTTCTGCCTCAATTTGTTTCCCTTTACTTAATAAACGCCTTACTTCCGGAAAATATCGCCGACCATCCGGATTGTCTCCGTTGACCGGTCCGCCGTACCAAACCGAGTCTTCGTTCAATTGCAGCCGTTCTTGATTTACTTTTCCAAATATCATCGCACCCAGACGTCCGTTGCCGATCGGTAATGCCTCATTCCACGTTTTTGCCGGTTTTTCATACCACAGCTTTGTACTACCAGTTGATTTCCGCAAATGTTCCAATGACATCTCTCCTTGATTAAGCTATTTATTAGACGAATCGTTCATTTTTCGTATTCGCAATGCGTAATAAAGCTTTGCAGGCAAATCAATTCGGAATCGACCTTCATATGTCCCACTAAGCGGCGTGATGGTCATGTTCCATGTATCAATCAGATCAACTTCATATTTCCCATCTGGCAGTGCAAATTCGCGGAATGCAAAACGATGCGGGCCAAAGTACTGTAAGTAATATTCTCCTCTTACCTCCAACGTTGCGGCATCAAGCCGATCACTGCTGTATGTCATATGAGCCGGCGCATCCTCAAGAATGCCGCGCATAAATTCGATTCTCCGAACGCTTCTTCCATGAAGTTCCCCTCCATGCGACCACCAGAGCACTTGCTCCGCATTCAAATACGTTTCTCCGTGAGTAACATAGCCTCCACGGCAATTTCCTTCCCAAATCCGGCAAACTAACTCTTCAGGGGTCAAACTGCCCCACTTGGTATCCAGATTTCCCTCGTAATCACATTCATCGATAATGACCGGTTTTCCATAATGTTTGGTACATTCCGATGCAATTCTCACGTCGGTATGTTTGATACTCGCATGCGTCACCCATGGAACTCCGAAGTCATACCATGTTTGACAATTATGGATCGAGCGCAAATGTCCGCCATAATCGTACTCCTGAACAATACGAAATAAACGCGTCCAATCCTCGGTTTTTTTATCCCTCATTAAATCGTATTCATTAGCGAGCGACCACCATACGTTGTGGTATGCGCCAAGACGTGCGATGACATAGCGTAGATAACGATCGTCCTCATCCGAAGACATCTCATCGAAGCCCCAACGTCCCTCGTCGTACGGATGAAATAAAATGAGGTCCGCCTGTATGCCCAAATCTGCTAAATCCTTTACCCTCTTCTCCAAATGGGCAAAATAATCCGGACGAAGACGGCTATAATCGAATCCTTGTTCTGACGAGCCTTCAAAAGGATAGGTACTTGGCTCAGTGTAATTAGACCCATCGTTTTTCGGCAACACACACATGCGGATTTTGTTAAATGGCGAATTCTGCAGCGTAAGCAGCGTTTGCGCCTGAAGTTCATCACTTTGCAAATGCCATACATAAGACGTCGTGCCAAACGGTGTGAACCGAGTTCCATCCGCATACTGAAAATGAACAGCATTCTTTACCCGAATAGGTCCGTGATTGCCGGCTGCTGGGTTGGTGCAGGTAAACTCTCCCGATATCCTGTCCAGATCCGAACAATTGCTTGACGTTGCATACGACCATACCCCTTCTTCCTCCGGCATAAACCGGATATGGTATTTCCCGTTGCCATCGTAAAATCCTTCCGCTTCAGCATAATGCAGTTCCTTCTTGAATATGGCGCAGAGACGTATGTCTGTGAACGGGTTTCCATCTGAGGGACCTTCCAGTGTCAGCTCAAACACACCCCAGCGTTCAATTACCTTGGTTCCTATCAGTCTGACCTCCTCCTTCCGGGTTTTCTGCTCAAACCTTCAAAATGCGCAATGCGAGATTAGGTTTTCCGGGGAGGTCGACCCTGCTTCGTCCGCGAAACGTGCCTTTAACCGGTGTAATAGTCATGTTCCAAGTATCGATAATCTCGATATGGTAGGAAGCATTTTCAGGGAGATCAATGAACTTATAGGCATGCTGGTGATGACCGAAATACTGAAGCCCATAATTTCTTTGCTGCCAAGCTTTCATCCAATCTGCGGGACCTTCCTCCATAATTTTTCGCAAAAAAGCGATTCTCTCCGTACTCTCTCCGTACAATTTACCCCCGGAGGATATCCAGGCTCTTGTCTCCCGATCGATGAACGATTCACCATGTCCGACAAACCCGCCTCGAGATATGGCTTCCCAAAATCGGTGGGTCATTTCCTCTCCAGAAATATTGCCCCAACGTCTAGAGCTGTTGCCTTCATAGGATATTTCGTCAATGACGATCGGTTTCAGATTCGCCTCCCGCCAGCTTGTTGTAAGCTCCGCATCCCAGTGCTGTATGCTTTGATGAGTAATCCAAGGCTTGGAGAAATCGTACAACCAGGAAGATTTGTACATCTTCGTACCGTTATGGATCGAACGAAGATGTTGGTATGGATCTTTATGTTGTACGAATTGGATCAATCGATCCCAATCGTCGACCGTCTTGAATGTATTAAAGTCGTACTCATTGCAAAGTGACCACCATACGTTCCGGAAAGCGGAAAGACGTGCGATCACGTAGCGTAAGTAAAAGGTATCGGATTCCGCGTCCATGTTATCGACGCCCCAAAACCCTTTATCGTAGGGATGAAATAAGACGAGATCGGCCTCTATGCCGAGCTGCATCAAATCATCGATCCGCTTTTCTAAATGGACAAAAAATTCAGTATTGAACCTCTTTTTATCCACGTCTTCCGGACATGTTCCGTCAAAAGCCAACCGAAGAGGAGGTTTCATATCCCTCGTAGGCAAAAGACACATCCTCACTTTATTGAACGGAGAATCTTTCAATGATTCTAGTGTAAGCTCCTCAAGCCGCTCGTCTCCGAGATGGGTCCAGTGATAGCAGGTAGTGCCGAACGGCATATACGGCGTACCGTCCTCATATGTGAATAAATAATGATCCTTTACCCGCACAGGACCATGGTTCCCGGGGGACGGCTCCATGCATTCGAATTCGCCGTAATGACCATCAAGATCACCATGATTGCTGTGGGTAACATAGCGCCAAACACCAATTCGATCAGGCATGAAGCGGATCCGGTACGTTCCGTTACCATCGTAAAAGCCATCAGGCTCTATAACGAGGTTCTTGTATTGAAATCGGGCGGATAGCTGAACCTCTTGAAACGGATTGCCTTCGGACGGTCCTTTTAACGTCAGCTCAAACCATCCCCATTTATCCACTTCTCGCCCGTTTTGTTGAATGCCCATCGGTACGTTATCCCCCCTCAATCCGTTATGATCATTACTTGATACCCGAATGTGCCATTGTCGCGATGACCTTACTTTGGAACGCCAAAAACATCATGAAATTCGGTAAAAATAGGATCATCGCAGCCGCAGCCGCAGCACCTTGCCTTGACACACTGTTCGCCAAACCGGAGGTCAAAGTTTGCACATAGAACTGAAATGTTTTTAATTCCTCATCCTGAATAAAGTTTTCCGATGCTTCCGTGCTAAGCCATGCCGAGTTAAATGCAATGATGCTGACTGTCATAATCGCAGGCATAACGACGGGAATAACGATTCTTAAAAAAAGTGTAAACTCTTTAGCCCCGTCCATCCGGGCAGAATCGAGCAATTCATCTGGGAGTTGATCGATGAACTGTTTCATCAGAAAAACGCCTGTCGGCACAGCTACGAGCGGAAGGACATGTGCCCAATACGTGTTAAATATGCCCAAATGGCTGATGATCAAATATCTGGGAATCGAGACCGTTTCAGGAACGAACAACAGTGTTAAAAGTATCGTTGCGAATATCATCTTATGCCCAGGAAATTTATGCTTGGAAATCGGATAAGCGCACATGGCACTTGCAATAACGATTGCAGTAACACCCAGTGCGGTGGCAATCACACTGTTAAACAAATATCGCGTGATCGGAACTGCCGTACCCTTCGTTATGGACGCTAGTTCCATAAAGCTTTGAAGAGTAGGATGCCTTACGAATATGTTCGGCGGATAAATGAACAATTCCTCATATGGCTTAAAGGCATGATTGAATATATAGACCAAAGGCAGCAGCAAAAAAATACTCATCAAAACGAGAATGACAATTGATATTTTTTCCATATGACTGAATCTGCGCGGCCTTTTCCGTACTCGCCACGAATTGAAATTTCGAAGAGTTCCAGCTACGCTCATTTATTCGCCCTCCTTCGTGCCGAACAGCTTCTCGCATAGCTTGTTAGCAAAGTAAATAAATATAAGCAGAAGTACGGATAATGCCGTCGAATAACCGAGCTCAAAACGGGTGTATCCATAGTCGTGCATATGAGTCAGAAGAACATGGCCCGAATACTGCGGAGTCGGATTCATGCCCGAAAGAGTCTGCCCTATTTCTCCGGATTGAATCGCTCCGACAATAGCCATGACAGCTCCGAACAACATTTGCGGCTTTGTGGAGGGAATCGTTATATACCAAATTTCTTCCAGTCTGCTGCGTATGCCGTCCAGCTTACCTGCCTCGTATAGCTCCGGATTCACATTCAAAATGCCGGCAAGCATGGCTAGGAAGCCAATCCCCATACTTTTCCATAGCGTGACAAAGACCATGGAACTCATCAAATACTCTTTGCTTGTAGCCCACAAAATGGGTTCGCTAATGAGCCCGAATTTAAGAAGAACACTGTTCAAGTAACCAATTCGATCGCTAGATAGCATAGGAACCCATATAATTCCAATTGCTATTGTGCCTGCCAAGGAAGGTGTATACATAGCAAGTGTAAACCATTTACGATATATGCCGGGTAGGATCGAAATCAGCCACGCTAGTAAAAAAGCTGCCATATATCCACCTGGTCCGACGAGTAAGGCAAATGTAATGGTGTTCGGCAGCGCGTATTTTAGCAAAGTCAAATCCTGGGATAACATGTAACGGAAATTGTCCCATCCTACGAATCGGGGAGGTTCAATGGAATTATAATACGTAAAGCTAAGTACGATCGCAGAAAGAACAGGAAGGAAGATAAAAAGAATGAAACAGATCATAAATGGCGCTATGAACAAATAAGACACCCGGTATGACCAAATCGTTTGCAGCAGCGTACGATCCTTTTTATTCACTCGTTTTGTGGAAGTATGAACACTAGGCAGCACTAGCGGCTCACTTTTTAACATACTTATCCACCCCTTCCCACGGCTTTGTAATAACCGGCAAGTCCAATGACCTTACCATTTTTCCGTTTCCGTCGACAAATTTAAATTCCTGCAGTTTTCTTTGGACTTCGCGGTCCAATTCTTTCGCGGAAAGTTCGAGCGAAGTCCGATAGTTCATCCCGTCAATCACGGTTCGGTTCCATGCATTTTTCAATTCGCGCTCCATTAGATAGCTGCCGCCTGGTACATTCGGAACTTCCCTGTACCATCTCCATTGCTCCAAAATCGCTTGCAGATCATCTTCCTTCCAAGGAAGCTGAGTGAACGCATCCATATTCGATGTAAACCAGCGGAACGTCACACCGTTGAGCGTTTCCAAATCAGTGCCGAACCTTTCCTGTACTTCCGCCGAAGTCCACCATTTCAGAAACTCCCAACCTTCCTTCGGATGTTTGGCGTTTTTCATAATCATCGAAGAATACATGTTTCCGCCCATCCACCTGGCTACCGTTCCATCATTCTGCCGTTCACCGGGAACAGGAGCTACGCCCCACAATCCATTCAGCTCGGGAGCCGCTACATTCAATTGTAGATACGTATTCAAATCGGCAATACCGAGTGGATACGACCCCTCCCTGAAATGCTGGTAAAAGCTATCCATTTGTTGATCGATCGCATATTTGTTTTGCAGCTCGGTCCATTGCTTGAACGCATTGAAGCTCTTCTCCGAAGTCAGCCCCGTTTTCGAGCCGTCTTGCAAATAGTATTCCGCTCCATGCATCTGCAGGAATATACCGTGATCATTTACCGGCGTAAAGTTCATACCGTTCTGCTGCAGCACAGGAAGCATCTTGTAAAGATCATCCCAAGTGTCCGGTACTTTCAAATCCAATTTTTGCAAAATATCTTTCCGATAGTACATGACCCGGAACTCCTGTGTTTCCGGTACGGCGTAGTAACCGCCATTATAATAGAAAGCCGGCCACGTTCCCGGGGAAAACTGCTTATAGTATTCATCGAAGTCCGGAAATTGCTTCAGATTATAGATCCCACCGCGAATCGCATAGTCGAACGGAATATGCTGCTGCAAGCCTAACGCGACGTCAGGCGCAATTCCTGCGGCATTCATCATGACAAGCAGTTTCTCATCTTTAAGCAGATTCACTCTGACTTTGATTCCGGTTTGCGGTGTAAACATTTCATCAGCCAAACCTTGCAGCATATTGACGTAATCCCGTCCTCGGAGCATCCAGACATCAAGCACCATCTCTTCCTTGTTTGTCGTTCTTTTTGATTTAAAGGAATCGATAAAATTAATGATTGCCCCTTCCCATTTTTCGTAAAAGGTCGGTAACATCTTCGGAAGCGGCTGCTCAGCAGGCACGACATAAATACGATCCAATTGGAGAGGCTGATAGGTGAGCTGCTTGATTTGTTCGGCCACCCTGCCTTGCAGCCTGTTCAAGATGCTTGCATTATACGGAATTTCATCAGGGTTTCTCAGCAAGTCTTCCATATCTTTCTGTACGGTGACAAGCGCTTGCGCAACAGCATCTGGACGACCATTAATGGTTGCCATACGCGTGCGAACCCCGTTCAAATCATCGTGTACACTTTGCAATTGCTCGACAAAAGTGGGTAAGTCTTTTTTGAAATCCCACGTCCGGTTTTTATCGTCCACCCCGCCGGTCAGCGTTCTTAAATCAGCGGATAGCTTAGACAATTCTCTTATCGTATGATCCAAATCGGAAGAAATCGAACCGAGTGGAGCCCATGTGACGCGCATCGAGATCGTATTGGTTCCTTTTTCCAAGTAAAATTCATACGGATTGTCCTGATCGTCGGCCAGTGTAGTACCTTTCCAGCCGGATGAATACATAAACCGATAGGCTTTTAGTTCCGAAAACGGCACTTTACCGTTGATCATAATCTGACGGAACGAAGAGCGGTTAGATACGTACGATTGATCCGCGCGCATCGCAATTTTGTAGTAACCGGTTTCCGGTACGTCGAAGTTCCAGCTGATTTCTTGATTAGTCGATGACCACCGGGAACCGTCTATCACATTGTAAGTAATATGCCCACGTTCACTGGGTGTAGTAGCGATATCATTATCATATGCCAGCGATATGGATGAATCGTTCTTCCATTGCATCTGTTCGGCTTCGATCACGATCGGGTCCGCTTGTACAGTAGGAGCACCTGTTGGCCACTCGCTTTTTACGGTATTATAGTCGGTTGTTTTGTCTGGCGCTTTTAACGTTATGGATTCAAGTGCAAACGGATCGCTACCCGCCAACCGGATTCTGTGCTTCCCTGGCTTCAAATACCAGGTTAGCGGATCTTCGTATACGCCGGACAAATCGCGCAGTTCCCAAGATAACCATCCGGATTTATCATCAGCTGTTGGGCGAATCTCATCGCCTTTATCGTCTTTGTGAATCGGAAACTTATCCTTCCAATGTCGGTATAACTCGACTGTTTTCGATTCCAAGTAGGGGCTTGAACCATCAACGGTCAGATTCAACGCTATCGGCTTGCGGTATTTCGTACCAACAAAAGGATTGTATGACATTTCGATCGTATACAACCCGCCTTGCGCCACGTCCACTTCGTATTCGATCCATTCATCCCTTATGGCACTCCAGATCAAAACGCCGTTTTTCTCGTTATAGGATCCAATAGAAACATTCGCGTTATCCGACTGACCGACCAGCTTCGAGCCGGGTATGGTCATTTTCCCCATGTGATCGGTCGAAGCTCCTTCCTTTTTCCACTGATCAAGCTTTTCAAAATAATAAGGATCCAGTTGCTTGGATGAATTCGCCTGATTTTCCATGCTCGTTGTCTTCGAATCTGTCCCTGATGAAAGGCTTGTATCCGCTAAACCGGGAAGCGTTTGACTGAGCATACATACGAGCGCCAGCATCGTTGAAATCCATACCCGGGTTCGAAAAAACACCTTCAACTTCATCCCTCCGCTGTATATTTAGTACAATAGATTGTCCTTTGAATCTTTATCGAAAAATAGTGCTTTCTGCATATCGAGAGATAGAATAAGCTTCTCGTTTTCCTCAAAGTTGTGATCGGCTCGGGTTCGAACAATCAGTAGATTGGGCATTCCGATATCCATGTACAAATACATATCCGCCCCCATCAATTCGTTGATCTTTTGAATCCCGTTAATTTGAGCATAGGAGGTAGCATCACTCACAGCCGGATTTACATGGATATTCTCACAGCGAATTCCTAAAACGACGGTTCTGTTTACTTTGTTTTTCATCTTTAAAACGTTCGACTGACTCGCAGGAATTTCCAAATAATATCGGTTAGTATGAAACTCTAGCTTGCCGTCCGTGCTTTCCATAATTTTCCCCTCAATTAAATTGATCGGGGGCGTGCCGATAAATCCGGCGACGAACATATTTCTCGGATGATTGTAAATCTTTTGAGGTGTGTCTACCTGCTGGATAATCCCGTCTTTCATAACGACGATGCGATGTCCCATTGTCATTGCTTCCACCTGATCATGCGTCACGTACACCATCGTCACGCCAAGCTGCTTGTGAAGCTTTATGATCTCCGTTCTCATTTGGACTCTCAGTTTAGCATCCAAATTGGATAGAGGCTCATCCATTAAGAAAACTTGAGGATCACGGACTATAGCTCGGCCGAGGGCTACACGTTGACGCTGGCCGCCGGAGAGCTGCTTAGGCTTCCTGTCCAGAAATGGTTCAATTTCCAATATCCTCGACGATTTTTTGACAGCCTGATCGATCTCATGTTTTGGCATTTTACGTAAGCGCAATCCGAACGCGATATTTTCGTACACACTCATGTTCGGGTATAAGGCGTAATTTTGAAATACCATCGCAATATCCCTATCCTTCGGCGGCAAATGGTTGACCAATTGATCTCCGATATAAAGTTCTCCTGATGTTATATCCTCCAAGCCGGCGATCATCCTGAGTGTCGTAGATTTACCGCAGCCAGACGGACCTACCATGACAAGAAATTCTCCGTCGTGTATTTCCAAATGGAAATCTTTAACAGCATATCCACCATCTTTACCATAACGTTTTTCTACGTGATTCAAAAGAATGCGCCCCATTGCGGCACCTCCGATAGTCTGTTTCAAACTTCCCGATGATAACGGTTTCAGTTCATTATACATCCATCGACTTTTTAACTTATAGGTGATGATTGCTTACTCTATAGGTGAATCATGCTTTCAACTGACGTGCTAACCAATCGTATGATTGTCTTCCGCACACTTCATGTTTTCCTGGAAAAAGATCAACTTCGAATTCCTTCCCCGTTCCCTCCGCATAATAAATCTCTTTAAGTTTGAATACTGCTTCCTGTACAGAAGCAACTGGAAATAGCGGGTCTTCGATTCCCGATTCGACAAACAGCGCTCTCGGTGCGATCAGTCCGATCAACTCAGGAAGATCCGCGTAAGGAAGAATCGAGGGTAAATAATTGTCAATGCAATGATTCATTGCTAATAAGCTTCCTCTAAAAGTGCTTGTAAACGCACAAATAACGGTAGCCTTAACACGTTCGTCCAGAGCGGAAGTGAGCGAAGCAATTAAACCACCACCGGAAAATCCCATGCATCCGATCCGATTCGGATCTACATCCTCTCGAGTTAACAAATAATCAAGTGATCTGATTGCCTCATAAATCCGCAGACCGGCTAACGTTTTTCCATAAAGCAGCAGACGGGAAGCAAGCGAAAAGCAGGAACTGCTTTTTTTCGGATCCTTATCCTTGTCCGCCGACAGCCTACGATCACCGAACCCGATGATCTCGGGCGCTACGACGATCATACCCCTTTGTACAAGTTTCAAAGCAAAATGCTGATGGATGCCCGGGGGCGCGTCATCCGTGGTTCCGTCTGGCTTTAAACCGACGATCTCCCTGCTTCCGTATCCGTGTCCGTGCCATGCAAGCACGGTCGGCGCTCTACCCATGAGCCGTTTCGGAATCAGTATGAATGCAGCAACCTGAAGGTTTATATCAGTCGTATAAATGACACGCTCTAGATAGTGATCTCCTTTATCCATCCTCTCGAGTACAATGGGATTCAATTCACCTGCCGTATCGGGGATTTCCCCCAAACTTTCAAGTAGTTTTGACCGTACATCGGCTTTTCTTTCGTTCCATGGCTTTTTGAGCGCATGCCTAGATTCATCATTCATGTTGTTATATACATGTTCCAAGTAGTCATCCGGATTCCACATCGATTATTCCTCCACTTTAATAAATTAAAAAAAGAGCTGTTCCATAGCTATGGTCAGCCCCCACCCAAATTAATACGTTATAGCTTTATCTTCGAACTCTTGGAAATTTTGTCGATATTGTCGAGGCGTTACCCCTGTTTTTTTACGGAATAGAGCATGGAAAAACTTCATATCCTGATAACCGACTTGATTGGCGATTTGATAAATCGGAATATCGGAAGATTTCAACAGTTCGCAGCATTTTTGAATGCGTACGTTTTGCAAGTATTGCGTGAAAGACAGTCCCGTTGATTTTTTAAATAAGCGTTGAAAATGACTGGCACTTAAAAAAAAGTAATCCGCCACATGCTGAACCGTAAGGTTTTGTGTGTAATGGGATTTGATGAAATGTACGACTTCTTCCAACATCCGAAAAGGAACAGCCTCCGATTCATTCTTCAATTCAAAGCGCTGCAGCATCACCAGCATTTGGATCAGCAAAGCGGTCAGAATGGTCTCAAAGCCGGTGCTCCGCTTCAAATATTCACGGTACATATTGTCAACGATCGTTGAGAATGTATCATGCTTATCTTGAAAATGCAGCCACCGCTCCGGACACTTACATGGAAACGTGATGGAATTGTAGGTGTGAGATTCTTCCTGCAGAAGATGCATCCAGTTCTCCATTAGCCCAACTCGGAAAATGCAGTTATATATGACGAGCATTTTATCCTGCGTCGGAGATGACGGCCTAAATACATGTGATGTTCCAATTGGAATCACAAACAGATCTCCCTGTTTAATCGGAATCACTTGATCTTCAATGTAGTGATAACCGCTTCCTTCCCCCACATAACTGATTTCAACGAAATCATGCGTGTGCTGGGTGGTTGTAAACGATTCCAATTCACGATTTATGAAAATATCCATCTTTCCGTCAAAAAACAAGTCTCCACTTAAATGACCAATTCTACCATTCATGACCATCACCTCCAGCACATAATTTCAACCCTCTTTTACCCATTCTTCCTCTAGACAAACATGTTTGATTCCTTTACGTAAATATGAAAAAGCAATATGAATCTTACCATCACGCGTGGAGATAATCGAAGGGTATGAATACCCGATTTCGCTATCTTTGTACTCCAAATCCGCCATCTGTACGTTTCTGAAATAAGGCCATGTTTTTCCTTCGTCTTCTGAGATGGCTAACGTAAGCGGTGTACGCAGCGGTTTTTTGCGGAATTCGCCCTTCCTTTGGACCCACCTGAATTGGTCACGCTCCATCGTGGAGTTGTTATAGATCAAAGCCAGATGGCCGTTCTGCAGCTTGATGAACTGCATCGAGGAATTGTTGTTCGGCAGTTCACTCTTGACGGGAACCGTCCAGCTTTTTCCGTTGTCGTGAGAAAAACTTGTATAGATACGGTCCGCTTGGCGGCTTCGGAACATTGCATAGAGCGTACCATCGTTTAATTCAACAACGTTCATTTGCACCCTATGAGTGCTTCCCTGCACTTCGAATTCCTTCCATGTTTTCCCTTGATCCGAGCTGATTTGCACAACGCTGTAGTGCCCGTCAAGCTTACAGTAATACGTCGGGAGCAGCCAATCGCCATTTTTGAGCACGAGCAGAGGATGCCTCAGAAATATGCCCAGACCGTCAAACAAAACCTCAGTCGGACTCCAAGTTAATCCGTGGTCTTCCGATATGCGATAAACAATCCTTGAGGTTTTTTGATTATGGGGCTCGTTGGATGTATGGAACAGCCAAAGTTTGCCATCTAGCGCTTGATGAAGAATCGGATTTTGCTCGGATCGTTCCGGATCACCCGAAAGCTGCACCGGAAAAGTCCATTGATTGGATCCGGCAGGGAATCTCGACATTAAGACATTTGTATCAGGATTACCCTCCCCACTGCCCGAAAACCACACACAGAGCAGGTCGCCGTTGTCAAGTTCCAGCAAATTGGCGGCATGGTTGTCATTTGGATACGGAATAGGAAGGAAAGCTTCCCTCAGATACGGATCCGTCTCCGACTGTACGACAACTCCATTGAAACGTTTCATTTAGAACACACTCCTTGTCCGCATGGTACACCATTTCACTATAAATCCATTTCCTTCCAAGTTAACTCTATTCGACAAAGCGTAGGGTTTGAAAAAACAAGTTTGCCTTTTACATACAAACAGTAGCCTTCCTCGATATCCGGAATATCTGAGGACACATTCGGTTTCCGGTAAGTGATCCGTATTTCCGAGCCAGCTATCTTAACACGGTCCAAGCAAAAATAATCCAATCCCGTATTCAGAGGATCTAGGACTACCCCCTCTTTTTCAATAGATAATCCCGCCACATGTGAAATCAACAGATCGATATAATAAGAGTGATTGTATTCCTGTTCGTCACTTAACGGTTCCCCCGTTGCGCTGTTGTAATGCTCAACAAGACCAGGTTGGTTTAAATCCCTTTGAATAAAATGGAGAAACGAATATTCGCGCAGATAATAGGCAAACTGACGATCGAATTGATGATTTCTTCGCTTGCTTTCCTTTGCGAGCGCATCGAGCGCAATCGAATTGGTATAAGGCCAGGTCGGACCGTCCCAGACGCAGCCGTTCCTTCCTTTGACAAAATGGCCCATCCAGCCCCCTTCTTTCGAATAGGCAGGGCAATCGATGGAAACAGACGGGAACGAGCACTTCGTATGAAATTCCTGTTCATTGAACAGATGCTCGATCATCCCATTGAAACGATCGTCAAGGATTTCCGCCCAACCGGGATAAAACCCGACAATATTTTTGACAAACGCTTTCTCGTCTGTCTGATAATGAAGGTCGTAAAAGAACTTTGTATCATCATTCCACATTTTGTCAAGAATGTCCTGCTTGATATTGTCAGCTTGTCGATAAAATTCTTCTGCTTCCGCATCACCCGTAACCTCGCACAATTTAGCAATGCCCAGCGTGTTCAGATAGTGATAGACGGCGCGATCCACCCTTTTGAGATGAGTGTAGGTTGCCTTGTCTTTCGGATTCTTCGGAAATTGGTGGAAATACCAATAACTTGGCTGATATTCTTTTCCCGTCCGAGTATGTTTGTATTCGATCATCAAATGATCCTGATCGTTACCATTCACACGGTTCCATGCCGAAACATTCAATTTCATGGCAGGCAGTATGTCGGATATCATTTCGGTGTTTCGATGTACGAGATACAGTTTGTAGGCGGCCCAGCAAGAGAAGTTAGCAAACGAATGCATGATGGTATCTACCGTCAAGCAACTAAACATGCCGTCTTCTCCTGGAGCATTCTTCATGTTTAGGAATGGACCTTCGCCATATACTGGATCGTGGTACCATCTGGCATCCATAATATGCAGGGGAACGGACAGATTGATCAGCTTGCTGAACTCCCACCCCCCTTTGCTGAAGGGCTTTTTACTTTTTTTATGAGATCTTCCCTCGTAAAACAATGGATAGGACAAGTGACCGTACTGTGGATCGGCCAAATTGTGCCGAAGCAGAAACCAACGATAGGTCCAAGTCTTGTTTAACACAGGGTCGCTGCTGGTAAATGTCGGTGTTTTTTCAAACCAGATTTGATACTCATTACTCTGATTTTCTATGACCTGATCCGTTGTGTAACCGCTTTCTGCATACGCCGAAGCCCGTTCCTTTAGCAAGCCGGTGTCATCCTGTCCGGAAATTCCGAATGCTGCCGAGACGATAATCGCTTTGGATTCTCCTGGTTTCAAACGCACTTCTTCGAGCAATGCGGGATCGCTGACGGCAATTACACCTGTGACATCAAAGCTGTAATGCTCGATGTTAAACATTCCATATAGATAATTCCCTTTGTATTCCAAGAACGCATCTCCATACGTCTCCAATCGTAATACGAGTTCCTCGCTGCTTCGATTCGTCCAAGTCTGACAGGAAACTGCACAATCGTTCCAAGAGATGAACTTGCGTTCAACCAATGAAAGACGATTACCTGTATATGCCATGAACAAGTGACTCGGAAACCATTCGGTATGGCACGGCTCAAAGCTTTCTTCCAAATTGTTCGTTATCTTAAACAACAAAGGAATATTCACTTTATGAATAAAATCGAACCGTCCAGAAAAACCAGGTACGGGATCCAAATAATCGGCCCACAACCGCGCTCCGGTCGAACCGAGCAAGAGTGCACCGGGGAGCGTACGAAGCGCTTTTTTTCCCGCGCGCAATTTTTCGTCCAATCGGCTGCCAGCTGGCATGGATGACCTCCCATCCCATAACTACTTATGGGTGTATTATATTACGATGTCTATTATATCGAATTCATCTAAGAGATTGATGGTGGTTATCCGCTCAATCTATAGGTCAATCATGCCAAATCTGCAAGTGTGATTTTCCAGAAGGCAATGCGTTCACGCTTCCAAGTATAGGTCACATATAGGTCAAGACCGCTTGCAACTATAGCCGGATAGGAATACTGTTTTTCACCTTCATCCAGCACAATTTCATTTTCCCATGTAAGGCCGTTGTCCCCAGAAAGCCGAATGACGAGCGGCGTTCTCGGTCCCTTATTCTTCCCGTTCTCCGGTCGAGTAGGATTGTAGATCAGCGCAATTGTGCCGTTGTTAAGCTTCACCAGATCAATCCCACTGTTATTATTGGGTAATTCGGTGGGATACGCAGGACACCACGTTCTTCCCCCGTCCGTCGAATCGCTCCGGTATATAGTCCCTTCGGTGCTTCGGGTGAGCATATGCACGATTCCAGGGGTAGATTCCCATAAGGTCGGCTGAATAATGCCTTTTCCTTTTATACGGCTATGTTCCAAAGGGACGATTTCACTGCGAGTCCAGGTTTCTCCTCCGTCGAACGAGAGGTCGACGAATACATCCCAGGCTGGTTCCAGTGAAGCAGGGGCCGCAATCGTTCCGTCGTGCAGTACAATCGGTTTGTTTTTAACGGGACCCCTTCCTCCCTTATCCCCCTCAACCAAAGGAACCGGAGGCGTCCATGTATTTCCGTTATCCGTAGAGCGAATAACCATTGTTTCCCATTCGGCAATACTGGTTCCGACTTTATAATAAAGGAATAGAATGCCTTCATTCGTTCGGAAAAGGACGGGATTCCAATGGGGTACATCCTCTTGATCCGCCACTTTCACGGGTGGCGTCCATCCCCGGTCTCCCCTTCGTGATATCCAAATCGCAACATCTCCGGCTTTCTCTCGTGTTCCCCCGAACCATGCGGCAATCACATCGCCCCCTGGCAGCAGTTCCAAAGTGGATGCGTGACAGCTGAGGAAGGGTCTCTCCTCCTCAAAAATGAATTCCTTTACGGTATTGACATATCTCATCCTTTAACCTCCGATATAGGAACGATTTCGTAATAGAATCCTTCGCCTGTTTCAAACACCGACTTGTCGTTAGACGAACGGTAGATTTGTCCATTCAGAAGGATTTGAACCGGCTGAGCGGTCAATAGCCGACACTTCTTACCGGCAATCGACTTAATGAAGGCGCGTGATAGTTTTCCATCCTCCCATTCCATGTCGATTTCAAACCCACCACGGGCTCTCAATCCCTTCACGCTACCACGGCGCCACTGGGGCGGTAAGGCAGGGAGGAGACGGATCATTCCGGCGTGGCTTTGCAGCAGCATTTCCGCAATGCCTGACATACCGGCAAAATTACCGTCAATTTGAAAAATATTCAACTTCACCTTAGGATGCCGGTGAGCATTCATCATATTGGGGTGCAGCCCAGCCAGCAAGTCGTTTAAGAATCGGCGTGCTTCTATCGGCTCACCCAACCGCGCCCAAAAGTTGACTGTCCAAGCGCAGCTCCAGCCCGTGTGCGCTCCGCCATGAGCAAGACGACGTTCGAGTGTTTTCCTACAGGCTTCGAACAGTTCAGGCTGTCCATGAAGTGTAACTTGATCCAGTGGATGAAGAGCGACCAAATGTCCGATGTGTCGGTGTCCCGGTTCCAACTCCTCGAAGTCTTCGTCCCATTCCTGCAGCTGGCCGAATTTTCCGATTCGGAACGGGGGGATTTGGCTCAATGCCGTTTCCAGTTGTCCCCTAAACGTGTAATCTAGGTTTAGAATGCGGCTGGCTTCTATACAGCGGGCAAACAAACTATTGATTAGCGCCAAATCCATCGTCGTTCCTTTTGTTACGCTGCTTCGCTGCCCGTCCGGGGTAATGAAGAAATTTTCAGGGGAAGTAGACGGGCAGGTGACCAAATAGCCATTCGGATCCTCGATAAGAAAGTCCAGACAAAACAGCGCGGCTTCTTTCATTGCCGGATACGCTTGTTTGAGAAATTGTTCATCCTGGCTGAAAGCGTAATGCTCCCACAAGTGTTGGCATAACCAAGCGCCGGCCATCGGCCAAAATGCCCAACTAGGCGATCCACCTACCGGTGTCGCCGTACGCCACAAATCAATGTTGTGATGCGCGGTCCATCCCCTGCTGCGATAATGGATACTGGCCACTTTCCGGCCTGTGATCCTTAAGTCTTCGATCAGATCAAACAGCGGTCGGTGGCATTCCGCAAGATTGCCGACCTCCGCCGGCCAATAGTTCATTTCAACATTAATGTTTGTTGTCCAGCTGCTGCACCACGGTGGTTGGATCTTATCGTTCCAAATGCCTTGCAGATTCGCCGGCTGCGTACCAGGACGGGAGCTGGATATAAGCAAATATCTCCCGAACTGAAAGAAAAGTGCTGCGAGTCCAGGATCGTTATACCCATTTTTGACTGCCTGAATGCGGACATCCGTAGGTAGAATGCTTTTGTCTTCCCCTCCGTCGCCAATGTCGATAGAAACTCTGCCGAATAGTTCGGCGTATTCGGTCGTATGCTGCTCTTTCAAACGATCGTACCCCAGTCGTACAGCATTCGTAAGCCATGGAACACACAAGTCTGAAGGATCTTTGCCCAGTACGACCGGATCTTTCTCGAAGCCGTTGTAGCTGGTAGCGGTGGCCAACAGCAGAGTAACCGATCCTTTCCCGCTGAAGCGAATCCGCCCACCGCTGACTTCCACCCTTCCGCTCTCCGCTGCTGCTTGAAGGTGGATTTCGAAACCGATTCCTTTCCCCTCGGCATAGTGAATGGGATCGGATGATTTGACCGTGTTAGGCAAAACATGATACGGGCAGCGGCCGGAGAGCGTCACCCGGTCTACAGAAGTTTTGCGTACGGAAAACTGCAGCGGGCTGTGAAGGATGGCAGTAAAACTGGTTTTTTTCTCGCTGTGCAAATGTATCGCCATCACTTGATCAACGGCTGATACGAACACTTCACGTGTGAAGACAACACCATTTTGACAGTAACGCACCCGTACAATTCCAGCTTCCAGATCTAATTCCCTGTGATAATTCGATATTTCGCCCTCTTCGTCAAAGATAAGCTCCAAATCCCCGAGAGGCATGTAGGACTCAATATCCGGCCCTTCCATGTACTGTTCAATAATCTGCTCCGCTTCTGCGTACTTCTTCGAAAATATCAATTCACGCACAGGGTCCAAATGCCGCTCCGCATCATAGCGAACCGTCTCCCGAGGTTCCCCCGACCAAAGCGTGTCCTCGTTCAATTGAATGTGTTCTCGGTCCGTACCGCCATACACCATACCGCCAAACCGGCCGTTGCCGATAGGTAGCGCTTCGAACCAATCCTTGGCCGGCTGAGTATACCAGAGTGTGGATCTCTTTTCGGACATAGACTCTCTCCCCATCTGTCGATTACTTACTCATACAGCCAATCCAATGTGTTGATGCCATCATTTTTGTGCTCGACATTCCTTGGTCGAATTTCTAGATCAGCAGGTACGACGCCTAAAACCAAGTAAGCTCCCTTGCCGAAATCAAGCGAATGCCGTCCTGCTTCGTAACGAAACGTATGGACATTGACAGACGGATACGCGTATAGACGCAATCCTTTTTGCAATACCGGAGCATACCCGCCCAAGTCGTCCGCGTGTGTGTTTTCCTCCAAGCTTGGGACTTGGAGCCACTGCTCATCCTTCGAATTGAAATATCCGATCAACACCTTGGATGGCTGATGTAATTCGATATCGATCGTTACTCCGTTCAGACTCGCTTCCATTTGGCTGAATCGGATTCCCGTCAAACCATCCAGCTCTTCCGCACAACCGACGATGTGAATATCCCCATCCATAAACACTTGTGCTTCTTTCTCAACTAGGAATGTTTCCGCGTTACCGGACAGCAATGTGAACGGCACCTCCCGGCATGGAACAATCGGTTCTTTCATGTTCTTCAGCGCCTCAGGCATTGTGCCTGACTTTAATTCATTCAGATGGAACTGGAAGCGTTCCAACTCTAACTCATAGACTGGCAAGCACCCCGTCCAGTGCTTGAATTCAAGACCATTACGGATCGGAACTTTCCGCTGCGGCGTCTGCATACTGTTGGCGAATAAATATGACTTTTCCGTCAAAGCCGTCAGCAGTCGATAGCTATTCAAGCTGCTCTCTAGCTGATCAGCGGCTTCTTCCAACCATTCCAATTGTTTGAAAAACTCCCCGAAAACCGTATGCTTGTAGGTCAAAATTAGCAGTGCCGCCCGGACTTTATGCACATACACCTGCACCATATGATGAATCGCATGCATGTCATCGAACAAGCGATTAAATTCATCCCAGTTTCGTTTCACCAACTTGCGCGCCCGTTCAATCGCTTGCACCGCATCTTTCGCATGCCTACTGACATCAGCAATAATTTCCGGCGGCGTCTCTCCGACGTGCGGTTCGCCTTTCAACTCCCGGATCACATATTCCTCCAGTCGTTCACCTTGAGGCGACTGGGACTCCCATAAATCTGGCCACGGCATGTGCCGTTCCGGATTCGTCAATTGACTCATGGTCATCCCCAGGCTCATCGTTTGACGGTTGCCTTCGGTAATGCCGAACCGCCGCAGCAACTTGGGCGCACATTCTCCGGACGCTTCGTATGCGTCCAGTATCGCTTCGCCTGCTTCCGGGCTGCCGTATCTGTTGCCAAGCACTTCAATCCAGTAATGCCTTTCGGCTGCTGGATCGCGATCCGGGTTCCAAGCGTAACGGAACCAGGCTGTGAACCAAATCCAATCGCGATCCAATTGTTTCAGCCTAGGCTGTGCCAAATCTGGTGAAAATGGCCAATCCCAGAAAAACAACGGATACAGATGAAGCCCGTTCGCTTTCAGCCGATATTTGGCCGCCTGCATGCATTTTTGGATAAACGAAGGCGCCCCGTAGCGGAAAGGTTCCAGGTTAGCAAGTATATGTACATTGACGATATGAATCGTTTTCAGCGAGCCGAGACGGTTGTGAATATCCTGCCATTTGCCGCGTGGCGTATACGTAGTCAACGATTCGCCGTTATATTTGGCCTCCGTATACAGATTCGGATACAGAGGCAGCGCCGCTTCAATGACTTTTTGTGGCTCTATCGCGTGTGAACGTAGAATAATCGGCGGTTTTTCCTTCACATCTGAATCCTTAAGTCCTTCCAACAAGCCTGCAAGAATCGTTTCGTTAAACCATTCCACTCCGTAAATCTGTCCTTGCAGCGCTTCCCCAAGGCAGACCATCATCCCCACGTTAGGGAAAGTTCGGACAAAAGCGGCGATCGATTGCTTATAGTAATCACTTGTTATAGGTAGCGGCTTCGGCTGATGCAGCTTCAACCCGTGCTTCTCCGCAAATGGAAGCGGAATATGTATATTATAGAACTTCAATACGAGCCATATGCCCCGCCGATCCGCTTCTTGCGCCACCCAACGGAATGTTTCAACGTTCAGTGCAAACTCGTCTTCCGTAACTTCAAGCGCCTCCGGGTAATCAGCCAATCTCACTAACGAGGAGAAGGGGTGGCCAGCCCACAAATAGACGATGTTGCACCGCTGTTCCAGCAGCATGTCGAGAAAATCCTGCCACAATGACCGGTCGTAAAACCAGGGGAATCGCGTGGGGGTAATCGGATATTCATACGTCTGACGTGGCGGTTCGACGGTTGTTTTCTGCAGTCCGATCGCCGGTCCCCTCAGCGCAAAGTGCGGAGCGTCTCCATAGGCGATATCTTCGGGCAGAAGCCCTGCAGTGCGAACACGCTGCGCAAGCTCCATGCAGCCGTACAGAACTCCAGAATCGCTGCCCCCGGAAACCGTCATCAGATTCCCCGGCAAAGCGGCAATATAGAATCCTTCTCCTTCCGGAGCTTCCGTATGATACAGGAGTACGTCACGTTCTTCCAACTGCCGCAGCAATTCAGATTCATTGCGGTTTCCCACAAAGATTTTTCTTCCCGTTATTGACCGATAGCTGTCCCACGTCCAGGACACTTCTTCAACTTTCACATCATATCCGTAGTCCAGCAATGCTTGTTTCAGCAGCCGGATGCCATTTTCCACCCGCGGGGCAGGATTGGGTGCGTATCCAAGAGTGATAGCTTTCATCGTTTTTACCCAACCTCCATTCTTTTTTGCTTTATTTTAAAAATAGTTCGATGACCGGCACCGTAACATTCGGTTTCTTGACAGGAAGCGATAACGTCACTGTATGCTCATCTCGCCCTTCCTTGAAGGCTCCATTATCAATACCGCTTGGCACAAAACCTTCCTTAAATCTGATTTCCGATGCGTCGTTTAGAAATTGAGCATATTCCACTTTGCCTGCGAATCCGTGAAGATGGATATTTTTAAACGGCCAACTGTATACATGCAAATACATGCGATTCATCTGCGGATTGTAGGTTAACCGACAATCTTCGGGGCATTCGAACGTTTCCGGAGCCTGTGTACATCCGTATATAGAGCGGTTGTGCCGCTTCATCCATTCTCCCATTCCCTTCAATCGTTCAATCGCACGCTCGTCGAATTCACCACGTCCGGTAGGGCCAACATTCAGCAAAAGATTGCCTCCCTTGCTGACAACATCAATCATCATTTTGATTAGTACTTCAACGCTCTTCCATGACTCTTCTTCACGGTGATAGCCCCACGAACCGCTGAAGGTATGGCATGTTTCCCATACGACGCGCTTACCGTTTACCTGGACCCATTTGGTCGGCATATACTGTTCAGGAGTTGTAATATCGCCCCCAACCTGTAAGCGGTCGTTCAATAAAATATTCGGCTGTAGGGTCCGGATCATCCGGACCAACTCTTCGCTGCCCCAATCTTCCTTGCCTTTGCCCGCCAACCCGTTTTCTTCAGGGAATGAAAAATCATAAAACATCAGATCCACTTGTCCGAAATCCGTCAGCAATTCCTTCGTTTGTCCGTACAAATAGTTCCGGTAATTGGCGAAGTCCAGCGTGGTGTTCCCGGCGATACGATTGGGATCGAAGCGAAGCGGATGCTTCGGATCAACCGTATAATGGGGGTGATGCCAGTCGAGCAGCGAATAATAAAAGCCGACTTTCATATCGCGTTTGCGAAACGCGTCTACCATCGGTCTTAACACATCACGGCCGGCCGGCGAGTTCGGTGCTTTGTAATCGGTGAGCTTGCTGTCCCATAAGCAAAAGCCCTCATGGTGCTTCGTCGTCACCACGAAGTACTTCATGCCCGCGTCAGAAGCGAGCTGTGCCCAAAGATCGGGATCGTACAAATCGGGATCAAATCTTTTGAAATATTTTCGGCTGTACTGTTCCCCGCTCAATTTTTCCCGGGATTGCAGCCATTCATGCCTAGCTGCAAGCGAATATAGTCCCCAATGGATAAACATTCCGAATCGGTCATGTGTAAACCATTCACTATCTCCTGCGGTTTTCTCAACTTCGAATGTCATAGTCTCTCTCCCTTGTTATGATTAACCGTTCGATCTTTAATCGAAGACCTGTAGCACGGACCTGCCACCGTCCACAACGAGATTCGCTCCGGCAATGAATCCCGCTTCATCAGAAGCAAGAAAAACGGCCGCATTCGCCACGTCTTCCGGTTTACCGAATCGCCCGATAGGGTGTGTTGCCAGCATGGCATTGCACTTCTGTTCTCTGTTCGAAAAGGACTGTATGTAGGTCTCGGCAAGCGGGGTCTCGATATACCCCGGGCTAATGGTATTCGCACGGATTCCCTGACCTCCGAAATCGACACAAATTCCTTGGGCCATCGCAAGCATGCCTGCTTTGGAAGAGTGATAAGGGAAATGATTTCGTTGCGTACGGATAACATGGGTCGAGCCGATGTTGACAATGCTGCCTCCACCCTGTTCCATCATGAACGGAATTGCGTGCTTGCAGCAGTACCACGCGCTTTTCAAATTCAAATTCATCACGTGATCCCAAGCTGCTTCGTCAGCCGTTACGACATTCGTACTGCAAGTAACCCCGGCGTTGTTAACGAGAATATGCAGGGCACCGAAATATGTTTTGGCGGCTTCCATCAATGCCATTACGCTGTTTTCGGCGCGAATGTCGGCTCGGACAAACAAGGCGTTCCCACCTGCTTCTTCGATCTCTTTGACGACACGCACTCCCTCTTCGGAAATGTCATTGACGATCACGCAGGCTCCCTCTTCGGCGAATCGCCGTGCGACGGCTTCTCCGATACCGGAAGCAGCTCCGGTAACAACAGCTACTTTACGCTCCAATCTCATGTGTGACACTTGTCTCCGCTCCCAGACTCAATCCAACATCTGTCCACCGAGAAATGAATGTATAACTTCCTGAACCGGCGCTGTAAACGGATTTGTTGTATTCTGTCCCTAAATAATGAACTCCCTCGGTTTCGTGCCCATCCTCATTCATGACGGCACCCGGCACATAAATCGTGGCCGTTGTGTTCACAGGAATTTGCACTTTCAAAATGAACAACGACCGCTCCAATTTCCACTCTACTCGGATCCTGCCGTATACAGAATGAAATTCGCCTTTGGCAAAATGGAGCCCGCCGCCCGGTCGGGGATGGATCACGATATGCTTGTAACCCGGTCTGTCCTCGTCTGTGTTGATCCCCATAATATTTTGATACATCCACTCGCCAACTGAACCCAATGAGTAATGATTAAACGAATTCATACCCGGATTTTGGAATCCGTTTGTTTCTGTCCAGGCGTCCCATCGTTCCCAAATGGTCGTAGCTCCATGCTTGATGGAATAAAGCCAAGAAGGGAAAGTACCTTGATTGAGCAAGGTGTAAGCAAGATCTTCTCTCCCCCCTTCGGTTAAAGCGGGAAGCAGATACCCGACGCCGAGAAAACCTGTCGTTAAATGATTACCGTGGAGCTGAATATTTCCCGCCAAATGTCGAACTGCAAGTTTGCGCTGCTCTTCTGTCAGTAGGTTCATCTTAAGTGCAAGTACGTATACGGTCTGCGTATCTCCTTTGATACGTCCGGCCTCATCCACAAACGCTTCCGTGAAAGCTTGTTGGATCCTTTCAAACAAATCCGCGTATTTACGCGTATCTTCTTCCTTGCCAAGCGTCTTCGCAGATTTGGACAACAGTAAGGTGCTGTAGGCGAAATAAGCGGTATCGAGCACGTCTTTTGGCGTGTCCGCATGGATGGAGAGCCAATCACCATAATTCGAGTAACCCGTTCGGATCAAGTTCACCGAGTTCGCTTGTAAATACTCCACCCATCTGACCATTGCCGGATAGCATTCTTCCAAATTTCTTTGATCGCCATACACCTGGTAAACGGTCCAAGGAATAATAACCCCCGCATCCCCCCATCCGCCATTGTCAGGAGCATGCCAGTTAAGTTCCGCATGATTATGCTTAAACTCTTCCCAGCCGGAATCCGGCGCCACATCAGGAAAAGCTCCTGAAGGACGCTGGGCATCGATTACATCGATCATATACTTATTGAAAAAGCGTCCGACATCCATATTAAAACTGGCCGTACGAGCAAAAATTTGCGCATCTCCCGTCCAACCAAGCCGTTCATCACGCTGCGGACAGTCCGTCGGCACACTGAGAAAATTGCCACGTTGTCCCCACTCGATATTGCTTAGAAGCTTATTCAACATGACATTGGAAGTTTCTAACCAACCCGTTTGCGGCGTAGCCGAATGAACCACTCTGCCGATGACCGTTTGCAGCGTGGGCGAACTCGTCAATCCTATTACTTCCACATACCGGAAGCCGTGAAAAGTAAAGTGAGGTTCCAGACATTCCTCCCTATCTCCTCTCAAGATGTATGTCTCCTGCTGAACGGCTTCGCGCAGATTAATGGTGTATAACGTATTGTCTTCATTCAACATTTCCGCGCAGCTGACAGTAACTTCCTGACCCTCTTGCCCGTCTTCAATTTGAAGACGAACCCATCCGACCATATTTTGTCCCATGTCAAATAGGTAAGAGCCACGGGGTGTTTTCTTCATGCTGATCGGCAGTAGTTCCTTCATGACTTGAACAGGAGGATCTACTTGTGCGGTCAGAATCCCTTCGTAACGTTCCAAAACGACAGGCGTCTCCCAAGAGTCATCATCAAATCCCGGCAAGCTCCAACCCTTCGGTTCCAGACGGGCATCAAAGCTTTCGCCTTTTAGTAAATCTGAATACAGAATTGGACCTGCAAACGCTTTCCATGATTCGTCGGTCACAACAACATGATTGGAACCATCCTCATATTCGATATGCAGCTCAAGGAGCAGATATGGGTTGTCTCCGTATCTGTTCGGACCGAACATTCCCACGTGACCGGCATACCATCCTGTGCCTAGGATCGCACCTAGAGCCATACTTCCGGTAATCAGATACGCCGTTACGTCGTAGGTCTGAACCTGTACCCTGATATTGTAATCTGTCCACCCAGGGGCAAAATAATCTCTCCCAACCCTTTCACCGTTGATGTGCAGTTCATACAAGCCCAAAGCACTTGCATAAATGAAAGCCTGACGGACCGGCTTTTCGATTCGGAATGTTTTTCTCATATAGGGAGATGGCAAAAGCTCTGTGTTCTGAGGTTTTGTTCTGCCAATCCAGCATGCTTGCCATTCATTTTGGTTTAGAATACCCATCGACCAATGAGCCGACCTGCTCCACTCAGACACGATATCGCGTTTATCCCAAACCCTGACCTGCCAATAATAAACCCGTTTTGATTCTAGAGGTGTTCCCCCATAAGAGACATGGATCGATTGGTCGGACTCAACCTTTCCGCTGTCCCATAGATCGCCTTTATTCTCATTCAACAGTTCCGGACGAGATGCTACCAATACGTGATAGGCCGATTGGACCTGACCGTATTCTTCCGATTCCATAATCCAGCTTAAGCGGGGAACGGTCGTAACAATGCCTAACGGATTCTCGATGTATTCCGTTTTTAGCTCAGAAACTTTCATAGTCCTCTCCTCCTATAGACAAACTCACTTTACCGGGATACTTGAGTCAAGTGTATCTAAAATTCAACTTTCGTTTATAGGGCAAATTCACCTATTTTATAGGCGACGCCTTCCACCTCTCCATGAATCTCTTGATAAAAGTCATGAAAAAGACTGCATCCATAGTGAATGGCATGCAGTCTGAATAAAGCAAAAGCTAATTTTTGTTTGGGGTACCTGTAACCGCCTTCAGCCAAGTTGTGGCCATCAGCATATCTCCAAGCGTGTTCATGTGTACGCCGTCAGTCGTTAAGTCCTGACCTGTTTCACACTGTAAGAAATCGATGAATGCTTCATGCGTCGGCACAAGGATGCCATTGAATTCTTCCGTCAGACGGTTGACAATGTCCACGTAAGGCTTCAGTAACTGGGTCCCTGTAGAATCAGGATACTCCTTGATCACCGTAGGTTGCATGAGAATCGTACGACAATTGGGTATTTGTTTCGTTTGATCCAGCAGGTTGCGATACACCGCTTCGAACTTGACGGGGTACACCTGATCCGCATCTGGCGAATCCAATTGCCGCCATACATCATTGATGCCGATAGAAATCGAAACCCACTGCGGTTGGTGATCCATTACGTCGATTCTCCATCTTTTTTCCAAATCAATCACGCGGTTTCCGGATACACCTTCATTGATTATTTTTAACGACAGCTTCGGGTACACCGCAGTGAGATAATCGTGCAGCAGCCGTACATATCCCGAGCCCAGCTTCAAGGGGTCCTTTTTTCTTCCTTTGTCTGTTATGCTGTCACCAATAAATACGATTTTGTCCTTAGCTTTAAACGGCACTGTAACACCTCCTCGTATTTTAACTCCCTGATCGACTGCCTTGAGTCAAACAGGCAGCAGCATCGAATTCCCCAAAAGATCAGCCGTTCTTCTCAAACGTTTACATTTTGTTTTGTCAAAAGCTGCTGCTTGAACAGATGATATAGTGCACCCAGCTGCTCCACCTCAAACCTTTGGTTCTCTCTGAAAGCACTAGAATCTCTGGTTCGGCATTGAATCGCTAGGGGTAGGCCTATTTTTTGTAGATGATATTTCGCATTGACGGGATACATCTGTAGTTCGATCAAGGACGCTGGTCCGACAAACGCTTGTATCATTTCTGCCCTATTGGTCTCTAAATCCCAACACTCCATCAGACGTACATACAGCTCGGGGTGAAAATTGGCCATCACGCCACTGAAGCCGGCTGCGCCCAAACGTAACGATTCGAGCAGTGTTGCAGAATTAGCATTGAATATTTTCAATGGACTTCCTTTCACCGCATCGATTTTCTCGGCAATATGTGTAAGATTGCAACTCGTGTCCTTGAGAAACCCAAACCTGCCCGTCTCTGCGCACCATTTGAGCAGTTTCGGGGTCATCAGCCTTTTGTAAGGATATGGGCATTCGTAAATACCAAAAAGCACATCCGGCACTCGATCCAGCAGCTGCATGGCCCGGTTCAACCACACATCGTCCGATTCTTCCGGCCCGGCAAGCCGGTTGCTGACCAACACGACCGCATCAACTCCCGTGCCAGTCATCCGCTGAAGCTCTTCCACCTGTTCATCGAATCCGTCTGAGATATGGCCAGAAGCTATCACCGGCACACGGCCAGAAGCTTTTTCCTTAACGAACCGCGCGATCGCAACTCTCTCCTCCAATGATAAGTAAAACATTTCACTCGATTGGCAGACCGCGAAAAGACCGTGAACACCTTGGGCAATATACCATTCGACCAATTGTCCTAATGCGCCATAGTCCACTTCGTTGGAATTCGTGAACGGGGTCAGCATCGTTGGCCAAACCCCATTCGGAATGTTTACATCCTTCATCTTCAACACCTCATCCTGATCATTTTATGATGCCTTCACTCATATATCGATCCATCACGATTCTCAGCTCCCCTTTGGCTGACGAAGTGAGAGGTTGAACCGGCAGTCGCGGTTCTCCCGCCGGCAAACCGATCATGTTCATCACTTCCTTCAAAACGGACGGCAGGGTACCCAGTGAGAACGCACTGCGCAGAGCACGCAGCTTTCGCTGCGACAATTCGGCTTCTTCCGGTTTACCCTGCTTCCATAAATCGTAAATGGAACTGACGACCTCCGGGAATACATTGGCTGTTGCGGCGATGGCTCCGTGTCCGCCAGCCATCAGTGTCGGTAAAATGAGCGAGTCGGTCCCTGCTAGTACAGCAAAATCCGGCTCGCACAGCTCTAAAACTTGCAAAATGTTATCAAAACTTCCGCTGCTGTCTTTAATTCCAACAATGTTAGGCACTTTACTTAACTCCATGACCGTCCGAGGTAAAAGGGAGTTGCCGGTCCGCGCCGGAATGTTATACAAAATAATAGGCAGTGCCGTCGCTTCCGCAACCGTACGGAAATGCCCGATCAGCTCCTGCTGCGTAAACGTCAAAAAATAGGGAGTGATTATCGATAACGCATCGGCTCCCATTTGTTCCAAGCGTGCAGCCAACTGGGCCGTTTCCATTGTTCCGACGCACCCTGCGCCCACATAAACCGGAAGTTGTCCTTGCGCTTCTTCTATAACGATCTCGGCAACTCGCAGCTTTTCCTCCATAGTCAAAGTAAAGAACTCCCCATTGGTACCGAGGCAAAACAGACCGTGAACGTTTGCACCCGCGAACCTGCGGACTAATTGTCGCAATGCGGACTCGTTGATGTTTTGAGTTTCGTCAAAAGGGGTGATCATAGCGGGAATGATGCCAGAGGGCTTTAACATCGTATCTCTCCTTATTTGGATCGGATGGTAGAATGAGTAAGGTCATCTGCAATGACAGCGACTTTCTATTGTGATTTCCTCCTTAGAGTTTTGCTTTAGCAAATCTTACTTCGTAAGCATTTACGGTGAAGGGCATTTTTGAATAAGAGTCTTTGGAGGCTGTTAATTTACCATTTTTATCGCTCTTATTGGAAATAGGAGTCCCTGGAAGCTGTTATTCTTCAGTTTTCTCCTTAATTTCGGTGAAAATCAAACTAATAACAGTCTTTGGAGACTGCTATTTGAAGAACTCGATCTAATGTTGAAGAAATAGAAGTCCCTGGAAGCTCTTATTTACAGAACGATAGCTCATCCGCTCACCAACAAAACAACCGTTTCTGGTGATTTCAAGGATAATGAAATTAGCGGGAGAAATTCCAGATATACACTCCCCCCGTACTTCAGGGGAATAGTTTCCTATAAACAGACTTGATCGATTCCAAGTCCATCGGCTTCGGATTATTATTTAATAGCCTGGTGACCTTTGATGCGGCGTCCGACAGATCATCCACATCCCGTTCCGTAATGCCGAATTCTCGCAAATTTTGCGGGATATGCATGTCTGAAGTCCACTCGAAAATTTGCTCGATCACTAGATCGGAGGAGTCCTTTCTTCCCCTTTTTTCCACCTGCAACCCCATGGCTTTGGCAACGTTTCCGAGCCGCCCTGATATGGCATCCATATTATAGGCCATAACATGCGGAAGCAGCATCGAGTTTGCGACTCCATGCGAAATGTTGAACTTTCCTCCGAGCGGATACGCGAGGGCATGCACGGCTGCTGTACCAGCCGCACTCAACGCCATACCGCCGTACATCGACCCGAGCAGCATCTTCTCCCTCGCCTCCAGATCCGAGCCGGTATGATACGCATGAACCAAGCTGTCTGCAATCAAGCGTATCGATTCCAAGGCAAACATGTCGCTTAGCGGGTTGGCCTTATTGGATATATACGATTCCAAGGCATGCGTAAACGCATCCATTCCTGTTGCAGCCGTGATCGGCTGTGGCAGGCTTACTGTCAAAACAGGGTCGATAATGACCAGCTTGGGCAGCAAGTGTCTGCTGATTACACCAACCTTCAACTCTTCTTCTGGAACGGTTACAATCGCATTGGGTGTCACTTCAGAGCCGGTGCCTGAAGTCGTCGGCACAAGCACTGTTGGAATACCCGGTTGCGAAACCTGATCGTTACCGATCAAGCTCTGTAAGTCAACCGGATTCGTCAGCAAAACAGAAAACAATTTCGTAGCGTCAAGAACGCTTCCTCCACCAATACCGATCAGCAAATCTACAGGTTCTGCGGAGATGTTACCGAATACTACGCGTATATTGTCAACCGTCGGTTCCGGTTTCACCTCCGTTATACAACGGCTGGATATACCCACTTGCTTTAGCTCGACGGCGATTTGCTCGATGACCCCCAACGCTACTATGGAAGGCTGTGTAACGATCACTACATGCCGAAACTCACCAAGCAACTTGATTCGCGGAATCAGTTGGGCGATGATGTTACGTCCGGCGATAATGCTGCCAGCTGTCTGAAACATGTACGGATTGGATACATAATCGACTTTCACTTTAGTCCCCCTTTCGAACAAAGCTTCCACAATTTTCCCTCATCCTACGCCCGCTTACAGACGATGTCAATGCAGCTGTAATTTGAAGATGCAATCGCCCTATATATCGGATTCAATCCCCCCCATAGTAGAAAGAGGTATGATAGTAATCTTAAAAATAGGTTACATCTGTCGCAAGTTCCAACTATAGTTGAGGAGTGTGAAAACGATGAATATTGGGCCCTATGAAACACCTTATAAATTAGGTAGACCGGTGCTTGTCGGATCCGGCATCCCCGGTCATTTTGATGAACGTGCCGTTGATTGCCCCTTTGTCTTTCAGCATAACGATAAGTTTTACATGATGTATGTAGGGTTTGACGGTACAGGTTATCAAACAGCCTTGGCCACAAGCAAAGACCTATTAAACTGGGATCACCTAAGTGTCATCTTACGACGAAATGAAGGTTCAGGTTGGGATTCAAAAAATATAGCAGGTACATGGATATTGAAAGAAAATCGGATTGATGCTCCTCCAGTGCTAAAGAAATGGAACAACAAATACTGGCTGCTCTATCACGCCTATCCTGAGTTCGGGTACGAAGAAGGTTCTGCAAAAATCGGAATCGCATGGACGGAAGATGAACAGTTGCTGGAGTGGCACAGATGCCCTGATCCGATTCTAACCCCGGAGGCAGGTGCGGATTGGGAAAAAGGCGGTTTATACAAGGAATGCCTAATTGAACATGAAGGCACTTTCTATTTGTTTTATAATGCCAAAAACACGAATAAGGGAAAATGGATTGAACAAACGGGCGTTGCTCTCTCCAATAACCTGATAGAGTGGCAGAGATACGAACAAAACCCCATATTACGTATCTCTCCAGAAAAATGGGACTCTGGTTTTGTCAGCGACCCTTGTGTTTTACAGGATAAAGACCAATGGGTCATGTACTTTTTTGGCTATAATTACAAGCAAGCACAAGAAGGAATTGCGCTTTCGAAGGATCTTTTACACTGGGACAAATATCCCGATCCGATCATTCGCGTTGGAGAAGAGGGAACCATCGACTCCATTTTTGCCCACAAACCTTCCGTCATTACGCATAATGGCGTACTATATCACTTCTATTGCTCCTGCAGACCCTATAAGGAAGGCGACCCGACAAAAAATTACGGTAAAGAGTTCCGAACGATCAGTGTGGCTGCCTCACAAGATATCTTTCGTCAATGAATTCCGATTAGAGGACGTTTAAAAGGAGACCGAAATGATGCAACTGGATGAAATGTTTGTAGAAAGCAAAAAATGCCCTCTCGGGATCGATGTCACACACCCTGCTTTCGGCTGGAGCTACAAATCCAGTCTCGTTCGCTCGCAAATGCAAACAGCCTACCGAATCATGGTGTCGACCGATGTGGAATGTGTACAGCGCTTCGTATGGGATAGCGGCAAAATCGCAAGCAGGAAAAACGTGCATGTTTTATATGAAGGCTCTCAGCTTCTGTCCCGCGTACGCTATTATTGGAAGCTTCAGTTTTGGGATCAAAACGATCAAATGACGGAAAGTCCGGTATCGTGGTGGGAAATGGGACTTTTAAACGAGAACGATTTGGCGGCCCGCTGGATCGGCGATCCTGACTTAGAGCCGCAGGAGCGTAGAGCACTTCCGTTGTTCCGATATGAATTCAACCTAGATAAATCTGTGGAAAGAGCAAGAGCTTACATATGCGGTTTGGGACAATATGAGCTTCGGTTAAACGGGAATAAGGTCAGTGATCATGTGCTTTCGCCCGGGTGGACAAACTATGACAAAACTTGTCTTTACTGCGTTTACGATGTGACCGACGAAGTGAACCAAGGCGCTAACGCTGTAGGCGTTATGCTCGGGAACGGATTTTTCAACGTGACGGGAGGCCGTTACAGCAAATTCAAACGTTCCTTCGGTACCCCGAGATGCCTGGTCCAGCTCGAAATCACGCATACCGATGGTACGACCGTCACGATTGCCAGTAATCAGGACTGGGAAACCTCTGCGGGACCGATCACTTTTTCATGCATATATGGTGGCGAGGACTTTGACGCACGCCGTATGCAAGCAGGTTGGGATTTGCCCGGTTTCACGGAACGTGAAGCCTGGGGATACGCAGTCGAAGTTGACCCTCCCGTTGGAAAGCTGAAATCGCAAGCGCTTTCTCCTTTGAAGGTGATGCAGACATTCCAACCAGTGAACATATCGCAACCTACACCTGGTGTTTACGTTGCCGATTTCGGGCAAAACTTTTCAGGATGGGTTAAAATATCCGTCGTTGGCCAGGAAGGTGCCATGATCACCCTATCCCCAGCAGAACTGTTGAAGGAAGACGGTACGGCCAATCAAAAATGGACCGGCTCCCCGTACAGGTTTTCCTACATCCTGAATGGAGATAGAGAGGAAATCTGGTCACCTCGATTCAGCTATTACGGTTTTCGCTATGTTCAAATCGAAGGTGCGATTCCAACCGATTCGTCCGGGCGGCTCCCAACAGACTGTCCCGTTATTTTCCGCATGGAAGGACAAATGATCTATCCAGATACGAGGGTTACAGGAAGGTTTGAAAGCTCGGATGTTATGTTGAACCGGACGCACGAGATTATTAATCAAGCAATTCTTAGCAACATGAAAAGCCTGTTTACGGATTGTCCGCATCGAGAAAAGCTCGGATGGTTGGAACAAATTCATCTGATGGGCCCATCCGTAGCATTCAATTATCAGATTGAACCCTTGTTAACGAAAACGATGGAAGATATCAGAGATGCCCAACTGCCCAGCGGGATGGTGCCGACGACGGCACCCGAATATGTCGTGTTTTCCGATAAGTGGCACTGTTTCCGCGATTCTGTTTCGTGGGGAGGTGCGTATGTGTTGACAGGCTGGAACCTATTTCGTATGTACGGCAATATGCGGATTTTGAAAGAACATTATGAGGGTATGAAAGCGTACATCGATTACGTGGCTGAAGGCTCCGATCATTTAATCGTCAGTCGAGGGCTTGGTGATTGGTATGATGTCGGGGAAAATGGACCCGGGTTCGCACAAAATACACCTGTCTCTCATACTGAGACAGCGATGTTTTACCATATCGTAGATATATTTGCACAAATCGCAAGCTTGTTAAACAACAGCCAGGACGCCGTCAACTACGCAGCCCTGCGGGAAAAGATCAAATCGGCGTTTAATGGCGTATTTTTCAACCAGGAAACATCCAGATATGCTACAGGAAGTCAAACCTCGAACGCCATGCCGCTTACATTGGGACTTGTCGATGATCATTGCAAGGAAACCGTACTTTCCCATTTGATCGAAGACATTCGTCAACATGGTTATCATACGACCGCGGGCGATGTCGGGCATCGTTCTGTGCTTCTTGCACTCGCGCTGAATGGCCGTTCGGACATCATTTACGAAATGACTCGAAAAACTGATCACCCAAGCTACGGTTATCAAATCGTTCACGGTGCAACGACGTTGACGGAAGCGTGGGACGGTCCAACCGTTGGCAAATCGCAAAACCATTTTATGCTTGGTCATTTAGAGGAATGGTTATACGTCGGTTTAGCTGGAATCGATTATCGATATGACCCTGACTTTGAAAGCTATAAGGTGACGATTAAACCGGCATTGCCCCAAGGCTTGGAAGAAGTCAAGGCTGAGCATCAGCTGCCAATTGGATGTTTGCATGTAGACTGGAAACGAACTACTCATAATCAGTTGACGTTAAACGTGGTCATTCCTGCAAACTGTTTGGGGGATGTCTATGTCCCGGCTTTATCCGTGGATAAGATTACAGACAACGGATCTAGGATTACGGATGACCCGAGCATCGAAATCATCGGCTATGAATCCGGGTATGCCGGTCTTCGCGTTTCTTCGGGACAATACTGTTTTGTCAGCGAAATATAAAACCTTACTAACAACCTTACAGACATGCTCACTTCACAAACCCGCTCTTTTCTCGTCTGTAAGATTGAAAAACATCGTTACAGACGCGCTTCCGCTTTCACTAGCGTCTGCAACGATGAAAAACAACCTTACAGACTCACTCAGCGCACAAATCCGCTCTCTTCTCGTCTGTAAGATTGAAAAACATCGTTACAGACACGCTTCCGCTTTCCCTAGCGTCTGTAACGATGAAAAACAACCTTACAGCCCTCGCTCACTTCACAAATCCGCTCTTTTCTCGTCTGTAAGATTGAAAAACATCGTTACAGACACGCTTCCGCTTTCCCTAGACTCTGGAACGATGAAGAACAACCTTACAGCCTCACTCAGCGCACAAATCCGCTCTCTTCTCGTCTGTAAGATTGAAAAACATCGTTACAGACACGCTTCCGCTTTCCCTAGACTCTGGAACGATGAAAAACAACCTTACAGACTCGCTCATTTCACAAATCTGCCCTTTTCTCGTCTGTAAGATTGAAAAACATCGTTACAGACGCGTTTCCGCTTTCCCTAGCGTCTGTAACGATGAAAAACAACCTTACAGCCCTCGCTCAGCGCACAATTCTGCCCTCATCTCGTCTGTAAGATTGAAAAACATCGTTACAGACGCGCTTCCGCTTTCCCCAGCATCTACATGTACAATGGTTCGGTCGATTTCCCTTCAAATGTGCAGTTTCAACCGTTATATTTCTTCCTTCAACAACAAAAAAAGAGCTTTCAACCGATGTATGGACTACATGGTGGACAGCTCTTTCTCTACTTACATAGGGTTACGAGTTAGACCGACTCGATCTCATACACCATACCCGGGACCGTGTTAAACCTCACCACTTGATCCAATATCGAATAATCTTTCAAGAGTTCAGCTCCAACTATACGAACTTCGACACTCGTTCGAAGACGGCAAAGACCGCCGAGTCGGGAACGTACCGCAGCCGTTTCGAGTTTTCCACTCCTCCATTTGATATCCACTTCAAAGCCCCCTCGTGCCCTCAGTCCCTTCACTTCTCCGTCCGACCATGCCAATGGCAGCGCCGGCAGCAAGTGAAGCTCTCCGGCATGGCTTTGCAGCAGCATTTCGGCGATGCCCGCAGTTCCCCCGAAGTTGCCATCGATTTGAAACGGAGGGTGGTTATCAAGCAGGTTCGGCAGCGTCGATTTGCATAGCAGAGCCATGACGTTCTCATAAGCGGCCTCTCCGTCTTCCAGACGAGCCCAGAAATTGATGATCCACGCCCGGCTCCAACCTGTATGCCCGCCTCCGTGAGCAAGTCTGCGTTCCAACGTTTTACGCGCTGCCTCGGCCAATGCTGGTGTTTCACGAACGGTAATTTGGCGGCCGGGATGAAGTCCAAACAGATGAGAAATATGCCGGTGTCCGGCCTTCTTCTCTTCGTAATCCTCGATCCATTCTTGTAGTTGGCCGTAACGGCCGATCTGCGGCTCCGGAAGTCTGCTGCGAACAAGAGTCCACTCTTCTCGCAGCGTTTCATCCGCATCCAACAATTCGCTCGCCCGAATACACCCTGTGAACAAAGCGTGCAGGATTTGATTATCCATCGCTGGTCCCATTGTGAGGCAGCCTCTTTCCCCACTTGGCAGCACATAGGTATTTTCCGGCGATACGGAAGGGCAAGTCACCAGTTTCCCGTCCGGAGTTTCTATTAAATAGTCAAGGAAAAACAATGCTGATTCTTTCATCGTTTCATAAGCGCTCAGCAAAAATTCGCGGTCGCCGCCAAATTCGAAATGCTCCCACAGGTGCAAACAAAGCCATGCAGCCCCCATCGGCCAGTACGTTGCCGGAATGTATATGTCCTGCGGAGAAGTATCGCCCCAAATATCCGTATTGTGATGCGCAACAAATCCTCGGCAGCCGTACATGATTTGTGCAGTCTTCCGTCCGCGCTCGCGCATCCGCTCGAGCAGGTCGAACAGCGGCTCGTGGCACTCCGACAAATTACATGTTTCCGCAGGCCAATAATTCATCTGAGCATTAATATTGATCGTATATTTGCTGTCCCACGGCGGCTCAATTTTATCGTTCCAAATACCCTGCAAATTGGCAGGCAAAGAGCCTGGACGGCTGCTGGATATGAGCAAATACCGGCCATATTGAAAATAAAGCGGGATAATCCCGGCATCTTCGCCGCCTTCGCGAATACGCTCCAGCCTCTTGTCTGTCGGTAAATCTTCGCCCTCATCCGTAGTAAGGGAATCCAACTTAAATGAAACTCGGTCATACAACCGTCCGAAGTCTTCCTGATGGTCGTTCTTCAACCGCGAGTACGTTTTCGCTGCCGCTTCCTCCACTCGTCTGACGCATTCTGCCTCCGGATCGTCGTAACGGAATGAGGTGGCTGCCGCCACGTAGAGCGTCACGCTGTCGGCTCGATCCACGATCAAATGCTCACCGACAACGCTCACGGCGCCGCCCTGAGCCTCCGCATATAACACGGCACAGAATTCGGAACCACTGCCGCCGCAATTACCGCGAATCGCAATGCTGCGGTCGGAAAGTTTTCCTATTTGTTCCGCATACTTGTTTTTCTCGCCCCGTTTAAGCCGCGCGGTCAATGATAAGGAGCCGGGTCTGTCTGCCTCCAGCCGAACAGTCAACACCTGATCGACGTGGCTGGACAGCATCTCACGGATATAACGAATGCCGCCAGTCTGATACGTTACGGATGCAATGCCGGTGTTTAAATCAAGCTCCCTCTGGTAAGCGTTGACCTCTCCAGAGTGACCGGCAAAAGCCAGCGTCAGATCGGCGAGCGGCATATAATGGCGCTGCCCTTCCGGTACGCCGGACAGAGCCATCACTGCAAGCCGCTCCGCATCGTTGATTCGCCCTTCCGCGATCCACTGCCGGATTTGCTGAAGATGCTGCAGGGCATCCGGATTGTCGCGTTCCTTCGGTCCCCCATACCAGACCGAATCCTCGTTTAGTTGGATCTTTTCGCCAGCAACCTTGCCAAAAATCATGCCCCCCAGCCTGCCATTTCCGATCGGCAGCGCTTCGTTCCATTCGGCAGCCGGCTGCCGATACCAAATTTTATCCATGAATACCTCCTAATTATTTACGCAATGCACGACCAACGACACCCGAACGACATACCGCATTGACCTGTACAATTTTATAATTTCGTCCCAACTCTTACCTTTTCAAAAAAATTCTCACCTCCGACTTGTCCGCCTTTCAGCACAAGCTCCAGATCGTCAAACTGCGGCTCTTTCGAATATGCACGGCATAAAGGTCCACCAGGCTCAAGCGCCGCTTTACAGGCTAATGCATAGATACTCAACTCACGTGTTATATAACCTGATGTATCCCCGCCAGCGATAAGAATGCGTGACACACCCGTCTCTGCCACTAATTCTCTGGTCAGCTTACCAAGCGCCTTACCCAAAAGACGCCCGCTGTCTTCGGCCTTAAACCCTTGTGCAGCAAGCGTTTCACGGATGAGAGCAATCGTCTGGTCCTGTGGTCCCGAGGCCGTATACAGCACCACGCTTCGACCACTCTCCAGCACCGATCGCGCCTCTTGTTTCAATTGCAACTGCGCTTCCTGCATTAGCTCCGGTCGAATCAATTCATTCATAGGAACCCTAATTCCGATGAATCCTGCTTCCAAAGCACGCTGAATTTGTTTCTCTGTAACCGGTGAGCAGCTGCCCGACACCACTAACAAGCGATCGACTGATTCAACTGCTTCTACATCATGCTCTACGGATGGTAAGATACCCTCTGCTTTCCAGCAAACATTGAGCGCATATTCAACACCGGATGAGCCGACTACAAACAGTCCCTCGCCATTACTCGCTTCCTGCCAGATCAAACGCCCCGCTTTTTCAAGTCGAGGCTCATCCAGAACATCGAATAACACGACATCAGGCTGTTCGTTTTCAATTAATTGCTCTAATTTCCCGTGCACCTCTTCATCGTATCCTTCAAGCGCTAAAATATCGAACAATGAAGATTGCAGTTTCGTCTGCTTATGCAAATGCTTCCGCAAATCAGCCTCCCCCATCGGTGTCATTGGATGCTGAGACATCGTGGGGTGTCGGTCGAGCCTGTGTATACGCTCTCCTCCTGCCGCAAAATGATTGCCAAAGAGTGTATACCTTCGTAAATAGGGCACGCCCACTAATAAAGGCACATAACGTCCACCGAACACATCCCGGCCTATCTCCATCGCTTTTCCGATGCTGCCTATTTCAGGTGAAGAATCGAACGTGGAGCAAATCTTATAATGCACTACAGCCGCTCCGGCTTGCTTCATTGTTGTAAGCAACGGGCGCAATTCCCTCTCCATGTCATCAGGTGACAAGGACCGTCCCACACCCGCCACGCCAAAACAGTCCAAGTCTCGAAATTGCTCCCGCAGCATATCTAGAGTTGGTGGCTCCAGAAACAAGATCGTTCTCAGTCCTGCTTGAAACAAAGCTTCGAGGACATCGGTTGACCCGGTAAAATCATCTCCGTAGTAACATAACAATCGCTTGATCTGATCTTGATCTTGATCTTGATCTTGATCTTGACCTTGACCTTGATCTTGAGCCTGTTCCTGATTATCGGATAGCTTCATCGCGTCCATAGGTGGTTCAACCTTTCCCGTATTTCTCTATCGCACGTTGAAGCGGTGGATGCTGCTTAGCATAACTTTCAAGAGTAATCCCTTGTACAGCGGCCTCCCAGCCGAGCTTCATGCTCTCAAAGCCTGCTGCTGGACCATCTGGATGTGCCAGCATACCGCCTCCAGCCAAGTGCATCACATCAACGGAACGTGTAGCTTCATAGGTGATAGGAGCTGTACCTGCCCACTGCATGGACGAAATGACAGGCATCGAATGATACCCGCCTAATAACGGCATTGTGCATGCTTGAATGGAGCGAAGTACGGATTCATTGCTTTCATAGAACTTACTGTTAAAGCCATTGACATGAAGATGATCGGCACCGGCAAGACGGCATAACTTCTGATAAGCGGTGAATTCTATTCCGAGCAGGGGACTCCTTGTCAGCATCCCCCACTGATTGCGATGACCATGAATCGGCACTTCACTGTACTGGTTCAAGTAAGCCAGGCCACTTAGTCCCACACTCAATACGCTGACCATAACGCATGTACCACCTGATTTCACAACGAGATCATGATTGCGGCGAAGCTCGTCAATGTCGCCGGTAATATTAAAAGCATACATCAGCTTCTTTCCGGTTGCGTCCGCAGCTCGTTCGACGGCTTCCATAACTGCCTTTACTTTTTGCTCCAAGGGAGCACACGGAGGATTCGCATTCAACTCATCATCTTTGATAAAATCCATCCCAGCTATAGCAAGCTTCTTCACTAGTTCGGACAATTGTTCCGTAGATAACCCTATACTGGGTTTAATAATTGTGCCTAGAATGGGTCGATCATGCACCCCTGTCAGCTTTCTTGTGCCTGCAATGCCAAACTTCGGTCCGGGATAACGGGTCGTAAATGATTCAGGCAGATCCAGATCCAAAAGACGCAGTCCCGAGAGTTCCTGGAGCTCATACAGATTTCCAGCTACAGCAGATAGCAAGTTAGGAATCGAAGGGCCAAAATTATGCAGCGGAAATGAGACTGTTACGCGTCCTTGACGGTACTTACCGTCATGCCCAGCAGGCGGCTTCGCTCCTGGTAAGGAAGGTGTATCAACTTCTGCTAGCTGTTCAATATGTTCGACTATTGCACCGAACTTCGCTTTTAATTCATCCGTTTCCCCTGGGACGGACGTAAAGGTGCCCGTTGATTGCTCCCCAGCAATCGTAGCCGCTGCACGCTCTAAAGAATATGGCGTCTCTACCAGATAGGTAACTCTAACACGTTCTTGATTCATCCTGCCTCTCCCCCTATGCTTGATACTGTTACGCTTTTTCCAACAAAGCTTTAACCGCTTCAACGCCCATTCGAGGAGAAGAAAGCACCGGTTTACCGGTTGTTTCTTTGAGTTTCTGTTCCATGCGTGCCATCGAACCCTGTGCGAGTACAAGAACGTCAGCCTTATCTGCAATCCGCTTTGCCGTCTCCAACAAAATGCGGTCGTGTTCTTCAGGTTTACCGCCAACAAGCGCATCAAAAGCGCCTTCAGCAAGTCCGTTAACGAGCGTCACCTGTCGGCCAGCTGCCTCAGCTTGCTTCTGTACGAGCCGCATCGTAGGCTCAAGTGTCGATGGCAGGGTCGCTAGCACCGCAATGCGTTCATAGCTAACAGCCGCTGCAGCCATGGATTCATCAATTTTCACAATAGGCACACCGATGAGTCGGCGGGCATCATCAACCACTTCGCCTACAGAGGAGCAAGTATTCAAGATCACATCAGCTCCTATTTCTTCTCCATGATGAAAATACTGGATTAACCTTCGTGCCACTCCGGGCGGAACATGCCCTGCTTGCACCACATCGCTAATCAGGCTATCATCGATAATATTCACAAGCCTGCAATCTGGGAGCAATTCCTTAAACACCGCTTTTAGCGGGTCGGCCAAACCCTGGCCGGTATAGACAGCTACAACAGTCTTCATCATTCTTCCTCCTCCAAAATAAAACCTCTACCACACAAACTCTTTATTCAGCCTGCGGTAATCGCCTTCACGCATCGGTGCCTCATTGTATACTTTACGCCCGCTGTAGAGCGGCTTCTTCTCGCCTTTTGGCGTGATATTCACGACATCATCTCCGCGCCATTCCGCTTCGAACGTCTGGCCTACAGCGTTTTCCAATGTTTTGCGGAAACTGAGCGGGAATGTTACCGTAATTTTTTCCCCGGTGATTGCTGGACCAAGCAGTAGGAAATGCTTATTGACCCATCTGCTCTCCTCGCTTCCTTTTCCTTCTGTAACCTGACCATGAAGCTCTCGAGTGAAGCGAATTTTCGTAAAACCAGCCCATTCCGGAATTCGAATCTGAAGTCGTTGAACATCCATATGAACATCTATAACGACTTTGCCTTCATGCGGCAAATAACTGCTGACATCAAGCCATTTGGAACCTCGATTCAGCAGGAAGTTGATGCTGATTGTCCCATTTTTCTCGGTGATGCTGTTACTCCATCCCATGAACAATCCGCGCGTGCCAGAACCGAGACAGCATAATTGCAAATCGCTCGTATGTCCCCGGCCTTCATTCACATCGCATATGAAATCGTTAGGAGCTGAATAGCCGGCAAAAGATCCCCGTGTACGCTCGGCCACTTTGTAAAATGATTTGTTAGCTGGAATGTCATTCGATTTATCATCTGTCTGTTCAACCCAATCTAGATCAAGAAGCTGTGATTCCGTCAAATGGTTCCGCAGGAAGCGCTCTACCGTTCCCCAGTACTCCACGTAACCACTCTTAGCCAAGGTGATTCCTGTCGCAATCAGATCCACAAGGGAGCAAGTTTCATGCTCATAAGCTTGTTCATGCAAATCTCCGGGCGTCCAGCCAAATGACGTACACTTGGTTAGCGCCCAATCGTAGCACTTCTTCACCCAACTGATCATCGCCGCATCGCCCGTGAAGGCACCGAATCGGGCAATCGCATCTAGTGTGCCAAGACGTGTATGGAAATGACCGCTGCGATAAGCCAACGAATCGTTAAAGCTGCCATCCGGATGAAAAACGCCGCTGCGCTCTATAATCAGAGCCGTGAAAAACTGACACAATTCAAAAGCATCTTGATTCCCTGTCAGTTCGTGATATTTCAAGAGCGGCATGACTAATCGGCCGCAGAATGCAGCCGGATCTGGAGCGAGCCTCAGCTGCACACCATTGGCGGAAGGCCAGCCCGTTTCTTTGTATTCGGATGCCGGGTAGTACCACACATCTCGCTCTTTGATAGCAATTCTTTTCAGCGCTGCCACATGACGGTCTGCTGCTTCCTTTACTTTCGGGTCACCTGTTTCCATAAACCATGTCGTCAAAGATAAAATAACGGCACGTTGATCTATCAGATTAGCGTTTGGCTCCCAATTACGGGAGGGATTAATTTGTCGGTAGCTCATGCCATCCTCTTTAAAGAAGGAGAGCAAGTTAGCACGGTAATGCTCCTCTACATCTTTACCGAATGTTTCCCCCGACATATGCCTTGCAAGAATCAAGCCATCGATCATCCTGCCATGCGAAGAGCCGTAATCCCAATCCCCATGTGTCATAAAAGCAGGCTTGTGTAACAGATCCGCATTAAAGAACGGAACATAATTGTGATCTTTGTCAGCCATCCCCACCATTGCATTAATAGCATGTCCTGCTCGTTCTTCCAGCATCAGTGTATCGGGAATTAGTCGTCTTTCCATCTATATTCACTCCTTAGTCATCATTGATGTAGTTTCGGCAGCAATCCGGTATTTACCAATGGTCATTCCTGTTTTTTTCTTGAAGATTTGACTAAAATATCGATAGTCCTCGTAGCCAACCATTTGAGCAATCTCGTAATTTTTATAGCTAGACAACCTCATTAGTTCTTTAGATTTATTAATTCGGAATTCAGTCATATAATCAACAAAATTGTGACCTGTCGTTTTTTTAAATAAACGGCTTACATAATCCGTGTTCATGTAATGACTTTCAGCAATCTGATGTAGGGAAAGCGGCTGATCATAGTTGTTTTCTATCAAATTCTGAATGATACGGACAATCTTCTTGCCTTGTTTTTCATGTGAACGTTTGTAGTACTCAAGTACAGAGGGAATGATCTCTTCATCGAAAATCCGTTTCACAGCTGCCGCATCGTTCCGTTGCCGGATCATCTCTGTATACATTTGTGGATTTTTACCGCTTACTTCCTCTAGCCGATTTTCCGTTCCTCTAAGCTGTTTTTCAATAGAGTGGACAAGCAAAAAGGCGCTCCTCTGCAAATGATCTACAGTCATTGAATCCTCACTAATTGCAGCAAACAGCATGTCGCATTCTTGCTGAGCCTCTTCCTTGTTGCCCATTTGAAGAGAAAGGAGAAAAGCATTTTCCTTCTCCTGAGGATAATTAACTCGCTCATTACTCATGTCATTTTCAGCCCAAAGGACGGTACCTGACACACCCAGCCTTTTCTTTTTCAGTGCTTGCCCTGCCTCCAGATAAGCACGCCGTAAATAGTGGGCATCCTCTTTTTTCAAGCCGATACCCAAGCTGTAGCTGCCCAATTCCATTTGTTTGAGCAACCTTTGGACGGTTTGGCATAATTTATTCATTTCCTCTAGCTGCAGTCGCTCACCGACGATAGCTATAACGAATTCCCAATTTGCTTCCGGGGCGGTTGTTACGACGAAGTTCCATTCTCCCCCAAACAAAAATGGTTTGTTCCGGTTTAACTGTTCCCTCAGTTGCCCAACAAGTTTGTTTGACTCGCATCCATCTCGAAATGTATCCCGCTGCCCGACCATCACATAGGTTTCGCCGCAAGACCATCCTTCAGGAAGAGGAAATTCTTCCTCATTCTCGCGAACTTCTACATCTGTGACCGCATGGTACAAAACTCTTTGAAGCCAGTCTCCCTTACTGTCAAACTGCCCTGTTCTCTTCTTAGTTTCCTGCTGTTTCATCCTTGCTACTGCTCTCTCCAGTACAGAAACTAGCTCATCTTTTTTAACTGGCTTCAATAAATAATCAAATGCTTTCTGTCGGATAGCTTCTTTCATATATTCAAAGTCGGAATACCCGCTTACGACGATCGTCAATAAATCCGGTAAATCACGATGCAGCATTCCGAGCAGTTGTTTGCCATCCAGCCCAGGCATCCGCATATCCAGAAAAAGTAGATCCGGTTTCTCGGCAAGCGCGATCCTATGCGCCTCTTCCCCGTCTCCAGCCTCTCCAACAAGCCTGAAACCGAAACGATCCCAAGGTATAGATTGAATAAGCCCCCTCCGTATCCATATTTCATCGTCGACAATGACTACCTTTCGCATGGACCAAACCCTCCCGATGCTTGATTGCACCAATTGTTATCCCTTCAGAGAACCAGCAGTCAATCCATCAATAATATACTTTTGAAGGAACAAATAAATAAGTAATATCGGAGCGACAACGACCACCATAAAAGCGAACACAACGCCCCAATTCGTGCTGTACATCGTGACAAAATTAAAAATTTGGAGCACAATCGTCCACTTCGTGCTGTCTGTCATCAAATAGAAAGGGCCGAAAAAATCGTTCCAAACCGAAACCATGACAACGATCGCGACCGTTACAAGCACAGTTATAATAAGCGGAAGAATGATTTGAACATACAATCGGAAATAACCGCAGCCTTCCAGAAGCGCCGCTTCGTCCAGTTCTCGTGGAATGGATTTCATGAATCCGACTAGCAGAAATACGGCAAAAGGTAGCAATACGGCCGTATAGTACATGATAAGGCTGAAATACGTTCCTCGAATGTGCAAATCACCCATTAGCTTGATGGTGGGAACGATGGAAACTGGCACGATTAAGCCCATGATGAATAAATAGTACGCCGTACGCAAAAAGCGATTGTCCCTTCGTTGAATAATGAAAGCAGCCATAGATGCAAACACATTGACGCAAAGCACCACGCAGCCCGAAATCAGGAAGCTGTTCATGAAACCGCGTACAATATGCGCCTGAGCAAAGATGTCCTTATAATTGCTGAACTGCCACTCTGTGGGGAGGGACAAGCCGAACAGCGCTGATTCACGGATATCTTTGAACGAGTTGACGAGAATCATCAGAAAGGGGATGAGGATCATCAGTGCCAAACAGATAGCCACCAATTCGAGCACAATAAGCATGTTGCGCCGTTGTCTCACAACTCCACCTCCCGTTTCTTCATCTTCATCAGCACCGGCACACCAATGCAAGTAACTAAGATGAACAACACGACGTTAACCGTTGTCGCATAACCGAACTCTCCTGAACTGAACATACTGCGAATATAGGTGTAAAACACTTCTGTCGTATATCCCGGTCCACCTTCTGTCAGTACCATAACCATTTCAAACACTTTCATAGAACCAATCATGGATAGTAACACATTTACGGTAAAAGCAGGTGCCAGGAGCGGGAAAACAATATGTCGGAACCGGCTCCAGTATTGCGCGCCATCCATAGAAGCACTTTCCGTCAAATCTTTCGGAATGAACTGAAGTCCCGCCAAATACACAACCATAGAAAATCCAGCTACGCGCCATATATCCGTCACAATAATAGAAAACAACGCATACTTCGGATCGTTCAACCAATCATGCGCAAGTGCTGCAAGCCCTATCTGCTCCAGAATCTGATTCACAATCCCATGCTCAGGATGATAAATGGCACGGAAAATATAACCAATGACAATCGGAGCGATTACATAAGGAAGGAAAAATATCATCCGCAGCACATTGCGCAGCACAAGAGCTTCATTGAGAATGAGCGCTAAGCCAAGACCACATACGTTTTGCAGTACCGTTACAGCAGCCGCAAAGATTAACGTATTGAACAAGGCGGTTGTAAGTCTTGGCTCTTGAAAGATCGCCGCATAGTTTTGAAAGCCTATGAACCGAATATCCTTGGCATTGATGTTCCAATCGGTGAAGCTGTAGTAAAACCCAATGAGGGTTGGAGTTATAAAAAACACCAGAAAAATAGCCAAAGCTGGAAATGAAAAATAGAGTGGATACTTGCTTTTCCCCAATGCCTCCCCCTCCTTCAAGTTGGCGTTATTCGAATCCTGCTAAACGTTTGGACTTACCGTCTTTTTTATAGTTGGCATCGAATTCCTTCACTGCCGCATCTACATTGCCATTAATGAAGAAGTTTTGCAGCGTTTTTTGGAAATCAGCAAATGTTGGTGTTAGACGGTTTTGGACGTTGATTTTTGCTTTGCCTGTATCGATTAAGCCTTTAACCGTTTGCTGCACAGGATACAATTCACTTTTAGCATCTTTAAAGATAGGAATGCCAGGCGCTGTTTGATAGTATAGATTGACCATATCAGGAGTAACCATGAACTTGATCAAATCGACAGCTTCTTTCGAATGTTTTGCTTTTTCAGGCACCATTAATTGGTTAGGAGGCGTAATCAACGCAGTACCCGCATCATTCGCCGCAGGGAATGGGAAGAACCCCATATGATCTTTAACAAAGTCTTTGCTGAATTTTTTCTCCAATTGTGGAATAATGCCATCGAGCATAAACACCATGGCTACTTTACCATCACCCATCTTACTTTGCATTTCGTCATACGTTCCCGCCATCAAATTATCTTGATATAAGCCGAGATCTTTCAATTCTTTCTGCTTCGTAAATAAATCTTTCACCTGTGGTATATCAGCAAGACCGAGTTGGTTTTTCTCCAATTTCTGAACGCCTTCATCGCCGATTGCCGGATCTACACCCGATACCCAACCTGTCAAATAAAAGATTTGCGCCGGCCATCCATCCTTCACTCCTTCATAGAAAGGTGTCACGCCTGAAGCTTTTATTTTCTTGGCTGTCTCAATTAAATCTGTATAGTTTTTAGGCGGCTGAACGCCAACCTTGCCAAATACATCTTTGTTATAATAAACACCCATCATACCCGTAGCCCCGAATGGAACACCATAGATCTTTTTGTCCGGCGTTGTTTGGAATTCTTTCATCGATGGAATGATTCGATCCCATACTGCTGCATCTGCACTCCATTCATGAAGCGTTTCCTCAGCCCTTAATTTGACGTTTTGCTTCGTACCTGGCTGCATCAAAAATAAATCAGGAAAATCGCCTGTTGAAAACCGAGTTTTCATCATATTATCGAAGTCACCGCCGGGTAACGCTTGTAATTCGACCTTATTGCCGGTTTGCTTTTGATAAGCTTCGAATATTTTGTTAAATGGAACAGCGTCCACTGTATTGGGAATTACAAACGTAAGGGTGACAGGATCTTTCGTCGGAGCTATAGTCCTGGTTGGCGTATTCGTCGCTGTCGCTGATTTGCTTACTTCTGGCGTTCCTGTAGTGGCATTGTTACTACTGCATCCCGTAAATGAACTAGCTGCCAGACAAACCGTTAACATCGACAAAACCGTTTTCATTTTTCTCATTTTTGTAGTACCCTCCTTTAGGAATCGCTTACAAGTCAATTATATGAAAACGTTTTCCGTGACTCTATTCACGATTTCGACTAAAAATGTTTAATTTTCTTACCCTGAGAGTAATAATTATACGTCCGCTACAAAGTTCCATGATGAAATGATGAGGGTTACACGAGTCCCTTCCCCTACTTTACTCTCTATTTTACATTCGAATTGCTTGCCCAAGCGGATTGCATATCTGGCATAGACATTGCGAATACCAATGCCCCCGCCCGCAGCAGAAGAAACAGGCATATCTTCTGACAATCGCTGTTTTCTGAGTTCGTTTCTTAACGCCTTCAGTCTCTCTGCCGAAATACCGACCCCATCATCACTTACTGTGATGAGCAAAGATTCACCTTCTTTGTGAGCAATTATTCGGATCGTGCTTTTCCCAATCTTCGGCTCCACCCCATGGAACACCGCATTCTCCACAAGTGGCTGCAGTGTCATTTTCAGCAGCGGGTAATCGAGTAAATTGTCCTCGATATCCTGAATATACGTAATTTTGTCTTCGAAACGGATTCCCTGAATGTTCATATAAGAATCTATTTGTTCCAACTCTTCACGAAGGGTAACCATTTCATCCTTATTTTTGATATTGTAGCGGAACATATCTGCAAGTGACTGAGCCATATCTCCGATTTTCTCAACATCATAATAATCGGCCATTGCCTTAATGCTATCTAGCGTATTGTATAGAAAATGCGGATTAATTTGTGAATAGAGCATAGCAAGCTCGACTTGCTGAAGCTTAATTTGGTATATATATTTGGATTCGATTAAGTTTTGAAGTTCAACCTGCATGTCGTTAAAGTTCTTCGCGATTCTTCCGATTTCATCGCTTCTTTTAACTTGGACTCGAACCGAGAAGTCGCCTCTTTTCACTCGATTGATCGTTCTATATAAGTCCAGAATTGGATTGGTAATTCTTTGCCCGAACAAAAAGGAAATAATAATAGTAACCAAAAAGGCTATCAGCGTTGTAAGTAGTGTTGCCGTCTTGATTCGATCCAGTGAACCGAATATCTCATGCTTAGGCATCGCAAGTACGACTTTCCAATTGGAATAATCCGACTGTGTATATGTAACAAGCAGGTTGTCCTGCTCACCGCCATACCAGAACTTTCCGCTGCCGTTTGTGATACGTGATAGCATATCTTTACGGAGAACAGCATCAGACTGCTTAAAAGAGGCGTATACTTGTTGATTATTTTGATCTAAAATGAGCAATTTGCTGTTCGTGGAAAGGCTATCGTTCTGACCAATATGGAGAAACAATTCAACATTGTATTCCGCGCGTACAACAATAAAATTGTCGGGATTAGCAAAGTCTCGAATTAAAATGGACGATGAATATGCGGTCTCATCACTTCCAGAAACCGCTCCTTTAGACGGACCGGTAAAATGCACACGACCGTCATTGATTACCGTCTGCTGGAACCAATCGGATTGCTGAACTTCATCGGCTGTCCAAGGCTTCTGATTATCCGAAGCATTTAGCATTTCTCCGTTATTGTAATAAATTTGAACCCGGATAAAATCTCTGATTGGTGTAATGTTAAAGCTTTTCAGAAATAAGTTTCCAATCTTTTGCCTGAACAGGAATTGATCCTGCTTATCCATCGTCGCATACGCATTAATTCCATCTATATACTCCTGACTGAAATAAGGCGCCAGCAGAAGATTTCGCTTGTTTTGAAAATCATTATCCATATTTTTCTCAATTTGTCGAACGATTTGAAAACTTGACGATTCTACCTGCTCCGATACAGAGCGATAAGAAATATAGAAGGAAATAGCTCCTACCGATGCTATGCAAATAAAAATAATAATGAAATAACTGAAGAGAAGAACGATACGGATTTTGGAAAATAAGGATCGGATTTTCCCGAAAATCCCCCAAAGCTTACTTCCACGCATGATAACACCCCCCTAACTTTAAACGTTTCAACTAGGAATGGGAATATTTTACCATACACCTCTTCGATCGGAGTAGGTTTATTTCAGAGCATTTTATATTAATTCTTACTTTTACTCATAAACAAAAAATTGTTAAGCAATTTAGCTTTAAGAAAAAGAATATCAAACCCCGCATCGCAAGGCCTAACCTGGCTAAACGCGCGCACTAAAATAAAATCCCTTGCTTTCGCAAGGGATTTTCAATGATATATATCATCAGCTATTCAACAACAAAACACGCATCTTTCCAAGCGGCTGTTCCACCATCGATATAAGTTATGCGGGGTAACCTCCGCCAGGCGGCGGCCAAGCTCCATTCATTCGGCGGAGCAAAACGATTTCTCCCAAGTGATAGGAATTATGTGAGGCAATGTTGCGCAAAATCCCCGCTTTCGTCTCCGTCGGAAACTTTTCAAGTATTTCATCCAGTTGTGTCGTTCGAGCAATTTTACAAGCTCTCTCTACACCTTGCAGAAAAGATTGAATAGTCGACTCCCATTCCACTTCATTCTCCGGACGTTCTGTGCTAGGCCAACTATCCATGACGTGCGAAGGCAATTCAGGCTTGCCTCCCTCAAGGTAAGTCAACAAAAATTCTTGCCAGTAGCTCATATGCTTCAATAACTGATAAATGGTGTATGGCGCACCCGCGGTACGAGTGCCTGCAAGCTCAGAAGTAATATCCAGCAATGCTCTGGTTATCGGAATATGTCCTCGCTCTCCAACTAATGATTTCACAAGAGCTTCACCAAATGCTCGATTGGATTCATTCATAGACATGGCTGTCATCTCCAACCTCCTCCATTCATTTATTATGTATGCTTTTAATTTGATAACCTCAAATTAAATTGCACAAAATATAATTGCATAAACTATAGTATGCCAAATTTATTCAAAATGTCAAGTTGGTTCATTTTCCGCAGGTATGTGTTCCTATCACCGATATTCATATAATTTTTATATTTGTTCATGAGCAGGTATATTGGTTTTAGAACTGTTAAATGATACAATATGGAAATGATAGACAATCAAACCTAAGGAGTGAAATTAATGGCTATTGATGTATATCTTAATTTTAATGGAAACACTCGTGAAGTTATTGAGTATTACGCTGAAGTTTTTGGACTAGACAAGCCACAAATCATGACCTTTGGAGATACACCACCCGACCCATCCTTCCCTCTTCCTGAGGAAGCCAAACATTTAGTTATGCATGCACGTCTTAGCATTTCTGGAAGTACTGTTATGTTCTCCGATGTTTTCCCAGGAATGCCTTACGTTGCCGGGAACAACATTAGCCTTTCCTTAGTCAGTAAGGATATCGATGAAGTGAAGTCAGCCTTCCATAAGCTGAAAGAAGGCGGCAAAGTAGGCATGGAGCTTCAAGAAACTTTCTGGAGCAAATGCTACGGCAGTTTAGAAGATAAATTCGGCATTCAATGGCAGTTTAACTATGACAATGGTGAATCGGTTTATTAATTAATCTTTTCACAATACAAAAAGGATATTCAATCTTTCTTTCTCAAGAAATGATTGGATATCCTTTTTTTTGCATAGACTACACTTTTGCTTACAATATGGGAGAAACCAACTTAGAAATGGACTCCAGAAACCGAATCCGTAATGAACGCTTATCATATTCCTCTAACGTCAGTTCCATACAGCCATCCATATCTTTCCAGAAGGTGTTCTCCAGCTTCTTCGCCGTCTCTGCATGATACATCAAGGCGTTAGTCTCGAAATTAAGCCGGAGGCTGCGAATATCGAAGTTGGCCGTCCCAACAGAGGCAACCTGCCCATCGACGATGATTGTTTTCGCATGAAGAAAGCCTTGATCATATAAGTAGCATTTCACTCCTGCTCGCAGCAATTCTCCTACATAATACAAGGAAGCCCAGTGAACAAACAAATGATCTGCTTTCGCAGGGATCATGATTCTAACGTCAATGCCCGATAGAGCAGCAATGCGCAGCGCATTCAACATGCTCTCTTCAGGGATAAAATAAGGAGTCTGCAGGAGGATTCTGCTCTTGGCCATGTGAATCATTTTCAGGAATGTATACACGAAATGCGGCCATGCTTCATTGGGTCCACTTGCCACAATTTGCATAGGCACGTGTTCCAAGCTATTGGCTTCCACCATAGAATCGGGAAAATACTCCGGCTCAACTTCCAACTGCTGAACGGATGCTAAGTTCCAGTCCAGAATAAATCTCGACTGCAAAGCGCGAACAACACTTCCGGTCAAACGAAGGTGCGTATCTCGCCAGTAACCAAATCGCGGATCTAAACCCAGATATTCATTACCGACATTGAATCCACCCATGTACCCAATCTGACCATCAATAATAACCAATTTACGATGATTGCGATAATTTACCCGATAGTTCAGAAATGGAATTCGCGATGGGAAAAATGCAGCTTTTTGCCCGCCAGCCTTTAGGAAATCTCGAAAAAAGGACTCTTTCAAGGACCTTGAGCCAATATCGTCATATAAGAATTTAACTTTGACACCCTGCTCTGCTTTCCTCGTAAGAGCTTCCATGACCTTGTGACCCAACGAGTCATTCTTAACGATATAATACTGCATATGTATATGCGACTCAGCAGCTTCAATTTTCATCAGTAAATCACTGAATTTAGCCACACCGTCTGTGAAAATATGTACACCATTATCTTGCGTGAGGAACGCATCATTCGTTGCGACATTCAAATAAATCAAATCTCGATATTGACTTACCATCGGATCAATATAGGGCAGCGTCCCGTCGATCAGCTGTTCCCGCTGCTCTGAAATGACGGTCTGCACTCTTTCCAGCATACGGCGGTTCCATTTATACAGCTTTCTGCGGCTCAAATTTTGTCCAAGCATCACATAGAGCAGGAAACCGAGAATCGGAATGAATAAGAGCACCATGAGCCATGACCAAGTTGCCGCCACGTTTCGACGTTCTAAGAACACAACCGTTATGGCGAGTAAAATATTGATTACAAAGACGACAGTTAGTACATGCGATATCCAGTCCATAACACCACTCCAAACCATTTATATCAACTCATCGCTATTATACCTGAATTTCGACAAATTAGGAAAAGACCCCCTATTCACAAGGTGAATAAGAGGTCATCAAGAATAAAATGAAGAGGAATTAGACAGAAGAGACTGGAAGCAAAATGCCTCCAGTCTCCTTTTAAGCGTTGTTAGTAAGCATTACTTTATAAAGTGCGATATACTGCTGTGCTGACTTTTTCCAGCTGAAATCGCCTTTTTTCATATTTTGCTGAATTTTCAACCATGCCTCTCTATCATTCTTGTAGAAAAACACAGCACGGCGAATGATATGCAGCATGTCATGCGCATTATAGTTGCTAAATGTGAATCCGGTACCCTCACCCGTGAACTCATTATAAGGCTGCACGGTATCTTTCAGTCCGCCAGTTTCTCTAACAATGGGTACAGATCGATAACGTAGTGCTATCAACTGCCCAATCCCACAAGGCTCGAACTGTGACGGCATCAAGAATAAGTCAGATGCAGCATAGATTTGATGTGCAAGAGATTCATCGAAGTAGATTTGAGCAGACACCTTATCTGGATGCGTTTGAACCGCATATCGGAACATTTGCTCATACCCATAGTCGCCTGTACCGAGAACGACAAGTTGAATGTCCAAAGCGAGAATCTCTGATATGACATGCTGGATGAGATCAAGTCCTTTTTGCTGCACCAAGCGAGTGACCAACGCAATCATCGGTACATCACTATTCACAGGCAGACCCAAGCGCTCCTGCAGAGCTAGCTTATTCTGCTGTTTCTTCGGTAAGGAATCTCGATAATTCACAGCCAGATGCGGATCGGTCATTGGATCGAACACGTCGTAATCAATGCCATTCACGATGCCCGTTAACTGATCTTTGCGATGACGCAGCAAGCTGTCCAAAAATTCACCATAAAAGGGAGTTTGTATTTCCTCAGCATAGGTCTGACTTACCGTTGTTATCCGATCCGAATAGAGAAGTCCGCCTTTGAGGAAGCTTGCGCCACCATGCAATTCAAGCGCAGTTCCTGTAAAATGATCGTCTGATAAACCGAACAAATCCTTTAATAGGGATTGATCAAACACACCTTGGTATTTCAAGTTATGAACGGTAGACATTGTCTTCATCTCGCTATAGAAAGGGAGGTGTTGATAATGTGCCTTCAGCAGCACAGGAATCATACCCGTTTGCCAATCATGGCAATGAATCACATCCGGCTGGAAATCAAGTAACGGGAGCGCCTCAATAATCCCTCTGCAGAAGAACCCAAAACGCTCCGCCTCGTCTCCATAACCATAAATGCCTGGACGCTTGAAATAAAACTCATTATCCACGAAATAAAAGGTGACTCCCTCATGCTGAAGCATCTCAATCCCGATGTATTGCTTTCTCCAACCGATGTACACATCAAATGTGGCTACCTTCGTCATTGCTTCCCGATAAACAGCAGGGATATCGCCATACTTAGGTAAAATAACCCGCACATCCAGTCCTTGACGAGTAAGCTCCTTCGGTAAGGAGCCAATTACGTCAGCTAGACCGCCTGTTTTAATAAAAGGTACAGCCTCAGATGCAGCAAATAGTACTTTCATCTTCCTACTCCTTTTATTTGAACTAGATCACTTTCGTTTTCGCAGCAATGAATGGTGCTTTGTTATCTCCTGTTAAGACACGTCCACGACTAATGAAGACATCCTTATCCAGGATTGCGTTCTCAATGATAACATTCTCCTCAATCTCACAGTTTTGGAGAATGATGCTGTTCTTCACGTACGCGCCTTTCCGGATTTTCACACCACGGAACAGGATACTATTTTCCACTTTGCCTTCGATGATGCAGCCGTTTGCGATGAGCGCGTTTTTAGCTGCTGCGGTATCCAAGTACTTCGCAGGCGGTTCATCTTTAACCTTCGTGTAAATCAGGTTTTTCTGGAAGAAAAGCTCTCTCCAGATCGCCGGATTAAGCAGCTGCATACTGTGCTTGTAGTAGCCTTGAATCGAGTTCACAATCCCTACATGGCCTTCGAATTTGTAGCCATACACACTGAGTTTGTCAATGTTTTTCATAATGCCATCGCGAACCAAATGATCGTAACCTTGCGCTAAGCAAGATTCAACCATATCCAGCAGCAGCGCTTTGCTCATGATGTACATTTCCATTGAAATGTTGTTTGTACGCAATCTTCCTGTGTGATCCTCCATGAGAGTCACTTGCCCGCTATCCTTGACCGCTAACCGACGGAATTTTCCTTGAATATCCTCATCTGTTTGCTTATAGATAACCGTAATGTCTGCTTGGGAATCCTCATGATAACGCACAGCGTCACGCAAATCGAGGTTGCACACCATATGGCTTCGTGAAATAATGACAAGCTCTTCTTTACCACGATAGAAATAATCTCTATGGCTATAGAACTGGTATAAATCACCACGTGATATCCCTGTTGGTTCATTGAGCACAGAAGGGAGAACGAACAAGCCACCCCGCTTCCGGTCCAAATCCCATTCTTTCCCAGAACCAAGATGATCCATGAGCGAACGATATTTATGTTGAGTGAATACAGCCACATTATCAATGCCGGAATTCACCATATTTGACAATGTAAAATCAATTAGTCGATAACGACCGCCGAACGGCACGGATGCTGGGCAACGAAAGTAGGTCAGTTCCTCCAAATCATCCGGTTCATTCACTAAATTAATGACTCCCATCACATGTTTCACTCAACATCATCCCTTCTGATTGGCATTCGCTGTTATCCGTTCATTGCCACCAATAAGTACAATTTCCCCTTTGCCATCTACCACAGCACCGTCTTCAACGACCGTGTTTTCGCCGATAATCGCTTTGTTAATCGTAACGTTATTACCAATTTTGGCATTAGGCATAATGACGGAGTCACGAATCTGGCTTCCTTCGCCAACCTGTACACCGAAGAACAATACCGAGTGATCGACATCTCCGAATATCGCGCAGCCTTCATTAACGAGTGAACGCTTAATATTCGCAGTTGGTGCCACATATTGAGCCGGCTGGTAAGGATTCTGGGAGTAAACCCGCCAGTCCTTATCATTTAAATTAAGCTCATTATTGTCGTCCAGCAGGTCCATGTTTGCTTCCCACAGACTATCGATCGTACCTACATCTTTCCAGTAGCCTTCAAAAGGATAAGCGAACATTCTCGCCTCATCTTTCAGCATCATTGGAATAATATCTTTCCCAAAATCTTTACTGGAGTTAGGATTTTCCTCATCCTGGGTAAGATAAGATTTCAATACGCTCCAATTAAAAATATAAATACCCATCGAAGCCAAATTACTATTCGCTTCTTTCGGTTTTTCTGCAAATTCAGTTATTTCTTGTTTCTCATTGACGCTCATGATACCGAATCGGTTCGTTTCCTCCCATTTAACTTCAATGACAGCAATCGTTGCGTCGGCTTTCTTCTCTTTGTGGTAAGACAGCATCAGATCATAGTCCATTTTATAGATGTGATCACCCGAGATGACCAAAACATATTCGGGATCATATTGCTCAATAAAGCCGATATTGCGATAAATGGCATTCGCGGTTCCTTTATACCAATCCCCACCTTTTTGTTCCATGAACGGCGGCAAGACCGTCACACCGCCATATTTGCGGTCAAGGTCCCATGAACTTCCAATTCCAATGTAAGTATTTAGTACGAGAGGTTGATACTGGGTTAGGACACCAACTGTGTCGATCCCTGAATTCGTACAATTGCTGAGGGTAAAATCAATGATACGATACTTCCCGCCAAAATGAACGGCTGGCTTGGCTAAATTGTTCGTCAGAACGCCTAATCTTCGTCCTTCTCCTCCAGCGAGGAGCATGGCAACACATTCTTTACTGCGCATATCTGATTTCCCCCTTCAACTTCGTCAATCACAGTTTGGAATTCACTCACACATTTTATATAAACAGCCGCAAGCGGCGGAATACACAACGCTAAACTATTCGGCAGCCCGTGCCATGAACGCTTTTCACTGGATATTGGCTCTGAGTTACCTTGACCAGAACCACCAAACTCGGGTGCATCGCTGTTAAATACGACTTCGTACACACCATGCCGAGGAACGCCAATTCGGTAATCCGGGTGTACCACAGGGGTGAAATTACAAACGAGAATCAAGTCATCCTCAGGCAATTTCCCTTTGCGCATAAAGGTCACAACGCTCTGGCTCTCATCATGAGGGTTGATCCACTCGAACCCATCCTGATGATGATCCAGCTGCCACAATGCCGGTTGGTCCAAATAAAATTGATTAAGTGCCTTGACATAATGATGCATTTGACTATGTTTTTCATAGCCTTCAAGTAGAAACCAATCAAGTTCTTCAAGATCTTTCCATTCGTCGAATTGCCCGAATTCACTGCCCATAAACAGCAGCTTTTTACCAGGGTGACCCGTCATATATCCATATAGAACGCGAAGGTTAGCAAATTTCTGCCAATAATCGCCTGGCATCTTATGAAGAAGTGAACGTTTGCCATGCACCACTTCGTCGTGCGAAAGCGGCAGTACATAATTTTCACTAAAGGCATACATGAATGAGAACGTGATCAGCTTGTGATGATACTTGCGGTTAATAGGATCTAATTTCATATAACGCAGCATATCGTTCATCCAACCCATGTTCCACTTATAATTAAATCCGAGTCCTCCATCGTGGACAGGCGCAGTAACGAGCGGCCAATCGGTAGAATCCTCAGCCATCATCAGCGCATCAGGGTAGAAGGAGAAGACAGCCTGATTCAGCTTGCGCAGGAATGCGATCGCTTCGGGATTATCATCCCCACCCCATTGATTCTTGATCGGTTCCTCGCTCCATCTGCCAAAATTCAAATGCAGCATAGAAGCCACAGCATCCACTCTAATCCCATCAATATGATACATGTCCATCCAAAATACAGCATTTGAGATTAAGAAACTTTGAACCTCGGGTCGACCAAAATCGAAAGTAAGTGTGCCCCATTCCAACTTCTCGGCTTTGCGAGGGTCTTCATATTCATACAGCGGCTTCCCATCAAACTGCCTCAGTCCATGACTGTCCTTACAGAAATGGCCAGGGACCCAATCCATAATGACCCCAATCCCCTTTTGGTGACAGCGGTCAACGAAATGCATGAATTCCTTCGGAGTACCGTGACGGCTAGTAACGGAGAAATAGCCTGTTGCTTGATAGCCCCAAGAACGGTCAAACGGATGCTCTGCGAGCGGCATTAATTCAATGTGCGTATACCCCATTTCAACTGCGTAATCGACTAGCTCTTCAGCAAGCTGATCATAGGTATACAAATCTTCACTATGTCGATCCTTTTTGCGCCACGTACCCAGATGAACCTCATAAATAGATAATGGCTTATTGTAAGCGGGGCTTTCCTTTTTCTGCTGCTGCCATGCCTGATCCTTCCATTCATAACCTTCTAGATCAACAACACGCGATGCGGTACCCGGACGTAATTCCGAATAAAAGGCATACGGGTCTGCTTTCAACAAAATCTGGCCCGTCTCGCTATGAATTTCAAATTTGTAATGATCGCCTTCACTAGCTTCTGGAACGAACAATATCCATAAGCCAAGAGTACTAAACTTCTCCAAACGATGTGTCCCAGATTGCCAACTGTTGAAATCACCAAGCAAGTAAACCTGTTTGGCATGAGGTGCCCATACGGCAAAACGAACTCCCTCTTGCCCTTTTGTTTTGCTTACATGCGCCCCTAAGATGCGATAACTGTGGTAAAGGGATCCTTCATGAAGCAGAAACAAGTCTTCTGAGCTAGGTATACCAACATTTGCCCCCACGTTATCCCTCCTTAAATTCGTTAAAACTGGATTTTACTTATAATCGCCTTACGTTACAAATACAACAACCAAGCAAAGAATCCTTCATTTTTACATTAAAAAAAAAAAGGAAATTACTTAACCCTTGGTGAATTATTTGAGGGACATTATATCGAGAGGTGGAACACAAATAATGAAAGATAAAGTAAAGGGTCTCATCGTTGGTTTAACGATTGGTTCCGTATTAAGCGGGACTGTAGCATTTGCAGCAAACAGTCAAATTGAAGTCGCATTCCGAAGTCTTAAGTATATGTTTGACGGTGTTGAGAAAGCACCTTCCGAAGCTAAAGGATTTATCTACGAAGGCTCAACCTATGTACCACTTAGATTTGTAAGTGAAGCGCTTGGAAAAAAGGTCGAGTGGGACGAAGAAAATGAAACCATTTGGATTGGTAACAATCCTAGACATGTGGTTGCAACTTACAAGGGTGGAACAGTGACCAAGGGTGAATTTGATACCTTCTTTGCATTGCAAGCTCTTTTCAATGCAGGCCATGCTGCTTCTAAAGATGACCCAGAGTATCAAAAAAAGATGATCACACAGCTCATTCAAAACCGAATTCTTTTCGGTAAAGCATCTGAAGCAGACCAGAACGCTGCCAAAGACGGTGCTGTTAAACAAATCGCTGCTTGGAAAAGCCAATTTGGCGAGGCGAAATTCCTCGACGATTTGAAAAAGGTGAACACGACAGTAACTGATCTTCAGTACTTTCTAGTGGGCAGCATCGGTGCACAAAATTACATCAAGTCCAGTATTTCCGATGCCCAGTTAAAAGCCAAATATGATGAAACACTCAAAGTAGATAAAGATGCTTATACCATTGCCTCCGTGCGTCACATTTTGATTGGATTAAATGACCCCTCAAGCTCTGATAACAAAGTTCTTCGTACGAAAGAGGAAGCACTCAAACGGGCAAAAGAAGTTCAGCAGAAGCTTAAGTACGGTGAAGATTTCACTAAATTAGCCAAAGAATTCTCAGATGACCCAGGCTCTAAAGATGCTGGTGGTCTTTATGCGGATGCCGATGTAAGTCAGTGGGTACCCGAGTTTAAGAAAGCAGCTATTGAGCAGACGATCGGAACAATCGGTGATCCCATCGCGACAGATTTCGGTTATCACGTTATCAAAGTAGAAGCTAGATCCGTTAAATCCTTTGATTCTGTGAAAGAGCAGCTGAAAGCTTCGCTTGAACAAGAGCAATTTCAACAATTTGCAGAAAAAGAACTGAATGGTTTGATTGAAAAGATCGATTTAGGTCAATAAATGGTGTACAATGAATGTTTGTTAAAGTATACAAGTTGAAGGATGGAATGCAGCATGTTTTATGCAAAAGACTGGGTTGATTATGAGCTCCTCGATACAGGCGGCGGCGAAAAGCTCGAGCGTTGGGGTACGATCGTCCTAAGAAGACCAGACCCACAAATCATTTGGCCGTTACAAAAAGAAACACCGGCATGGCGTCAAGCTGACGCCCATTATCACCGCAGCGCAAGTGGCGGCGGACAATGGGAGCAGCACGCTGAGCTTCCAGAACGCTGGACGATTAACTATGACCAGAAGTTGTCCTTCTATATTAAGCCAACCAGCTTCAAGCATACGGGCTTATTCCCTGAGCAAGCAGTCAACTGGAAATGGATGATGGACAAGATCCAAGGAGCCGGACGTCCCATAAAGGTACTAAACCTGTTTGCTTATACAGGTGGAGCCTCACTGGCTTGCGCTTACGCTGGTGCGGAAGTTTGCCATGTGGATGCCTCCAAAGGAGTCGTTCAATGGGCAAAGGAAAATCTGCATCTGAGTGGCCTAGGCAGCCGTCCTGTTCGATTTATCACGGATGACGTATTCAAATTCGTACAGAGAGAACAGCGCCGCGGAAGCAAATACGATGCGATTATCATGGATCCTCCTTCCTACGGACGCGGACCCAATGGTGAGACTTGGAAATTAGAAGATGACCTTTTCCCTTTCATTGAGACCTGCCAATCGATTCTGACGGACAATCCGTTGTTCCTGTTGATCAACTCTTATACAACGGGTATCTCGGCCACTGTGCTCCAGAACATCTTAAGCATGGCGATGAAAGCCAAGCATGGCGGCACGATCTCTAGTGGCGAAATCGGCCTGCCGATTACTCACTCCGGCTTGATGCTCCCTTGCGGTATTCTGGGACGCTGGGAGGCGTAACGGTGGCAGCATCTAGAGATGGCTCGGAAGCATCACAAATTCCGATACTGTTCGAAGACAACCACATACTTGTGGTTGAGAAGCCCGTCAACATACCTACGCAGGAAGACGATTCACGTGATCCTGATCTGCTGAATGTGCTGAAGGCAGATCTGAAGCACCGTCATAACAAGCCCGGCAATGTGTACCTCGGGCTTGTACACCGGCTTGACCGTCCCGTTGGCGGCGTGATGGTTTTCGCCAAAACGTCAAAAGCCGCGTCCAGGCTATCTGACGCGGTAAGAACGAGGCAGCTCGACAAGACGTACGTCGCCGTCGTGCATGGCAAGCCGCCACAGCCGTCCGCTACGCTGCGTCATTGGCTCTGGAAGGACACGCGTACGAATACCGTCAGCGTGGTCAGAGAAGGCCAGCAAGACGCCAAGGAGGCTGTGCTGGACTATAAGCTGCTCGGCAGCCAAGACGGGCTCAGCTTGATCCAGATCAAGCTGCATACCGGGCGGCCGCATCAAATCCGCGTGCAGCTGGCAGCCATCGGCTGCACGCTCTACGGCGACCAGCGCTACGGCAGCGCTGTCAACAAACCCGGCCAGCAGCTTGCGCTGTGGGCCACGGCTCTTGCCTTTGAGCATCCAACGCTCAAAGAGACGCTGCGCTTTCGGTCGCTGCCGCCGATGCAGCGGCCCTGGAGCGAATTTACACTCCCAGAGTTGTAAATTCGCCTAAAACCTTTGGGTCGCTATTAATTGGCGACCTTCCCGAGCAAATAAATAAGCAATTTCTGATTATGGGCGGAAACGCGGCTCAGGTACGAATCCAAAAGTTGTTCCCGGATTCTCATACCTCTCTCGCATTCCGCCTTTCCTTTTTCCGTGACGTTGACCCAAACGATACGGCGGTCCTTCTCATCCCGCTCCCTTGCGATCAATTCACTTTTCTCCATCCGATCTAACAGTGTTGTCACAGCTGCAGGCGTTGTGGATAAATATTCGATTAAATCAGAAGGCTTCATCCGTTCATTCGTCATAAGCAGCTCTAACACGTTAAGCTGTCCTTCTGTAATGGTAGGTGCTAATCCTACCTCCATCTGGTTTTTCAATTCCTTAGACAATTTCAACCATAGCTTCCCAAATTCATCGGAATACAACCTCATCAACTCGCTTCCAACATCTCCTAAGGCAAGTATAGCACGCCTTTTCTTTGGTTTAAAGGTTAATGCCATTAATATTTTCAGACAAAAGCTGCACCGTTTGAGACATGCTGTGGCTTGCTGTCGATCCCTCTATTACTTTGTCCGATTAACAAGAATTCGCCCAAGCTTCTCGACTTCTTTTAACACCTCGCCCACTTCTTACATATACTGTGATGCAGGTATGTACAGTTTTTTTCAAAAGAAATCTCAAAGGAGTGGTCTAAGGTGGAAGCTTGGAAAATAGAGCTAGGTAAAAAGGCACTAGAGGCTGGCATAATGAAAGACCCACAGTGGCTGGATCGATTAGACGAACCGATGCCCCTGTGGGTCCTATTGGAGTTAGCTTTTATGCTCATTGAGAAGCTGGATCCACCTACAGTCAGCTATGATTGAGGGAATCTCAAGATCTCCACAATCGCATCTGTTTTGGAAACAGGTATAAGTTGTTTACCTTGTGCTTTTCGATCCTCCAGAGGTGCTGTCTCTGTTGAGAAACGCAGCTTCTCCCCATTACTCATGACAGCCGTAATGAGATAATCCATTTTCACGATAAATGTGCGAATTAACGCTGAACCATTAGGTCTCACACGCTTGCCTTCTTTAAATTCGAAGGTAAGTATGCCCTTCCCGCCGCGTCCTTGGATGGGATAGTCCACAACTAACGAACGCTTCGCATACCCGAGGTCCGAGATGACCAACACTTCTCCCTCATCCCCATAAATCCACTCGGCCGAGACGACTTCATCGTCTTCCTTGAGCTGGATGCCGCGCACACCCGCGGCCCCACGGCCCATCGGGTTCACTTCCTCCTCACGGAAACGGATGCTCATGCCCTGCTTCGTAACAAGCAATATTTCTTTTGTATTGTCACTTAGGTGTACATGAAGGACTTCGTCATTCTCACCGAGCTTACAAGCAACGATTCCGTTTGACCGGTTCGTCATATATTCCTTCAGCTCTGTACGCTTCACTTGTCCTTTGCGTGTGACGAACACAAGCGACTTAGTCGGATCCTCAAAGCCCTTCACCGGAATAACGTTTACAATGCGATCTTCCTTGGCAATAGGAATGACATTCACAATCGCGGTTCCGTTCTCTTTCCACTTATACTCCGGCACTTGATGGACAGGCAATAAGTAATATTGCCCCTTCTTCGTGAAGATCAACAAGCTTTCGATCGTATTCACGTCGAGCAGGAAGCGCAAGTAATCGCCATCCTTAAGTCCTGTATTCTCTAACTCTCCACCTGATCGTGTGAACGAAAGCTTGCTCGTCCGTTTCAAGTAACCTTCATTGGACAACGTAACAAGGACGTCTTCCGCGTTCACGAGTACCTCAAGATTAACCTTCAGTTCCTCTACTTCACCTTGGATATCCGAGCGGCGGTCGATGCCATACTTCTTACGGATTTCGCCCATTTCATCTTTAATTACACCTAACAGCTTCTTCAAGCTGCCAAGAATTCCACGTAAATAAGCAATCGTTTTCTCTACATCTTTCAACTCTTTTTCAAGCGTTGTGATTTCTAAATTCGTTAATCGGTATAATTGCAAAACAAGAATAGCATCTGCTTGACGCTCTGAGAATCCAAACTTCTCAACAAGGTTGTTTTGCGCATCTTGCCGATTCTTAGAAGCTTTAATCGTTGCGATGACTTCGTCCAGGATGTTAAGGGCTTTGACAAGTCCCTCTAACACATGTGCGCGGTCTTCGGCTTTCTCGAGTTCATATTGGGAACGGAACGTAACAACTTCCTTCTGATGCCCAATGTAAGCTTCAAGAATTTCACGAATACCCAATTGACGTGGCGCTTTATTCACAATCGCAACCATATTGAAATTGTAGGTTACTTGCAAGTCCGTCTTCTTCAGTAAGTAAGCCAAAATCCCCTTAGCATCGGCTTCTTTCTTAAGTTCTACGACAATTCGCAACCCATTACGACCGCTTTCATCGCGTACTTCGGCAATTCCTTCGATTTTCTTCTCAAGCCGAATATTCTCCATGGCTGTAACCAGACGAGATTTGACAACTTGATAAGGGATCTCCGTGATTACAATTTGTTGTCTGCCGCCGCGCATATCTTCTATCGCTGTTTTGGAACGTACGTAAATACGGCCTTTTCCCGTGCGATAAGCTTCGCGAATGCCTTCTTCACCCATGATAATGCCGGAAGTCGGAAAATCCGGTCCTTTGACGATCGTCATCAACTCTTCGACTGTGATCTCAGGCTTGTCAATCATGGCTGTGCAGGCATCAATGATTTCACGTAAATTATGCGGTGGAATTTCTGTTGCGAACCCAGCTGAAATCCCGCTGACACCATTCACGAGTAAGTTCGGATACCGTGCAGGGAGCACAACGGGCTCCTTCGTGGAATTATCGAAATTATCCTTGAACATGACTGTACGTTTCTCAATATCACGCAGAAGTTCCATCGCGATCTCAGAAAGTCTAGCCTCTGTGTAACGCATTGCTGCCGGCGGATCATCATCCAGTGATCCCCAGTTACCATGGCCATCCACGAGTGTGTGGCCCATCTTCCACGGCTGCGCCATACGAACCATACCATCATAAATGGAGGCATCTCCGTGCGGATGGTAATTCCCCATTACATCACCGACGGTTTTGGCCGATTTGCGATAAGGCTTATCAGGGGTATTGCCAGAGTCGTACATTGCGTACAATACACGTCGTTGTACTGGCTTCAAACCATCCCTTACATCTGGAATCGCGCGATCCTGAATAATATATTTAGAATAACGCCCGAAACGATCGCCAACGATCTCCTCCAGAAAGGCAGGTAAAAACTCTTCTAATATGTTCAACTTTCAGTCACCACTCTTTTTGGTCTACTCTACATATTCGGTAAAATCGACGTTCTCGATAATCCACCGTTTGCGTGGATCTACCTTATCGCCCATTAGTGTTGTTACTCGTCGTTCCGCTTTAGCAGGATCTTCAATCTGTACCTGCAGCAAGGTACGGCTTTCCGGATTCATCGTCGTTTCCCACAGCTGTTCCGGATTCATCTCACCAAGACCTTTATAACGCTGCAGCTCGGTATTCTTACCAAGTTCTTTGACAACAACCTGTAGTTGATCGTCAGTCCAGGCGTACTTATATCCACCATTCTTGCCTTTTCTTGTCACTTTATAAAGTGGCGGTTGTGCGATGAACACTTTACCCTGATCGATCAATGGCTTCATATAGCGGTAAAAGAAGGTCAAAAGCAGGACCTGAATGTGAGCACCATCCGTATCTGCATCTGTCATAATAATAATTTTACCGTAATTCATTTCTTCTGCTTCGAATTCAGAGCCAACTCCAGCCCCAATGGCGGCGATGATCGCTTTGTATTCATCATTTTTCATAATATCGAGAAGCTTGGATTTCTCGGGATTCATCGGTTTTCCTTTGAGCGGCAATATCGCCTGGTGCTTGGAATCACGTCCTTGCTTAGCTGAACCACCGGCGGAATCTCCTTCAACAATGAACAGCTCATTGCGCTGCAAATCCTTCGATTGTGCAGGGGTTAGCTTACCATTCAGGTTTGAGCTCTCACTCTTCCCTTTTTTACCGCTGCGAATTTCTTCCCGCGCTTTACGAGCTGCTTCCCGTGCTTTGGAAGCTTGTACAGCCTTCTTCAGCATCATTTGCGCGATTTGTGGATTTTCCTCCAAGAAAACAGTCATTTTATCAGAAACAACCGCATCCACTGCACTTCTTGCATTAGCGCTTCCAAGCTGATCTTTCGTTTGACCAACGAATTCAACATCGCCCATCTTGATATTGATAACAACCATCATTCCTTCACGAAGGTCGGTACCATCAAGATTTTTTTCTTTTTCTTTGATAATGCCCCCTTTACGGGCATATTCATTCATGACGCGAGTATAAGCTGTCTTAAACCCAGTCTCATGGGTACCGCCGCCACGAGTAGGGATTGAGTTTACGAAGGAAGCGATCGTTTCCGTGTAGCCATCATTGTATTGCAGGGCCACCTCTACTTCGATTTCATCCTTTTCTGAAGCAAAGTGAATCACAGGATGAAGAACTGTTTTCTCCTCATTCAGGAATTCAACAAATTGACTTGCGCCACCCTCATATTGAAAAGTGTCTAGCTTATCCGACCGTTCGTCTTTCAAGTTTACGAGAAGTCCTGAGTTGAGGAAAGCAATTTCTTGCAGACGTTCAGCTAAAGTATCGTAATTTATGGTTGTTCCGCCTTGAAATACGCGTTTATCAGGCTTGAAAGTTACTTTCGTTCCTGTGCGATTGGTATTTCCTACGACTTCAAGTCCGGTAACCGGTTCACCAACATGCTCGATTCCTGCATCGTCGACCCAATATTCAAAGCGCATTTTGTGCACCTTGCTATCTCGGTAAATTTCTACTTCCAGCCATTCGGACAGAGCATTTGTTACCGATGCGCCAACACCATGAAGTCCGCCAGACTTCTTATAGCCTGTTCCACCAAATTTCCCGCCGGCATGTAAGATCGTAAATACAACTTGTGGAGTGGGTACACCGGTCTTATGCATACCGGTTGGAATCCCCCTACCATTATCCTGAACCGTAATGGACTGATCTTTATGTATCGTCACATTAATCTTGGAACAATGTTTGGCAAGATGCTCGTCAACCGCATTGTCCACGATCTCCCAGATCAGATGATGTAGACCCGATGCGCTTGTACTACCAATATACATCCCTGGTCTTTTACGAACCGCTACAAGACCTTCCAGGACTTGTATATCATCAGCCTCATAATTCGATGTTGGGGCTATTCCTTTCGCAAATTCTAGCTGCTCGGACATTGAAGCCCTCCTTTATCTAAGTTAACCGTTAATTCAAAACATCTTTTCGTGAAAATACCGTAAATGAAACAATGAGTGAAGCGATCGCCCACACACTCAAAACGCTAAGTGAAAAGGTCAAGTCCATCCCTTTAATTGGCGGAAGGCCTCCTGTTAAATACTTAGTTAAGTCCAAATTGACCATAAACAAATATTTCGCAGTTTCCCAAGATGACACCATGTTCGAAAGAATGGTTCCTGATATTAATACGGCAAGCATGACCCCCATACCTGCTGCTGTGGAACGAATAAGCACGGATAGCATTAGTGACATGAGTGCCACGACTAATGCTGAGAACCAAACCAATCCAAACTCCATGATAAGAAAGAACCATTGATCAACTGCTCGTACTAGACTGAAATCCACTTCCGTGCCTGTCAGCTTAATACCTGTAAATACAGGCATTGTCCATCCGTTATAGCCGAAAACAACACCGGAAATCAAATAACATAAGACACCAGTGGACAATACGGTTAGCGAAGTAAAGAAGACAACCGTAATTAATTTACTCAATAGGATTTTCCATCGCCGGACCGGTCTTGTCAACAATAATTTAATAGTCCCCGTAGAATGCTCAGATGATACGATGTCAGCGGAAATGACCATAATAATGAGCGGAATGAATAAACCAACAGCATTTTTCACAAACTCGCGTGTAAAAGTAACCGCATTCGGTGTACTCGGATCTACATCCTTTTCAAGATAATAGTTAGCGATTTGAATTTGAACTCTAAGCTGTTGTTTCCACTCATCCGGCGTTCGAGCCGAGCTTAAACGCTTTTCCCAGTCGGCAATTTTTTGCCGTTGGTCCGCCTTCCAGTCTGTCGTACCAAACTGCTTTTGTGTATTTTGAGCAACTCGCATTTGAGCATAAGTGAACATAGGGATTAATGCAAGAAGTATAAGTAGGATAACATAAAAGCGTTTTTTCTTAATCATTTTAATACATTCATTCTTAACAAGGGCATATAAACTAAGCAATTCTTTCACCTTCCCCTACTCAATTCTTTCACCCTCGGTTAGGCTCAAGAACAAATCTTCCAGTGTTGGATTTTTGATTTCTACAGCAAAGAGGCTAATTCCTGCTTCCATCAAATGCTGACTTACCTGCGGGACGTTTTCCTTATCCATTTGTGTAACAATTTGTTTCACCGCCAGGGGTAAGCCTATTGGACTTTCTTGAGAAACTTCCTCAATGGCATGCACGAGTGGTGACGCCTCTAAAAGCCCCTCGGCCTTGTCGGCCGGAGACACGGACCACACGACTTTGCCGCCTTGAGCGACCAAATCATCAACGGCTCCCACTTGTATGACTTCACCATGACTTATGATGGCTACACGATGGCACATTTGCTGAATCTCGCTAAGCAAGTGACTGGACACGAACAAGCTAAGTCCACCCGCGGCCAAACGCTGAATGAACTCCCTCATTTCCTTAATCCCTTGTGGATCGAGACCGTTCGTCGGTTCGTCCAATATCAATAAACTAGGCCGCCCAAGCAGTGCTTGTGCAATACCAAGTCGTTGACGCATACCAAGGGAATAAGTACGTACCTTATCGTGAATACGTTGATCCATGGAGACGATCTCAACAACCTCTTGGATTCGTTTCTCATCGACATTCGGCAGCATTCTTGCAAAATGCTCGAGATTTTCCCAACCAGTCAAATAGGAATATAACTCGGGATTCTCGACGATACAACCAACATGGCGCATCGCTTGATTATGCTCCTTGTGAACATCGTGCCCACAAATCTGAATAGACCCTTCAGTCGGACGTATTAAGTCAACGAGCATGCGAATCGTCGTTGTTTTGCCCGATCCATTTGGTCCTAAGAAACCAAAGATCTCACCCGCGTATACATCAAATGAAATCCCTTTAATAATCTCTTTATTTTTAATTCGTTTTTTTAAATTTTTCACAGATAAAACCGTTGTTGGAACTGCTGCTACAGCCATCTGCTTGGCCTCCCCTACTTCAGAATTTGTACAATCCGATCGGCAATGCGCTCATAGCCGTCCCCGTTAGGATGAAAATGATCGGCTGAAGACAAATATTTGATCAAATTTTGTTCAAACAAATCATAGGTTGGGACAATGGCCATTCGAGGATAACGATTCATCATCTCAAAGACACTGTTATTCCATCGCTGTACAATAAGCGAACCTTCTTTTTTGGGATCTAAATCTAGAAAAGGATGATATAAGCCAACATACAACACAGTTGCATTCGGATTGGCCTTATTAATTGCTTGAATAACCTTATCCATTTTGGCCAGCGCAGGTTCTACGCGTTTCAGCGCACCCTCTGGGTTAAATTCCGTCTGATTTTCTCCTTTAAAAAGCCCGTCCCCACCGGCAAAAATATCATTGCCACCAATCGTGAGTAAAATGATATCGGCCTGAGCGAGTGCGTCCTGCGTCTTTTTCAGCGATAAATCAGAGAGAAGTTGGTCACTCTTATAGCCTGGAATCGCCAGATTATTAAGCACGAATACCGGCTTACCGCTTTCCTTCTCCAGCTTTTCGCGGACACGTCCAACGTATCCTTTGCCAGTGTTATCACCTGTTCCTGCAGTTAATGAATCACCAAGCGCAACAATCTGAAGCTTACTTTTACTCTCAATCATTGTTTCTTTCTTAGGCGCAGTCGTTACAAGACTGAGGTCTCCGGATGCTTTGGGAAACCATATTTGATTCGCCGCGTAAGCAAAGCCTACTGCGAAAACAATCGTAGATATCGAAGCTGTAAGGCCAATTGCACCCCACATAAAACGAGATGATCTCAAGGAAGTCCCCTCCTGCGAATAAATGGCATAATTCACTCTAAGAGTATAGCTTCTTGAATAAATTTGCAAACATTACAATACGGTACGGACCCATAAGGGACGTGAGTTACCCGTTTCATTTATTTTGAAAATGGATGCTGCTTTCAAGGAAGCTGGCTGTATTATAACAAAATGCGGCTTTGGGAGGGCGGCAGCAGTTTGAGACGATTGTTTAGGATGTCTCTTGGTAGTTCAACAGCGTATAGGCTGCTGTGATGGCCTATTTTACTCTGAAATCGTGGAGTAGGCTAGTATATGGTAGACAGAGCGCCGTTTTCCGAGCTTTCGCTTGGTGATGATATTAAGAAAAAAACCCTGGCCATTAGCCAGGTCCTTCGATTAACAGCCCCTCCCATCTACTTGGACATCTGTAACAATGTAAAACATCGATACAAGCCACACGCAGAGCGGATGTCAGCGCTTTTTTCATCTGTAACGATGAGAATCATCGTTACAGCGCGAGACAGCCACGACTGAGACATCTGTAACGATGTAAAACATCATTACAAGTACCACGCAGCGCGGATGTCAGCGCTTTTTTCATCTGCAACGATGAGAATCATCGTTACAGCGCGAGACAGCCACGTCTGAGACATCTGCAACGATGTAAAACATCGTTACAAGTTGCACGCAGCGCGGATGTCAGCGCTTTTTTCATCTGCAACGATGAGAATCATCGTTGCAGCGCGAGACAGCCACGTCTGAGACATCTGCAACGATGTAAAACATCGTTACAAGTTGCACGCAGCGCGGATATCAAGCCTTATCTCACCTGTATTAAAGGGTTGCCTCTCTGTCACCCAAAACATATAAATTCTTATTTTATGAGATAAGTTCGTAAACCGAGCTCTCACTTGTCGATACTTACAATAGGCTCGGTTCCGAGCCTATTGTAAGGGAAAATCGTTGCGAAAAATGTAGGCTGAGAAGCCATTTCCCATCAACCCAATCAACTCACTTCCGTGCTCTAAACTCCCTCTATTCACCGAAAAAAGCCGTTTAACCGCCTCAGCAGTTAAACAGCTTTTTCTCAGAACGTTAAACCGCATCCTGCAAAAATTTATATTGGGCTTGAATAAGTCCAAAATAAATCTTTTGTTCCTTCATAAGCTCATCATGATTACCGATCTCCATCATACGCCCATGATCTAGGACTACGATTTTATCAGCGTTCCGAATGGTGGAAAGTCGGTGCGCGACGATGAAGGAGGTTCGACCAGCAAGCAGCGTTTTCAGTGCTTCCTGAATTTTGAGCTCAGTATCCGTATCAATACTAGCTGTTGCTTCATCCAGGATGAGTACACGAGGATTCGCAAGCAGTGCGCGGGCGAAGGAAATCAACTGACGCTGACCCATCGAGAGTACGTTACCGCGCTCTTGAACCTCTGTATCATAGCCACCTGGCAAACTCATGATAAAATCGTGTGCATGAACAGCCTTAGCTACAAGCTCAATCTCTTCATTCGTAGCATCTAGACGACCAAAGCGGATATTATCCCGAATCGTGCCAGAGAAAATAAACGTATCTTGAAGCACGACGCCGATCTGAGAACGTAAGCTTTGGATGGTTACATGACGAATATCTTGGCCATCGATTAGTATTTTTCCTTCATTTGGATCATAGAATCGGCATAATAAATTCATAATCGTACTTTTACCCGAACCTGTATGACCAACCAGAGCGATGGATTGACCAGCCTGTACATCCAGATTAATGCCCTTTAGTGCAGGTCTGCCAGGCTCATACTCAAATACGAGATTCTCAAACTTCACATTCCCTTGGATACTTGATAAATCTTTAGCACCCTCGATTTCAGCTACAGTAGGCTCCTCATCAATAAACTCGAAGATCCGCTCCGCTGAAGCCATTGCAATGAGCAGCTGGGAATACATTTGTCCTAACCGAGTAATTGGTTCCCAGAAATAGCCTATGTAAGTAGCGAATGCAACCAACAAACCGACTGATATTTCTTCCGTTTGAATTAAATGAGCGCCTAGCCAGAACAGAATGCAATAGCCAACGGCTCCCGTAATTTCAATGAGAGGACCAAACGATTGATTGAGCATCGATGCTCGGTTCCAAGACAACCGATTGACCATATTCATTTTCGTGAAAAATTGAATATTTTCTTTTTCTTGCGTATAGGCTTGTGTAACTTTGATGCCTTGTATGCATTCATTTAAATGAGCATTCAGACGGGATTGCTTCATCGTCACATCCTGCCAAGCACGACGAATCTTTTTCCGCAGCTGAGTCGATATGAGGAACATAATCGGGACCGTCACAATGATCGACGCGCCTAATTTGAAATTAAACGTCAACAAAATAATAATAATGCCGCAGAGCTGCACAACATCAATTAATAAGTTAACAACACCGTTCGTAAACAAATCTTGTAAAGAATTCACATAGTTTGTTACTCGAACGAGCACAGAGCCTGCCGGGCGGGTGTCGAAGAAACGAAACGACAGCTTCTGAATATGACTGAATAAATCATGACGCAGATCGTAGATGACGCGCTGACCAATCATATTCGTATATTTAATACGGAATGTATTGGCTAGCCATTGAATGACATATACCGAAAGCATGATCCCAACGATTAGGAAAAGTAGATTCTTATCCTTAGGAATGATGGAATTATCAATGGCTTCACGAATAAGCAGTGGAATAGTCAACTTGGTGATTGCTCCTACCAACATCATAATAATGATAATAGGCAGCATCTGTTTCTTATAAGGCTTCATATAACTAAATAAACGTTTTAACTGACCCCAATCAAAAGGCTTTTCAATCAGTTCATCATCTTGATATACGAATCGTTGCCCCGCTTGGGAATCTTCTTTTTTGGCAGATGCCTCGGCTTGCGTCGAATTAGTACTCAATGTGCTAACCTTCTTTCTTGCAATGGAGAATGGTTTAACGCATCCACATCCGTATCCTTTGTTGCCGCAGCCTGGCTGCTTGCAGCCAATTTCTGAGGACCATCCGCATACTGAATGTCATAGGTTTGACGGTAAAGACCTTCTTGCTGCAGCAGATCCTGATGTGTGCCTCTTTGTACAATTCGTCCTTTATCCAGAACAATAATTTCATCGGCATGCTTCAAAGAAGAAATCCGGTGAGCAATAATGAATGTTGTACGCCCTTTCATAACCTCGCCGAAGCCTGCTTGAATCTCATGTTCCGTTTCCATATCAACCGCGCTTGTCGCGTCGTCTAGAACGAGAATTTTAGGATCCTTGATAAGCGCCCGAGCGATGGCAATCCGCTGCTTTTGACCACCAGACAAGCCTAGACCGCGCTCGCCAACAACCGTGTCATACCCTTCCGGAAGCTCCATAATGAAATCATGCGCTTTGGACAGCTTAGCTGCTCGAATAATGTCATCCATCGTCACATCTTTACGTCCATAGGAAATATTGTTGCGTATTGTTGATGAAAACAAGAATGTTTCTTGGAAAACAGTAGCAATCTGATTGCGATAGCTTTCAACTTGTAAAGAGCGAATATCTTGACCATCTAACATAACCTTGCCTTCTTTAACGTTATAAGCCCTCATTAGCAATGAAATTACTGTTGTTTTACCCGAGCCTGTGCTGCCTAGGAGACCTATAACAGAACCAGGAGGAGCATCAACTGAGAAATCATAAAGTGCAGGCTGCTTTTCCGGATATGAAAATGTAACATGATCAAAACATACATGACCTTTTACATGTTCACTCTTCAAAGCAATCGCTTCTTGTTGATCTTTCACGTGCATGTAGTGATTCAAAACTTCCAAAATTTTCTCGCCCGAAGCTTTAGTTTGTGTGAAGTTATTAATGTGAAATCCTAGACCCCACATCGGTCCAATGATGTACCAGATGAGACTGAAGCAAGCAACGAGTTCACCTAATGTAATGGTATTCTCGATCACCATGTACCCACCAACTCCGAGCAAAGTGACGACACTTAAATTCGCCAAAATTTCCATGATTGGAAAATACTTCGCCCAGATCCCTGAGGTTTCGATATTCATTGCCTTATAATCCTCATTACGTGCTGAAAACTTCGTTACTTCATGAGGTTCGCGGGCAAACGATTTCACCGTTCGAACGCCTGTAATGTTCTCTTGTACCGCAGTAGTCATCGTACTGAGAGATTGACGTACCATCCGGAATGCCGGATGAATTTTACCTTCAAACCGAATTGCCGTAAATGCCAGAAAAGGCATTGTAATCATCGTAAGTAAAGCTAGTTTCCAGTTAATCGAAAACATCATCCCCATGCCGAAAACGAGCATCAACATCACGTTTAGGAGCTGAGCAAAGCCGAAGCCGATAAACTGTCGAATGGCCTCCAAATCAGCAGTCAATCTAGACATTAAGTCCCCAGTTCTTGCCTGATCATAGTATTGAAAAGATAAGTACTGAAGCTTCTTGTACAGCGCATTACGTAAATGATACGCGACTCGGTTACCTAAACGACCTCCGCATAAGCCATGAAGAAATTGAAACATCCCTTTCATTGAAACGACGATTACGACTACAAGCGCTAACCTGGGAACGAGTTCAAATTGTTTCTTTGTGATCACGTCGTCGATTAAATACCGAAGTAAATTCGGATAAACGAGACCAAGCGCGGTTGCCACCGCTAAACATGCAATTGCTCCAAAAAATAATTTTTTCTCTGGCCAAAAATACGGTTTCAGTTGCCTGAACACTTCCACTGTGGGGCCCCCTCCTCAAGAAGGATAAATTGGAAAAGCTTAGAAAGCGTTTTAATACCTAATGAATCTTAACACCATCCCTATTAGCGAGCAATCAGAGGATACGAGGATTTAAACGCTTAAATGCCCATAACTTCACAAAAACTTGCAGGAATCCCCCCTATTCTTTAAAATCATCCCGATACCCTTCAATGTAAGCCCTTACATGGCAATACGCAATAAAGGGTTGGCCAAGTTCAATAGAACCCGACCAACCCTTTTGTTTAATCATTAAACAAAAGCCTTTAATTGATGCTGTTTGGATATAAGTTCGTTCAAATCGATCTTCATTTCAAGAGCATCACGAAGCCCTTCTGCATGTTCATTCAGCTGTTGCAGCATGAGATTTTTCTGAGTTGCAAGCCAGTTTTCCAACTGATCCGCATAAGCTTGTTCAAGCTCCATTGTTTGCTGTTCAATAAATTCTGCCACTGGCGTGTTCATCCGATTTTCTAAATCTGTTCTGAGCTTGCTTTTTCCATCGCCTTCGAAAAATTGCTTCGCATTTTTGAAATGACTATGGAGCAGCTTCAAGCTTACATCTGGAACTTCCAGTTTAGACGTAATTTCAGGTGTTACGAACTTACTTGATTCATACGTTCCACTTTCGAATCCTTCCATCAACTCACCAAGCTGCTCTTCCCAGCGCTTTACACGGTTGCTGCTTATCAGATTCATGCGATTTTCGACCCGGAGCGTTGTTGCCAATACCTCTTGGGATAAATCGTAGCCAATCATTCGCAGCAGCTCACCCCATGCGGATTGCAGAGCTTGCTTCGGATCTCTGGCATCATCCCTGAAGGTCGAAGGATTAAAGGCATAATTGTATAATTCACCGAAGCGGTACATCGTGCGCTGCTTGACGTAGTACAAAAGCTCCTGAATTTCTTTCTTTAATTCTTTGAGCTCCGCGTCATATAGGGTATTTTCCAGAAGCTCTGTACCAGCAAGCTCCGCTTGTCTAAGCTTGGTTAACTGAAGCTTCCGTTCTTCCTCCCCAGACTGCGCACGCTCCAGCCATTGCTGCATGGTAGCAATCGCGCGATTCAGCTCCAAATTAGCTGCATGGATAGCAACATCGCTAAGCTCATTGAACGTAAACTTCACGAATTCTTGCTCAAATGGCTGAATGCCAGATTGGGTAATCAATGCTTCGTTCCCTGTTATTTTACCCTCTGCGGCCAAATAACTGGATATTGGATAAATACGCGGATTTCGTATGCCGTGCTGCAGCAAATTCGTTTCCACATGTTTAATTACGCCATTTAATTCTTCTGAGCTAGCGGCAAGATCAGCTGCATTGACGATGAAAAACATTTTATCCATCTCAAAGCTATCCTTAACCCGACCGAGCTGTAAAAGAAATTCACGGTCTGCCTGCGAGAAAGCGTGATTGTAATAAGTAACGAAAAGAATTGCATCCGCATTTTTAATATAGTTAAAAGCTACCCCAGTATGGCGGGCATTAATGGAATCGGCCCCTGGCGTATCAACGAAAATAATGCCTTGTTCCGTCAATGGATTGGAATAGTATAATTCGATAAATTCAACAAAACAGGACTTAGATTCGTCTGCAACATAGCTTGGGAACTCGTCTTTGGTGATTTTCAGTTCAGTGCCTAAATGATCTTGGGCGAGGGCCCAACCTTTCTCCACTGCCTTCAGGAAGGAATAGTGCGGCTTTCCTTTGGCCGTAACGTCCGCTGGAGAAAGTGCGCTTATGCGTTTGAGGGCAGATAGCATGTCAGTCGCCTGCACGCCGAGTATGTCCAAAGAATAGAGAACGTCCTGCAGAATCGCGTCCGTCTTTTTCATCTTGACCTTGGCTGTGCCATGCGGCCAACCTTCCTGCGGCGGCATGATCTTGTTGATCGCCGCCGTCGTTGGGTTCGGCGAGACCGGCAGCACTCTTTCCCCAATCAATGCATTGGCGAAAGAGGATTTGCCGGCGCTGAAGGCGCCGAACAGGGCGATCGTGAACGTCCGCTGCCGCAGACGTTCCGATTTCTCGCGCATGGAGCGCGCGATTGACCTCATCGACGGCAGGCCCTCGATGAGGCTTGAGGCCGCCTGCAAATCGGCGGCCTTGCGCTCCATGCGCTTACCGTGTTCACCCGAGGTGAACGCGGTAGGCGCTGACGCTGCCTCCGCAGGGGCAGCTGTAGTGCCTGCGGCCGCCGATGCCGTGGCAGCGGCCTGCAGGATCGTGCCCATGGAGGTCACGTGTAGTCCCCCGCTCAGCGGGCTGGCTGCCGTCTCCTCCATGGCCTTGTACTGCTGCGCAGCCGGCAGCGCCGGCGCAGACGGTCTAGGCCAGCTGGCCATGCGCAGCAGCTGGGCCTCTGCCTCCGCCTCGGCTTCCTCGAGGCGCTGCAGTTCTCGACATGCGCTGAGGCGGACGCCCAGCGCCTCAAGCTCTGCGGCAAGCGCATCAGCCGCTTGCACAGACCCTTCGCGGACTGCAGCCGCGATCAGATCAATCACCGCAAACGCCTGTTTGCGGTACTGCTGTTTAATATCAGAGGACACCTGCTTCATGTAGTTGAGCGTATATTCACCACCGAAGGTTGCGCCAGCATTCACTTGTGCTGCAAGCCACTCTGTCGTTACGTCAAACTTCAGTGCTTCGATTTGCGCTGTAAGAGCAGGATTATGCTGCCCATACTCCTGAGCAGCCTTTTTCAAAGCATCCCTCAGATGCCAATCCAGCTGCGCTTCTACCTGCTCAGCCAAATCCGCCTGAAACGCACCTAAGCGTTTCTCCGTCTCCAGAGCTGTTTGCGCAGCTCGCGAGAAAAAGCCTACCTTGAACCCGGGCTTTCGGCTCTCCAAATACGCATGAGCCTGATCCCTGGTCAAAGCTGGTGTTATATTGGCATTCTCGATAATCATGCCAACTTCCTTACGGAGGGCTGCCGTTAACGCTTCGGGCCGTCCCTTCACTGCCGCAAGCTCTTCCTGCTTCGCAGCAGCTTGCGCCTGAACCTCCTGCACGTCACCTTCCTGGCTGATTTGCTCCATAAGCTCCGCTTTCTGCGGCTCATGCTGATCAGCCAACCACTTGCCGTGCTCTGCTGCAAGATAACGCGCGGATGCGTCGATGCTGAAGCTTCGCAGATCATCACCGCGCTCAATCAAACGACTTAGGAGCCATTGCAGCTTCGCATACTCATTATGCGGATGGCTCGGCTCCTTCATGGTCACGAACAGCAAATCATCCGGCTCGATGCCCCAACTCAAGAAAGCTTGCTTCGTCCCCTCCTGATACTGTGCAAAAGGCAGCTCCCATTCTTTGTGCTTATCAATCATATTTACAACCAAGTAGAGCGGCTTACCCCACTCCTTCATCTTCTTCGTAAACGCGAGATTGACTTCGGATTGAACATGGTTGTAATCCATGACATAGAAAACTACATCGGCAAGATGTAAAGCGGACTCCGTAGATTGATGATGAGCGTCATCCGTAGAATCAATCCCAGGAGTATCAAGCAGTGCCGTTTGACTGCCCAGAAATGGAATCGGATACGTAATTTCTACCGTTTCAATATCGGTACCGTTGACGCAATACGCTTCTAATTCTTCGAGCGCAATCGTTTTCGGTTTTCCCAGATTATTTGCTGTACCATCCTTCATGCGATGCGTAACATGAGCACCCGGTGATCCATTACGAATACTCACGATGTTTGCACTTGTTGGAATCGGGCTAGAAGGAAGCAAGGCGTGCCCACAAAGCTGATTAATCAGGGTCGATTTCCCCGCTGAGAAATGACCGCAGAACGCTATATTCATTCGTCCAGCGTCTATTTTATCAAGCAGCTGACCTAGCTTGCTTGCGTTGTCGTAATCCCCTTTTGCTTGCAGATTAACCTGCATGTTTCTGATCGCATCCGGCATGACCGAGATGCTTATATCCACCATTTGCGTCATTCGTCCATTCCGCTCCTTATGATCCGTTCTTCTATCCAAACATAACCAAGGATAAACGACTCCGTCGTCCTTCAGGACGAGAGCGTTTGTCAAGGTAGATGCGAAGCAAAAGTATAAAACTTATACTTTCTTATCTACAGAAAAAAATCTCCCAAAGGGAGATTTAGGTTTTAGGACATTACTGCATTTTCTTTTTCCGGCAAGAAAATCTCAAAGACATCGCGATGCTGCAAAATCGTAATGTCGGAGTCTTTTACTTTCATAACCACGACCTCGGATTTCGTTTTCATCTTGTCTATGTAATTCTGAGGAACTTCACCGGATTCACTGACTGTTACACCTTCAATGACTTTTTCCTCATTATCGGCTAGGGGCGTGTTAATTACTTGCTCATAAATATCGGAGAACAGTTCAAAGCTATTGGTGTATACGGCGATGCATTTCATTTCAAATCCCATCCTTTGTCTGCATATCATTTGTTTGTAATAGTTTTCCTAGTTGCACTTGGTTTCATACGTTTCTTGCCCTCACGACAATTGTCCAGCAATGGACATATCGTACACTGCGGGTTCTGAGCTTTGCAATGATACCGACCGAAGAATATAAGGCGATGATGCGTTTGTGTCCACTCTTCACGTGGAACCTTCTTCATCAGCTTCTTTTCAACTTCAAGTACCGAATCGTCCCAGCCAACTAATCCTAGTCTTTTGGAGACTCGCTCAACATGGGTGTCTACCGCAATAGCAGGTACCCCAAAAGCGTTCGATACGACGACATTTGCCGTTTTGCGGCCTACGCCGGGCAGTTCGACCAAGTGTTCGTGCTTCTCTGGAATTTCGCCTTCAAACTTGTCCAGCAGCAATTGACACAACTTTTGAATATTGCTTGCCTTATTTCGAAATAATCCGATCCGTCGAATGTCTTGCTCCAGTTCCGTAAGTGGAACGGCCAAGTAATCTTCAGGACGCTTATATTTCTGAAATAAATCCAATGTCACCTTATTCACGGTTTCATCGGTGCATTGAGCCGATAATAATACAGCAATCGTTAATTCAAACGGATTACTGTGGCGCAGCTCGCAATGTGCATCCGGAAAGAGCTCACCGATTGTATCCAAAATATGCCTTACTAACTTCTGTGTCATGTCTTTACTTCCTTAGGGTCGTAATAATCTCCAGTGTAGCGAATTGTAGCGTTAGAATCAATGCTTGAAAGCGTCAAAATGCGAACATTTTCTAAATAATTGCCATATTTATTTTTTTAATTAGAAAAAAAACCGCCTGCCTTAGAAGTCAAGCTCCTAATATACAGACGGATGAACTTAATTTTCGTTCAAATTTATTTCTCAATCTCAACAATTTTATCGTCTAACACATAAAGAGTTACTTGATCTCCAGCAGTAAAGGATGATGCCGACACAACATCAGTTCCTTTATGGAAATAGGCTCTTGGGAAAATACTATAAGCGGTTTTTTCTCCGGAGCTTGTAGCTTTGAAGTAAAATTGGTTCACGACGTTATTATAATTATCCACTTCCCGTTTAGATCCTACAGCTACTTGAATAAGAAGTTTGTCATTGGCGTCTTTCATCACTTGTACACGATCGCCCACTTTGATGGAAGTGAAACTCCATGCTACGCCTCCATTAAGTTTAACGTCATAATTGCTGCCTGCGTTAATCACTTGACTTTTTCCTGAGAAATCTTGAACGGTTAAGCTCGAGCTAGCCGCATTCACCGCTGTAACCTTACCTCGCACAGGACTGATCAGCTCTGCTTTTACAACAGCCAGACCTTTGAACGTCAGCTTCACATAATCATCAATAGCAAAGTCTGAAATAGAACCTACACTTTGATCCGCTTTGACGATTGGAACACCATCCAGGGAAATGACATACGAAGTGTTCGACTGATCCGTTACAGTAATTTGCTTGCTGTTCACATTAGATAAAATTGTTTTATAGAGTGCCGTTTTACTCGTTACAATTTTCGTGACAATCCCCTGATCGAAGCTTAGTAATAGACTAATATTATCTCCAACTTTTAGATCTGACAGTGTGCTGTTAGGCTTATTTGCAAGCTCAACCTGTGGAGCGTAGTTAAGCTTGAACGTCAAGCTTTGACCGCTGTCCGTTTTCAATGTTATATCATTCGTTTGTAAATTTAATTGCGTTAATGCGCCATCCAGTTGGGAGGACATTTTAATTTGCGTTACAGCATTTTTCGAAACTAATAAATCAACATACTTACCTGCTGTGAAGGTACTGTTGAAACTCGAAAACGGAAGTGTTGTTCCGGCATAGGAAATAGAAACAGTATCAGTCATTTTATAAACATGCGGATTACCAGTATTATCGGTCACGGTTAAGTATTTCGAAGTTGGATTGTAGCTATCAATTTTTGCGAAATATAAATTATCAATGGAACGATTCGTTACCGTAATTAATGTAACCTTATTATTCAGTACATCCAGCTTGAGTTGATCTCCAGGTGCAAGATCGTAAATGCTTGCTGTTGTTAAACCATTAATACGCACCTGAACATTGTCAGCTAATAAATAGGCAGCTAAAGACGCACCTGCCGACTTCGTGATGGTTAAATATGTTTTGTCATCACTCAAATCTTTGAGTGTACCCTCAACACTTACACCGACATCCGCTTGCTTTTTAATTACAATCTTCACAATTTCACTGTTCTTAACCGTATACTCTACCGAATCTCCAACGTGAAGTGAATTGATATCTACGAGGCTGTTATCTGGTAAAGTCGCAATCAAATTGCTTGAGAAACCATACGTTTCAGGCTGCCCTGATACGGTGTCAAGAAGCGTAATTTGCATGGCATCTTTATTAATCGTCTGAATCGTGCCATCTACTGTTTTATTAACGGGCACTTGCTTAACTATGATGGACGTATATTTATCGGATTTGACGATCTTGCTTTTGCGCAATTGAATCGTACTACCATTCACGATAGAAGCTAGGCTCAGGCCTCGTCCTTCCGTATCAGTAACAGCGACATCTGGCGCTAAATCATAGCTTTCAAAGTCATCCAATGTAGCCTTGAGGTTAGTCATATTCAATTTCAACAGTTTGCCCTCATGGATATCAAGCTGAAGCTCATCACTAATGATTTCAACATAATAGGCTGTTCCATTCACTTGAACGAGCGAAACTTCAAACGTTTCTTGCAGCATTTTTGCAGCTATCGCCGAATCACTTTTATTACCATAGAACACCGTGTTCGGTGAAAGTTTATATGTACTCGTATTCCCGTCTTTATCCATAAGGCCAATTGTGCCGCTCGTTAAGCTTGTCATATAGCCTTTCACAGCACGTGAAGGCAATGTAGCTAGCTCCTTTTGCGAGCGACTTAAAAAAGCTGCCATTTGAGCACGCGTGACTGCCCCTTTAGGTTGGAACGTGCCATCTTCAAAGCCATCAACTACCTTCAAAGCTACAGCTGCATTAACAAAGCCCAATGTTGAGCTGCTAATGTCATTATTATCTTTGAAAGCCGTTGGTGTAGACGATAAGCTTTGTGCGGTGGTTGCCTTACCGATAGCACGAATCACTACTTCAGCTACCCATTCTCTCGTTGCCTTCCGCTGGCCCCATTTATCTTTGGACTTATCACTTTGGCTTCTAACTTTCTCTTCCTCGTTGGAGATTAAGCCTTTCTGGAGAGCAATAGCTACATAATTACGCGCGTAGTTATCAACCAGCATGAAATCTGGAAACACCGTTGCTGTCGTCATTGCGTCTACTTCGCCTTGCAAGCCCATCATACGAGTAGCCATAATAAGGACATCTTGCTGTGAAACCGAGTTCTCTGCCCGATAAGCCCCATCCTCGTAACCTTCAATAATGCCTTCCAAAGCAAGTTTGGATATATGTCGAATACCCCAATAGTCCGATTTCACGTCAGGGAAAGAAAGCTTTACATTACTTGTTGATGTCGTATTTACTGACTCTGCTGCCAAAACTGGCGTCCCCGCCAGGCTTGTAATAATTAAAGAGCTAACAATTGCACTTGCTAATTTCTTGTTTCTCATCGTTGATTAAGACTCCTCTGCTACTACATTTAATTAGGTCGTTTAATTGGATACGGAAGCTCTAGATGCCCCATTAAGCTATCCACTTGTTTGCCGTTTTTCAGTACATATAAAGACTTCACTTCTGGAAATTGAAACACGGTTTTCTTCAAAGCTTGTAAGAATAACTCCTCACCCGGAGCGCCTAATTGCGTTTTGGGACCAAATTTGAGATCAAGCTTTAATTCACCCTTAGCTTTATCAAACGAAGTGCTTGTGAATGTAAGATCATCAAATAAAGGAATCGCTTTAGGATCATCACTCTTTTTGAGTGCGTTTAGTGCGGCTGCATACACGTCAGCGTCCTGTTTGTAGCTGATTGTGACTTCTTTTTCTATAAGTTTCATTTCGTCCTGATCACTGTAATAGGCTTTGACCTTTTTTTGCTTTAAAGGTTCTGGTGTTGCTGTTGGGGTTGGTGCAGGACTTTGTACCACCGTTGTAGGGGTCGGCGCAATCGTAGCTTGCGGTGTTGCTCCACCTACGAGTTGACCTTTCTGACCGCAGGCGGTTACAGACAACGTGATGGCACTTACAAGAAGCACCCCATGTAATAGGCGACTTGTTTTGGTCATCTCACTCACTCCTTAGCGTTTTGCCTAGCAAAACGAACTTCGAAAGCATACGTTTAAAGCTTTCGTCTCTTATTTGAGGTTCAGGTATTCTTTGATGGCAGCAACGATAGAAGCCGCTATTTTGTCTTGAAAAGCTTCCTTGTACATGGCAGATTCATCGTTCTTATTGGACAAATACCCCACCTCGACCAGAACAGCCGGCATTGTCGTTTTCGTGATGACCCTGAAATCAGCTTGGCGTACCTTACGATCAGGAAATCCAGCAGCGGCAACCACATTTTTGTGGATGACATTAGCAAAAGCTAAGCTTTCCGGTCTGTTATAATACGTTTCTGTTCCCGATACCGAAGCTTTGGCGCTATTCCCGTGAATCGATAGGAAAAGATCTGTTTGATTGTCGTTCCCGAAAGAAACCCGGTCATCCAATGGAATGAACGTATCATCAGAGCGAGTCATAAGGACGTTTACACGTTTGTCCTGAACAAGAAGCTTCTCTACCTTCTTCGCTGTAACGAGTGTAAAATCCTTCTCATGCTTGCCAGTAATGGATAATGCACCAGGATCATTATCCCCGTGCCCTGCATCAATCACCACGGTTAACTGATGCTCTACTATCGCGGCTGTCCATTGATTCGTAAGCTTAGAAGGCTGAACGCGATAGTCAGCTGGACCTTTCAAATCCAAAATAATTCTCACCGTAGCCGGGTTATCAGCAAAGTTAGAAAAGCGCACTTTCGCAACAAGAGGATGCTTAGATGGCAGCTCCCCCGCATTATTTACAAGTAATTTCTGGAGAGACGGATCTAAAGTTGTGTTAGGGAAGTCAAACACGATGCGATTCGGGTTCGATAATTTCATCATAGTCGGAACTAAAGAGCCGTCTTTCGCGGCTACGGCTAACTCCTTCTCAGATAGCACTATCGAAGTCAACAAATGGGCATTAGGATCGGGTGTAATCGTTCCTGGATCTGTACCTGTACCCGGCACCGGCGGTTTTGGAGGCGTTACTTCGCCATGATTGTTGTCATCTACAACATCGATGGGTCCTGTGACTGGTTTGGAATCGGAATCATCTTTTTTGAACATATGAACGGAAGAGGTTAAAGAGTCCCATTTAAATTCAATACCCAAAAGTTGACCAATGAAACGAAGTGGAAGCATCGTGTTGCCTTTTTCGATGATTGGCGCTACTTCCAAACTTTCCTTCTTGCCTTTAATCAGGGCCGTTTTACTGTCAATAACCAATTGAATGTTCATATCGCCTTTGACGATGGTTACCTTACGTGTGGGTTCATCCCAACTCACCTTGGCACCAATTTCTTCAACGATAATCCTTACAGGTACAATCGTATTACCACTTACTATACGGGGCTGGACTTCGTTAGAAACCAGCTTTTTTTCATTCATATAAAGCTTAATTCCACTGGGGGATTCGGCTCCCATCGCATAAGTAGGGAGAAGCAGCATGCAAACTAGCAGCATTAAACAAAATGCAGGAAATTTCATCATTCACCTCTATGTAATGTCGGAATTGGGGTCGTAAATTCATACTCTTTAAATCTATCTTTTAAAAACTACCAGCAACGTGTCCATTGTACCAATATAATCATATGCCCGACAGCAAAACCTCCGTCCAATCGACAATCTAGTAATCTATTAGACGCGGAAAACTGCCAAAAGTTGCAAAAAAAGAAGAATAAAAAAACCTAGCCAAAAGCTAGGTCTGAGTTCATACAACTAGAACAAAAAAGACGCAACCAATGCAAGAGCTCATTGGATTGCATCTACTATGATCACATATTATTTATAAGCCAAACGTTTTTGATGAGCTTGCTCATATGCTGTGATTTTCTCTTCATGTTGAAGCGTTAAGCCGATGTCATCCAAGCCTTGCAGCAGGAACTGACGACGGTGCTCATCCAAATCAAACTGAATTTTCAAGCCGTATTCATCAGTGAGAGTTTTGTTCTCAAGATCGACATTCAGCTTGTAGCCTTCATGCTTCGCTGTACGAGCGAACAAATCATCTACTTGCTCTTCCGTTAGCTTGATTGGCAGAATGCTATTTTTGAAGCAGTTGTTGTAGAATATATCCGCATAAGACGGCGCGATAATGACGCGGAAGCCGAAATCTTGAATAGCCCAAGGTGCATGCTCACGGGAAGAACCGCAGCCGAAGTTCGCTCTAGAGAGCAGAACAGAAGCTCCTTGATAACGATCTTGGTTTAATGGGAAGTTCTCGATAACCTTGCCCGCCTCATCCCATCTCCATTCGAAGAAGAGGAATTGACCGAAACCGGAACGTTCAATTCTTTTAAGAAATTGCTTAGGAATAATGGCATCTGTATCTACATTCACGCGATCTACAGGACCGACTAGGCCTGTATGTTGTTTAAAAGCTTCCATATTTTCATTCTCCTTAAAGTTTTGCTTTAGCAAAACTAGCATCGTAAGCATTGCCTTAATCAGCCCAAATTAAGCTTGTTGGTATTCTTTGATTTCCCAATCACGAACGTCGTAGAAATGACCTTTGATTGCTGCAGCAACAGCCATTGCTGGAGATACGAGATGCGTACGTCCACCGCGGCCTTGACGACCTTCGAAGTTACGGTTGGATGTCGATGCACAGCGTTGACCTGGTTGCAGAACGTCTGGGTTCATGGCCAAACACATACTGCAGCCCGCATCACGCCATTCGAAGCCAGCACCCTCAAAAATTTTGTCCAAGCCTTCTTTTTCAGCTTGAATTTTAACACGACCGGAGCCTGGTACAACGATTGCTGTAACGCTTGGATCTACCGTGTAACCTTGTGCAATTTTAGCTGCAGCACGAAGATCCTCGATACGACCATTTGTACAAGAACCGATGAAAACATAATCAACTTTAAGTTCAGTCATTGGTGTTCCTGGTGTTAAATCCATATATTCAAGCGCTTTTTCAGCAGCTTTACGTTCATTTTCTGTTTCAAAGCTTTGCGGACCCGGAACTAGTGATGTAATACTCGTCCCCATTCCCGGGCTAGTTCCCCAGGTCACTTGCGGAATCAAAGAATCAGCATCAAACTCCAGCACCCAGTCATACGTAGCGCCTTCGTCAGTAACAAGGTTAGACCATTCTGCCACTGCAGCGTCAAAGTCAGCACCTTGTGGAACGTATTCACGACCACGCAGGTAGTTAAATGTTGTTTCGTCAGGTGCAATAAGACCTGCTCTAGCTCCACCTTCAATGGACATGTTACAAACCGTCATACGCTCTTCCATGGAAAGACCACGAATCGCTTCACCGGTATATTCAATAACATAACCAGTTGCAAAATCCGTACCGTATTTAGCAATAACGCCAAGAATCAAATCTTTCGCAGTTACGCCTGGTTTCAGATTGCCTGTAATGCGTACTTCCAATGATTTCGCTCTGGATTGTTGCAGCGTTTGTGTAGCAAGAACGTGCTCCACTTCACTCGTTCCAATACCGAAAGCAAGTGCGCCGAATGCGCCATGTGTCGAAGTGTGGCTATCGCCGCAAACGATTGTTTTACCTGGATGTGTAAGTCCTAGCTCAGGTCCCATAACGTGTACAACCCCTTGGTCAAGGCTGTCTAGGTCGAACAACGTAACGCCGAAATCACGGCAGTTTTGTGAAAGTGTATCAATTTGTTGTTTGGAAATAGGATCTGTAATGTTGAAACGATCCTTTGTTGGTACGTTATGATCCATCGTTGCAAACGTAAGATCTGGTCTACGAACTTTGCGACCCGATAAACGAAGGCCTTCAAAAGCTTGCGGTGAAGTTACTTCATGTACCAGCTGCAAATCAATATAGATTACGCTGGGCTTGCCTTCTTCCTGGTTAATAACGTGATTATCCCAAATCTTCTGAAACATTGTCTTTTTACTCATATCCAGTCACCTCTTGTCATTATCCGCTCTAATTGTTAATGTCTTACCCTCATAACGTAGTTTAGCACGGAAAACGTCATAGTTCCAAGATATAATAACTATAAGCTTCATAGATTATTCCTATAGGATGATTCGAATTTATAAAAGGTGGTTAGTATCTTGCATAAGCAATTATGACAATTTGAAAAAGGATGTGTTACTATGCTTTGGACAATTTTCGTTGTAATTCTCGTCTTGTGGGCTTTAGGAATCGGGTTTGATATCGGAGGGAATTTAATCCATCTTCTGCTCGTTTTGGCCGTCATATCATTGGTATTCAACTTGGTTACAGGTAGAAGAGGCAGTTAACATTACATATTAGATAATCCTATTTAATTTAAAAAGCAGTTTGTGGATTTTGTCCGCAGACTGCTTTTGCTTGTACCTCTAAACACGGTTGCTCATCTATTGAGTGTCCTCGATCGGGGTTTTCTTATATCAAAGCTTAAAATCTGGTATATTATCTTTAGTGCTTTATAGGTTGTACCAATAAAACTAGCTATGATTATTACATATCAGGAGATGAACCCTACGATGGAATTACGTCAACTTCAATATGCGATTCAAATCGCGATCGAACGCAATTTCTCTCGCGCCGCGGAGAAACTTCATATTGCACAGCCTTCCCTAAGCCAGCAGCTATCCAAGCTAGAGAAAGAAATCGGCGTCCTTCTTTTCCAACGCAGCACCAATTCCGTTGAGCTTACTCACGCTGGTTCACTTTTTGTTGAAAAATCACAAAAAATCCTCGACATGGTCGAGCAGTTGAAGAAAGAAATGGAAGACATTTCGCAAATGAAAAAAGGGCGCCTTGTAGTAGGCAGTATGCCAATTACGGGCTCAACAATCCTGCCCTTCGTTGTTCCTGTCTTCCAAGCTGCTTATCCGGATATTGAAATCACACTCGTTGAAGAGACATCCTCTAACTTAGAAACACTTACGATGAATGGGCAAACCGATATCTCGCTGCTCTCCTTGCCTTTGCGAGAGGATTCTCTCGTTTACGAGACTTTGCTGGAGGAAGAAATCGTCCTCGCGGTACCTCCACTGCATCGATTAGCAGCAAGTAAGGAACCTATTCGAATCGAACAATTAGAGAAGGAAGCATTCATCGCTTTGAAAAAAGGGCAAGGATTTCGCAAGCTAACACTTGACCTATGCCAAAAAGCAGGCATAACACCCAATATTGTCTTCGAGTCCAGTAATATGGAAACGGTTCAGTCCCTCGTCGCTGCAGGCATGGGAATCGGTTTCGTCCCTTATTTAATTTCAAAAAGAAGCTTCAGTGAATTATCACCCATTCACCTTACCCTTGAAGGCAGACCTACTCGCACACTCGTTATTGCCTATCGTAAAGGCAGGTACATTTCTAAAGCTGCCGAAGCTTTCGTTTCCACAATGAAAGAGGTTATGCGAACAATCGGTTAGCACAAGGAGGTATTACCTGCAATGAACAAAACTCAACGGTTAATTCAGTTGATGATGGCAGTAAACGAACGTATGCAGTTCACGACAAAAGAGATGGCCGATGAATTCGGAGTCTCAGAACGCACGATGCACCGCGATTTACAGGAGCTGAGCGAGCTGGGTATGCCGCTGTATACCGAATTTGGCCCACATGGGGGATATCGCTTATTAAAGAAGCGGATGCTCCCTCCGATTCTGTTCTCCGAACAAGAGGCTGTTGCGATGTTCTTCGCCTTTCAATCGCTCCAGTATTATGGAGCGCTCCCTTTTGCAGCAGAATCGGCATCGGCTCTGAATAAGTTCTATCACTATCTCCCTACAGATACGAAGGTGAGAATCGATGCCCTTAAAGATCGAGTATCCTTCTGGACGCCTACGCGAACGCAAGGTTCCCCTTATTTGGAGCAGCTTTTGGAAGCTTCTATTGATGAAAGGCCTATACGCATAACCTACGCCTCCAAAGATGGGACCACAGAAAGAGTCGTGCAGCCAATTGGCATTTACGCGTCCAATGGTTACTGGTATTTCCCCTCCTATTGCTTTCAAAAAGATGGATTTCTCTTATTTCGCACAGATCGTATACGTAGCTTGGAACGAGCCGAAATCGAACATCCAAGTAAAAGTTTCAAACACTACACGATTGGTGACTGGCTATTAGCAGGTCATGAGCGTGAGGCAGGTCCTAAGACAATAAAGCTCCAGGTGAAGCTGACTCCAGCTGGTGTTAGATCTTATGAACGAAGCAATGGAATCGACGGTAACGTGGAACTACATGACGATGGCAGTGGACTATTAGTGACAGACATGCATCGAAGCAATTTATCGTACTTTTCGAAGTATTTTCTCAGTTTGGGTGCCGACGCCCTAGTCGAAGAGCCCTTAGAAATGGTGAATTGGATTCGGGAGCAAATTCGTGCCATGCAGTATGCATACGGCTATGAATTGACTTGAAATGCGGATTCAATTTATCCGTTGTGATGGTGGGCACCTTACATTCAGATGCAGATAGTGCATCTATTTTGCACTATTTCGGCGTAATCGAGAGTATATATGCAAAAAATACATATAAATGAGTGAATATATTGAAATTCTCTCGAAAATGGACATATTAGATGCACAAAATACATCAGTTCTGCAAAAAATGATCATTCAATCATTTTTTGATGTACTTTTTACATCTATTATTTTGAATCTTCTACATACCTTCTCATTTAAAACATCCTCTCCTTGAGTTGTTCAATACATCTCTCCAGCACGAAATACTATGACAAGAATTGTCGTAGATTCGATGTAACATTAAACTGAGCAGACGAAGCGAATGATGCTGCCAGTTTTTCTAATGAAAAACTCTAAGCTCATGCTTACGATGCCAGTTTTCTGGCAAAAAACTCTAAGGAGGCACAATTATGCAAACAAAAAACCTACAAGGAAGGATTGCCTTGGTTACCGGTTCCAGTCGGGGCGGCGGCCGCGGTATTGCGTTAGCACTTGGGGAGGCTGGAGCGACTGTCTACGTGACAGGACGCAGCACCAGAGCGAAGTCCACGAGAACAGATCTCACGGGTACAATTGAAGATACCGCTGAAGCCGTTACGCAGCGCGGTGGATTAGGAATCGCCGTTCGTTGTGACCATACCATCGACGCTAATGTCAAAGCTTTATACGAACGCATTAAACAAGAACAAGGAACACTCGATATTGTGGTCAATAATGCCTGGGGCGGTTACGAGGATTATGATGATGTCGATTTCTCCGTTCCCTTTTGGGAGCAGCCGATGACGCGCTGGGACAAAATGTTCGAGGCAGGACTGCGTGCTCAGATGGTTTCAAGTCGGTATGCGATGTCCACCTTTTTTCTCGAACAAAATCGTGGTCTACTGATTAATACAGGCGTCTACTCTGACATTGGCGGCGATTATCCTATCAATGTTTTTTATGACACGGTGAAACGAGCGGTCACGAATATGACGCGCGCCATGTCTCAAAATTTGAAAGCAAACCATATCGATGTAACCGCACTTACTTTAGCACCTGGCTGGATGCGTACGGAAGCCGTTTATAAGCATTATGGCTTAGAACCAGGTGATCCTGATTTCATGAAAGTCGATGCACTTCATACGACGGAATCTGTGGAATATATCGGTCGCGCCGTTGTCGCTTTGGCATCCGATCCTCATGTAAGTCAAAAGGCAGGTCAGCTTCTTGAGGTAGGTACCCTAGCAGAACAGTATGGCTTCACGGACATCGATGGCAGACGGATACCTCCGTTCCGGGTTTAAGCCGTTCGAATTCGATTACTTCATAAACCATTTTTGAATAAAATTCGGCGGTTGGATGCGGCAGTTGTGAAAAGCTGCAATTTTCCAATCGCCTTTTTCTTTTACTATCACATTCGTATTGATGGAATCTCTGTTCTTTGGCGCTTTTTTCTGCCATCTGAGTTTAATAGCACCAACACAATGAGCAACAGCTATGTCGGGGGATAGAAATCGGATTTGTATTGAACCGCCATCCACCATTGTTGAACCTCTTAACACACCATCAAACAGCTTCTGATGAATTTCCGTAATGTCTTGGCGCCCCTTTATATGCTGTCCGTTGAAGGTTACATAGTCAGCATCTTCTGTAAAACATTGCCCGAACGCTTGCCCATTATGCTCATTCCAAGCTTTGCCAAGCGCCTCGAAAATAACGAGTATTGCTTTCTTGTCTTGTTCCTTAACATCCACCATCACTAGCCTCATCCTCTCTTTAAATTTGTTCTCACTGTTTACCGAAACGCTTGCTTTTAGTGGGAAAGTCAATCCGTTCTTCGTTTCGTTTTACCGGATTCGGCACTTTCGCGGGACATCGGTCTGTTATTTGTTTCATTTTACTGGATTACGGCACTTTCACGGAACGTCGATCCGCTATTTGTTTCGTTTTACCCGATTACGGCCCCATTGCGGAACGTCATTCCGCTATTCTTTAAAAACCGAAGTATTTTCACCCCGTTTTGGCTAAATAACGACTCGTGGTTCCCTCTGGCGTGAAAAACGAGTATTTCTTAAGAAATAGCGCCCTCTGGTTCCGCTAAATAAATAAATAAATGAATGCATCCCACCACACAGCTCAATTTTGACATAACAACCTCTTAAAGAAATCGCTCTAGAGTAGGAAATAATCCCAGTCCACAGACCGATTACATAGCAAATTGATGAAATTCCAAAGATCCCCCTAACCCTTTGAGCTCCGAAAGCATATGATATATAAATAAAACTTATCCATTACCCAATAAAAAATGATAAAAAGATAGCATTGGCCCAGGAGGCGGAAACCATGACATTATTAAGAGCAATTGAGCAGACATTCTGTAAATTGCAAGAACCTTCATTAGAACAACTGAAAGCAGCTCTTCAATCCTTAGACAACTTACTTCATGAGGTACCTGTTTATAAAACAGAACCCAAACATTTACCCTATGGTCGGAATGTCGTTTATAGCACGAAAGATCTAGAAGTTATTGTGATTCACATACCTGCTTCGGAAGCAACGGCGATTCATAACCATGGCTCGTCCATCGGCTCCGCTTGTTTAGTTGAGGGAACGTTAGTCAATACCAAGTACCGTTTGGACTCAGAAGGCTATCCCGTCGCCCAAACAGATGACTATATTGGGTCAGGTGAATATTTTGAAGCTCCTTGCGAGCAAATTCATCAGTTAAGCAACCCTTTCCACGAGCCTGCTGTTTCCATTCATGTATATAGCCCGCCTCTCCAGGGAGTAACGCGCTACTTACCTTACAGCGAAATCTTGGATTATGTCATCTAAAAAAAAAGCCCCCTGTAATCACGTCAATCGACGTTCTCACAGGGGGCTTGGTATTAAAATTGAAGTGAATTCTCAATAAATGCTTTCAATTCGGAAATTGGCATCCGTTTTTGTTCCATTGTATCACGATCACGAACCGTTACTTGACCATCAGTCTCGGACTCAAAGTCGTATGTGATACAGAACGGTGTACCGATTTCGTCGTGGCGACGATATCTTTTACCAATAGAACCTGTATCATCATAATCCACCATGAAATGCTTCGCTAGATCGGCAAATACAGCCTGCGCGCCTTCATTCAACTTTTTGGAAAGCGGGAAAATAGCGGCTTTAATCGGTGCAAGTGCAGGATGGAAGTGCAGAACCGTACGACTGTCGTCACCTTCAAGCTTTTGCTCTTCGAAAGCATCGATTAGAAGCGCTAACGTAACGCGGTCTGCGCCAAGAGAAGGCTCGATGCAGTAAGGAATGTAACGCTCGTTTGTTTCTGGATCAATATAGTTGAAGTCCGCACCAGAGTGCTCCATGTGCTGTTTTAAGTCAAAATCCGTACGATCCGCGATACCCCAGAGCTCGCCCCAGCCGAACGGGAATTTGTACTCGATATCCGTCGTTGCATTGCTATAATGGGACAATTCATCGTCGTTGTGATCGCGAAGGCGAAGGTTATCTGCTTTGGCACCTAGAGACAACAGCCAGTTATGGCAGAAGCTTCTCCAGTACTCGAACCATTTCATGTCCTCGCCGGGCTTACAGAAAAACTCAAGCTCCATTTGTTCGAATTCACGTGTACGGAACGTAAAGTTTCCTGGCGTGATTTCGTTACGGAAGCTTTTGCCGATTTGGCCGATACCAAATGGCAGCTTTTTACGCATCGTGCGTTGAACGTTTTTGAAGTTGACGAAAATCCCTTGTGCTGTCTCAGGACGTAAGTAAACCACGTTGGTGCTAGCTTCTGTTACACCTTGGAATGTTTTGAACATCAGGTTGAACTGACGAATGTCTGTGAAATCCTTGCTGCCACAGTCCGGACAAACGATGTTGTGCTCAACGATAAGCTTCATCATATCGTCAAAAGTCATGCCATCAACGATAATTTCGATATCTTTCTCAGCCAGTTTATTTTCAATCAATTTATCCGCACGATGACGAGCTTTACAGCTTTTGCAATCGATCATTGGATCGTTGAAATTACCTACGTGGCCGGATGCTACCCAAGCTTGCGGGTTCATCAGAATTGCCGCGTCAAGACCCACGTTATAGGGAGATTCTTGAATAAATTTTTTCCACCAAGCACGCTTGATGTTATTTTTCAGCTCGACACCAAGCGGACCGTAATCCCATGTGTTAGCTAAACCGCCATACACTTCTGAACCTGGGAATACAAAACCTCTGTGCTTCGCTAATGCTACAACTTGATCCATAGTAACGCTCATTGTTCATTCGCTCCTTCAGCTTCTCGTTTATAGGTCAATGACCTTTGACGACCTTTTGGATATGAGCAGACGCAAAAAAAGCTCAGCATCCAAAGGCATCAAATAATGCCTAGGGACGAGAGCCTTACGCACCCGCGGTTCCACCCTAGTTGATACACCCATAAAAGAGCGTATCCCCTTTATCGTATTGGCTCCGGATAGCCTTTTCCTTGAGCTTCAATCTGGGCTTTCACCGTCCCCAGCTCGCTGAACTTGAAGTTGTTCAAGTACTATTCATCCTTCACAGCCACAATTGATCATTCAATTGGCTTTAGTTTACAGAAAAACCGACAAAAAATCAAATAGGTGCAGGTACATTTTTATTTAGACTAATACAAATGTGGACGGCGGTCTTCAAAGACCGGAATTTTAGCGCGAACACGCACAACTTCCGTCAAGTCGATGGTTGCATGCAAAATCGCTTCGCTCTCATCGCCTTCCACCAGTACTTCGCCCCAAGGATCAATAACCATCGAGTGCCCAAAGAAATTCGTCGTTCCACTAGTCCCAACACGATTACAAGAAACGACATACATCTGATTCTCAATGGCTCTAGCCATGAGCAGCGTACGCCAGTGGTGCAAACGTGGGTGCGGCCATTCCGCAGGTACGAATAAAATCCTTGCCCCATCCAGCGCTAATTTACGCGCAAGCTCAGGGAAACGAATGTCATAGCAGATCATCGCGCCAGCCGGAACGCCTTCAAGCTCAAATCGGCCAAGCTGGTCGCCGCTATGTAGATACTTTTCCTCGTCCATAAGACGGAACAAGTGGATTTTGGAATACTCAGCTGTTTCCGCACCTTCGCGATCAAACGCATAAATCGTGTTAAGAACATGATCGTCTCTTTTATCAGCAATGGATCCGCCGATGATATTGACACGATGGTTCCGGGCAAAATCACTCAAAAAGGCTTTCGTCCTAACACCGTTAGGATCAGCTAACTGCTGAATCTCGGTTAAGGCGTAGCCTGTATTCCACATCTCAGGAAATACGATCACATCCGGCTTTTGATCTCCACTAACCGCTTGATGTAGAAGCTTCTCCAATTGAGCAAAGTTCGTATCGGGTTCACCGATCAGAATATCCATTTGAATAAGTGCAATGTGAAGTAATTGTGATTCGGACATACTATGATGACTCCTTTCGGGCGGCAGATTACCAATATCTCTCTATAGTAGTCTAATTTAAGTTTGAACTCAATGAAACTCACGAAGGTTTGAACGCTTTGGACTGTCCTCTTGCTATACTTAAAGTCTCCCAATGATGATTGGCCCAATGTTTACTGAGAAGAACGATTTGCCCCACATGGTAACCGTAATGAGACACTTGGCGCTGAATGGCTTGCAGCACAGAATGCCCTTCCCCTCGAATTTGAACGGTCCTAAGAACATCATCCGGCGTGAGTGCGTGCAGTGTATCAAACAGAACCTTCCAGCCTTCCTCCCAAAAGGAAATAAGCTCATCCCGCGTGTATTGACTGCTTTCAAATTCATCGTCTCGCTGCCGTGTTTCTTTTTCCCCATCCGTTGTTAAAAAATCTGTCCACCGTGACAACATGTTCCCGTGCATGTGCTTAATCAACAATTCTAACGAATTCGACTCCTCATCTAACGTAAGGTAAAAATGAGCATCTTCCGTTTGCGCGAATGCTTTATCCGCTAGCTTCTTCATATTTTCAAATGCACGTATGGATTCCTGCAAAAAAACTTGCGTCACTAGTGTGTTGTCCGACATGGTCTTCAGCACCTTTCCGTAACTAATGAACTAACTTTATGATATTGACCGCTCGATGTAAAATCGATTATTTTCATCACTATGAAAAAAAGATTAATCATGTTACATTAAGGTTATTAATTAAAATCCCGACCTCCGGAGTGTGAATTAAATCGTGACAAAAACATCCCCAACAACAAGCCCATTTACGATACAGCCTGCTGAACGTATGAATGGACTTCCAACTCAATTTTTTGCAACACTCGTACGCAAAGCAAATGAGCAAATTGCTGCGGGTCATGACGTCATTAATCTCGGCCAAGGGAATCCTGACCGCCCTACGCCTCCGCATATCGTGTCATCCATACAAGAAGCGGCTGCTAATCCCTTGTATCATAAATATCCGCCCTTCAGCGGATTTCCATTTCTGAAACAAGCCATTGCTCAAAGGTATAAGGAGGATCACAACGTAGATCTTGATCCTGAAACGGAAGTTGCGATTCTTTTTGGCGGTAAAACAGGACTAATCGAGATAGCTCAATGCTTGCTTAATCCGGGAGATGTATGTCTGGTTCCTGATCCTGGCTACCCGGATTACTGGTCCGGGGTTGCTCTTGCCGGCGCCGAAATGGCATTCATGCCCTTGCGAGAAGAAAACAACTTTCTACCTGACTACTCACAGCTCAAAGAATCCGATTTGAACCGCGCGAAGCTGATGTTCATTAATTATCCGAACAACCCAACAGGTGCTACGGCTCCCGCTTCCTTTTATGAAGAAACGGTCGAATTCGCGCACAAACATGGTGTTGTCGTCGCAAGTGATTTCGCCTATGGTGCGATAGGTTTCGACGGTAAGAAGCCGGTCAGCTTCCTGCAGACCCCAGGTGCCAAAGAAGTAGGTATCGAGTTCTATACCCTCTCCAAAACGTACAATATGGCTGGCTGGCGTGTTGGGTTTGCCCTAGGGAACCGAGAAGTTATTCGCCTTATTAACTTGATGCAGGATCATTACTACTGCTCGTTGTTCGGCGGTATTCAAGTGGCGGCTGCAACAGCTCTCACAGCCTCGCAAGATTGTGTTACTGAGCTGCGTGATGTATATGAGAGCCGCCGCAATGCTCTTTATGCAGCTCTTTCCAATATCGGCTGGCATGCACGCCCTTCACAGGGGTCTTTCTTCTCTTGGCTGCCCGTTCCAAAGGGACACACCTCACAAAGTCTTGCCGATTTGCTTCTGCAAGAAGCGAAGGTTGTCGTCGCACCAGGCGTTGGCTTCGGAACGCACGGAGAAGGCTATGTAAGGCTTGGACTCTTATCCTCTGAAGAACGATTAGCAGAAGCCGTGCAACGAATCGGTAAGCTGAATCTATTTGGATAAGCAGAAAATATGGAGGCTGCTGCTTCTTTACAAACGCTTGTACAGCGTGCTATTCTAGATAGAACCAAAAAAGGAAGTCCTCAAAAACTTCTATATCGCAATGTTATGATGGGAATAGTAGGAACCGTTAAGCACGTAAACAGAGAGTAAGCTCCATAGACTGAGAGAGCTTGCCGTGAACCGACTCCGAACCCGCCCCTGAACAGTCAACGATGAGTTGAACAGTGCCCTGCTGTTATTTAGGGAATCTAGAGTTGGGTGCAGCCGCCATAGGTGTGCGCCAATCTAAGGTGGTACCGCGGAAGCTACAGACTTTCGTCCTTATGTTATGAGGACGGGAGTCTTTTTTGTATCTACATACATGTAAATCAAAGGATGGGATCGTTATGACTCAGCGAATCGTCGTTAAAATCGGCAGCAGCTCTTTAACTTCAGATACCGGTGGCCTCAATCCGGATAAAATACGTTTTTTCGCGTCGGAGCTGGCGCAATTGAAGCAGGACGGTCATCAAGTCCTGCTGGTCACCTCCGGCGCAGTTGCCGCAGGCTTCACCTCCCTTGGCTACCGCACGCGGCCCAAGGTATTGCACGAGAAGCAGGCCGCAGCCGCTGTCGGCCAAGCGCTTCTCATGCAGGCGTACCACGAAGCATTTGCGTCCCATGGCATCAGCGTGGCGCAAATTTTGCTCACTAGGTACGACTTCTCTAACCGCAAGCGCGTGCAGAACGCGCTGATGACGGTCGACGAGCTGCTGCAGCGCGGCGTTGTGCCGATCATTAACGAGAACGACACCGTCGCGGTGGATGAACTGAAATTCGGCGACAATGATACGTTGTCGGCCTTGGTAGGCAATTTGGTCAAAGCGAACAAATTGATCATCATTACGGATATGGACGGCCTATACACGGACGATCCCCGCAAAAACGCGAACGCGCAGCGTATCGATCGCGTGGACGCCATCAGCGATGAGCTGTTCAGCTTCGCTGGAGGCTCTGGAAGCGCAGTCGGCACCGGGGGCATGCGCTCGAAGGTCGAAGCCGCCCGCATCGCGATGCGCGGGGGCGTGCCAGTGTTCATCGGGCGCGTACTCGAGCCCGGTGATTTGCCGCATGCCGTGGATGGCAGCGGCAAGGGCACGTACTTCGACACGGCGCTGAACAACCTGCCGGTGAAGAAACAATGGGTCGGCTTCCACTCGCTGCCCCAAGGACAAATCATCGTTGACCAAGGCGCCAAAATGGCCTTGCTCAGCGGTGGCAAGAGCTTGCTTCCTGCCGGCATCACGGGCGCTGCAGGGGACTTCCACCCCGGCGACGTCGTCGAGGTGCTCAGTATCGAAGGCGCGCTGCTAGGACGCGGCGTAGTCAACTATGCGGCTTGGCAAGTGCAAGCCGCAGCAGGGCTATCGACCGACGAGGTCCAGAAACGTGTGGAAGTTGCCCGAATCGAAGTCATTCACCGTGATGAATGGGTTCCTTTAACCTAATGAAGAAAGCGAGGCTCTCCCAACTATGAGACAACAACGATTGCTTAACCCAACCCTACGTGACGTTCCGGGAGATGCAGAGGCCGCCAGCCATCGACTGATGCTGCGTGCGGGATTAATACGACAGCTCTCCAGTGGTATCTACTCCTATTTACCCTTAGGTCTTAAAGCCCTGCAAAACATACAACAAATTGTCCGAGAGGAAATGGACGCAGCGGGCGCACAGGAAATGCTAATGCCAGCTCTTCACCCTTCCGAACTGTGGAAGGCCTCAGGCAGATGGGACGTCTATGGTCCCGAGCTAATGCGTCTAGAAGATCGGAACGGCCGAGAGTTTGCACTAGGAGCTACCCATGAGGAAGTCATCACGACGATCGTGAAGGACGAGATTCATTCCTACAAGAAACTGCCTGTCACGCTATATCAGATTCAAACGAAGTATCGCGATGAACGTAGACCACGATTCGGTCTGCTGCGCGGACGAGAGTTCCTCATGAAGGATGCCTATTCCTTCGACCGTACGGAAAACGGGCTAGATGCTAGCTATCAAAGTATGTATAACGCTTATGTTAACATTTTCACACGATGCGGCTTGCAGTTCCGAGCGGTTGAAGCCGATTCCGGCGCTATCGGCGGTACAGATACCCATGAATTCATGGCCCTGGCTGATGTTGGTGAGGATACAATCGTCCACTGCACCGCCTGCCAATATGCAGCGAATATTGAAAAAGCAATCGGAACGGTACCGGAACAACGGAAATCCGAGCGAGTGGATACCATTTTACCTGCTTCGCAACCATTGAAAGTTCACACACCGCAAGTGAGTAGCATCAAACAGCTTAGTCAAATTCTACAAATAGATGCCAATCAGATTATTAAATCTGTTGCCTTACAAGCAGATGGAACGCCAGTTATTGTTCTCCTGCGAGGCGATTATGAATTAAATGAGATCAAGCTGAAGCAAGCCATTGGGGCTGCCCAGGTTTCCATGCTTTCCGAAGATGACATAGAGAAGTTAGGATCCATTGCCGGATTTATAGGTCCAATTGGACTCCAGAATGTGAGAATCTTCGCTGATTCTTCTATCAAGGGCTTGAAGGATGCTGTCGTCGGAGCCAATGAGCCAGATTTCCATTTGGTGAATGTGGAGGTCGAACGCGATTTAGGACCTATATCTTATCATGACGTACGCAATGTCGCCCAAGGTGAGTTATGTACCCATTGTGGGCACGAGCTCTCTTTTGCGAAAGGGATAGAGCTTGGCCACGTATTTAAGCTCGGCACCAAATACAGCAGTTCCCTTGGCGCAACATTCAGCGACGAGAACGGGGTTTCCGAGCCCATCATTATGGGCTGTTATGGCATTGGTGTCTCACGTGTGCTAGCTGCCATTATCGAGCAAAACTATGATGAACGAGGCATTATATGGCCTGAGTCCATTACGCCATTTTCCATTCATCTTCTGACCGTTCATGTTCAGGATGAAATTCAAATGAAATTATCCGAAGAGATTTATACAACGTTAATTAGGGCAGGATACTCCGTCCTATGGGATGATCGGGATGAACGTCCTGGCGTTAAATTCAATGATTCGGATCTGCTCGGCTTCCCTCTGCGAATAACAGTCGGCAAGAAAGCAAATGAGCGTGTAGTAGAATGTAAAGAACGCCGAGACGGCAGTCAATATGAACGATCTGTAGAGCATATACTTACGCATTGCCATTCCTTATTCCAAACAGGAGGTCGATCTTCCCATGAGTGAAGTCGTTCAAAAATCTAAATTAGCCAAACAAGCTGCCCAGACGATGGGTAATCTGACAACTGAACAAAAGAATGCGGCACTCCTCCTTATGGCAGATAGCCTTGTAACGGAGCAGCAGGCGATTATCGAAGCGAACGCCAAAGATTTGCAGCGAGGCAAAGAATTAGGTACAAGTGCTTCCCTACTAGACCGTTTAGCCCTAAATGAATCTCGCATCGCAGCGATCGCTGAAGGTCTGCGCCAAATAGCCGAGCTCCCAGATCCTGTTGGGGATACTTTGGAAGCATTTGAACGTCCAAACGGTCTGCGCATTCGCAAAATCCGTGTGCCCCTTGGCGTGGTTGGCATTATTTATGAAGCAAGACCTAACGTGACCGTTGATGCAGCTGGTTTGTGTCTCAAGACAGGCAACGCAGTCGTTTTGCGAGGCGGTTCTTCCGCTTTATTTTCCAATGAGAAAATCGTTGAGGTTCTACACGGTGCATTAAGACAATCAGCCATTCCCGCTGATGCACTTCAATTGATTCTTAGTGCAGACCGCAGTTCTGTAGATGAAATGCTGAAATTGAATGGTCTCATCGATGTGCTCATTCCAAGAGGCGGGCATTCACTTATTCAAAATGTTGTCAATAACGCCTCTGTTCCTGTCATTGAAACAGGTGCGGGTGTATGTCATACTTTTATAGATGAAAGTGCACAGCTCGATATGGCCGTTCGCATCGGTATCAATGCCAAAGCTCAGCGTCCTTCTGTTTGTAATAGCATGGAAACTTTACTTGTGCATGAGTCTACTGCAGAAAAGCATTTAAGTGCCATTGCAGAGGCTTTCAAAGGTGCTCATGTAGCGCTCAAAGGTAACGAAAGAGCTCGTGAGTTAGTACCTAGTATGCAAGTTGCCGAAATTGAAGATTGGAAAACCGAGTATGGGGACTACATTCTTAACATCAAAGTTGTGAAGGATCTCGATGAAGCCCTTGCTCACATTCGTGAATACGGGACGATGCACTCCGAATGTATCGTGACGGAAGATGCGGCCAATGCCGAAAGATTCTTACAGGAAGTTGATGCAGCGGCTGTTTATCACAACGCTTCGACTCGTTTCACCGATGGTTTTGAATTCGGCTTCGGAGCGGAAATCGGCATCTCCACCCAAAAGCTTCACGCTCGCGGACCGATGGGTCTACCAGCGTTAACTTCAACCAAATACCGCGTTCATGGAAGCGGACAAATACGCGAATAACGATTCTAAATTCAAGGAGGAATGTACGATGTCCACTACTTTATCCCAAACCAAAATTGCCTTTGTCGGCGCTGGTTCGATGGCGGAAGCGATCATCCGCGGACTCATTGAAACAAAAGTCGCTGATCCCCAAAATATATATGTGATGAATCGCTCGGATCAAGACAGGTTAGCTTTTCTAAGATCGGAATACGGTCTGCAGGCAACGTCAGACCCGTTAACGAAGGAAACCTTTCTTCGTGTTGCCGATGTCGTCGTTCTCTGCATGAAGCCTAAGGATGTGGAGAATGCCTTCGCCGAGCTGCAGCCGCTTTTGAACGAACAGCAGCTTCTCGTTTCGGTCATTGCTGGGCTCTCTATCGCAAAAACAGAAGCACTGCTGCAAACCAATATGCCGATTGTTCGCACGATGCCCAATACGTCCAGCACAATTGGTCTAGGCGCTACAGGAATGAGCTTCTCTTCCAAGGTCAATGCTACATTCAAACAAGTTGCTACTCAAATGTTTGAAGCCGTTGGTACTGTAACGATCGTGGAGGAAGAGAAATTAGAAATTCTGACAGGTGTATCCGGCAGCGGTCCAGCCTATGTCTACTATTTCATGGAAGCCATGATCAAAGCTGGCATTGAGGGTGGTCTTTCCGCAGAAGATGCACATCAATTAACACTTCAAACGGTGCTCGGAGCCGCGCATATGGTTCAGCTTACGCAAGAAAATCCTGCTGAGCTTCGTCGCAAGGTCACATCGCCAAATGGGGCAACGCAAGCTTCTATTGAAGCGTTAGATCGTTTTCAGTTTAGCGAAGCTATCTCACAAGCGGTATTTCGTTCTGCGGAGCGAGCCAAAGAAATGGGCGAACAAATTGCTGCGCCAAGCCCCGTAGTGAAATCCTCCTAATTTCAAGAGGTTTAATTCTATCTAAAGCAGGTGAATGTTTACGATGAACGCATATTGTCTAGCCACCTATCGGAGTTTCGATGAGAAAGCCGATTTTCATAAAAAAGCAACAAGCATCGCTGTCGGCCTTACGGTTGGCAGCTGGACCGAACTGCCGGAAGCGCAAAAAGCGCAAATGGAGAAGCATTTAGGGAAAGTCATTTCGGTTGAAGTCCATGAACCCGCTCTGGGAGAAACTATTTCAAACCGCTATGCCGATATCACAATCGCATATCCAGATATTAACTTCAGTAGGGACATCCCTGCCTTGTTGGTTACTGTATTCGGAAAACTGTCGATGGACGGCAAAATAAAACTAATTGACTTATCCTTCTCATCTGACTTCTTATCTGGCTTCTCCGGTCCCAAATTCGGTATGCAAGGTGTGCGAGAGCTCCTTGGTGTGCATGATCGCCCCTTATTAATGAGTATCTTTAAATCAGTTGTCGGGTATGAGCTTCCAGCCCTGCGCGAACAATTTTATTTGCAAGCAGCCGGCGGTGTAGATCTCATTAAAGACGATGAGATTCTATTTGAAAATCCATTAACACCATTGGAGAAACGGATCGAGATTTGCCTGGAAGCAGCTGCACAAGCCACCAAGGAAACAGGTCAAAAGCTGCTCTATGCTGTCAATATAACCGGACCTACATCCAAGCTTGCAGCCCAAGCCAAGAAAGCAATCGGAGCTGGAGCTAACGCTTTACTATTTAATGTATTAGCTTACGGTTTCGATACGCTGCATGAATTAAGCTCCGATCCAGAGATAACGATTCCCATCATGGCTCATCCTGCAATGGCAGGTGCGACTTATCCGTCACCGCACTATGGCATATCCGCTTCTGTGCTCCTTGGTAAGCTCATGCGTTTGGCCGGAGCAGATTTAGTGCTGTTCCCTTCTCCTTATGGCTCAGTCGTTATGCCTAGGGAAGAGAACATGGCAATTAAGCACGCGCTTCTAACAGATGATTTACGAAAAGATTACACCTATAACGCACCTGCCGATGTACAATTGAAACTAGCTTCAAGCTTTCCAGTCCCTTCCGCAGGCATTCACCCTGGACTTGTCCCGCTTATTCTGCGTGATTTCGGTAAGGATGTCATCGTCAATGCAGGTGGAGGCATCCATGGACATCCACTCGGTACGATTGCTGGTGGGCAAGCCTTCCGTCAGGCGATTGATGCAACTATGCAAGGAATTACACTTCAAGACTACGCCCGAACACATCCAGAGTTACAATCAGCTATCGATACTTGGGGGACTCCAGAATGAGTAAGGAACGCATTATTTTTTGCGACTTTGACGGTACCATTACCGTGAACGATAACATCGTTGCCATCATGAAGCATTTCAATCCAGCTGGTTGGGAAGCAATCGTAGAACGAATTTTGGACAAAACTATTTCGATACGCCAAGGTGTTGGTGAGATGTTCGCCCTCCTCCCTACTTCCCGTAAGGATGAGATTGTCGAATATGCGATCAATAACGCAGTGATTCGTGATGGATTCAAAGAATTCGTAGATTATTGCAAAGAACAGAATATCAAGCTTTTGATTACGAGTGGCGGCATCGATTTTTTTATCTATCCACTGCTGAAGCCCTTTGCTATCCCAAGTGAGCATATCTATTGCAATGCCAGCACATTTGAAGGAAACGCTATTGAGATTTTATGGCCAAATCGTTGTGACGAACATTGTAAAACTGACTGTGGGATGTGCAAAACAAGCATTATTCGCTCTTATGACGCTAATCAATATGAGCGAATTATCATCGGTGATAGTATTACGGATTTCGAGGGTGCTAAGCTGGTCGATACGATCTTTGCTCGCTCTCATCTCATCGATATGTGTAAGCAGCTAGACTATCCATATCACCCATTCGATACTTTCTTTGATATTATGAAGCAATTGGAGGCTGAACCTGTAGTATGAGTATTTTACTTGAAGAGAAGCAGCGTGCATTCGCTGATTTGCGTGATATTAAAGCTAATTTAGCGGCAAGAGGATGGTTTCCTGCAACGAGCGGCAATCTGTCTGTTCGTGTGGGCGGCTTCGAGCCTGACGCATTCACATTCGCTATCACCTCAAGCGGTAGAGATAAATCCGTTCAAACACCTGAGGATTTTCTACTCGTGAATGAGAAAGGGCAACCGACGGAAGCTACAAGCCTGAAGCCATCGGCAGAAACCTTGATCCATAGTGAAATCTACCGTTTAACAGGTGCAGGCGCCATTTTTCATGTACATACGATATTCAATAATTTAATCTCTGAACTGTACTGGGAACGTAAAAGCATACCCGTAGACGGTGTTGAACTTATTAAGGCATTCAATATTTGGGATGAAGAAGCTCAGATCGAAATTCCCATTTTACCCAATTATGCTGAAATCCCTCGCATCGCCGAGCTGGTGGAAGGTGCGATTGTTCCGCGAATTCCTGGTATCGTGCTGCGTAAGCATGGCATTTATGCCTGGGGAGCGAATGCTTTTGAAGCTAAGCGCCATCTCGAAGCGTTCGAGTTCCTTTTCGAATATGTATACCGCTCGCACTTGCTTCATAAAGGAAACTAATATCTTTTTTTGAATAAAAAATTAAAAAGTCAGATCCTAGCCCAAATGGGAGAGGTTCTGACTTTTTTTGTCTCATAGAATCACTCAAGATGGGTAAAACTACTTTTACTTGTTAAATCCGTTTGCAAAGGAATACACATACGCCTATGTTCTCAGTCATTAATACAAGTTTATTTCTGCTTCTATTCATCTCATATGTATATGTTAAAAAAAACATGAATCTCTTCGAGGTCTTAGTGTATTGGTTCTGGGTCTCACTGTTCGGAGAAGATTTTTCTGAAATTGTAGTAACCAATTTACAGTTGATTGTGCCTTATCGCACTTACCAAATATTTTGGGATACAATGTTCTATTATTTATTATTATTTCCTATGTCCATGATTTGGTTTCTGCATTTTTATTTAAAAATGAGCCGTAAGTGGCAGCGCCTGATTCTCACTAGTGTTTATACCCTTATATTAGCTAGCATGCATATCATTATGGAGCTTGCTGGTTATGTATATATCGTGCACTGGAAATTTTGGTGGTCTTTTCTTGTGTGGCTAACTTTTATCGTTTCTACAGTGGGACTCATGTACGTACTTCGATGGTTGAAAGGTAGGGACAAACAACCTGTATGATCTTAATTCCACCGATTACTTTTGATGCAAACGAAGGCTTTGCTACGATCATTATGATCGCTTTGATCCTGCTATATTGCATGCTTCCTAAGCGAATTCCACTTCCCATCTCACTGCTTATTATGATTTTCAACTCCTATTTGGGACGAGCCGTCGATAATATCTTGTCTTCCTCATACCCTTATAATGTGTATGATATTATGGATACCCCAAACTATGATTTGTTTGATTTTCTGCTTTACACGATTCCTTTTCCTTTAGTTGGCTATTTCTTTGTGTATTTTTATGACAAGTATCCAATTCGTGCTCCTTTTCAGTTTGTACATATCCTGGTTTGGTCGTTTGCCTCTGTTGGCTTTGAATCTCTTGCTGTCACCTTTTCGGTGTTTCAGTATTATGGTTGGCAGCTTATCTACTCGTTTCCTGTCTATCTCTTTGCCTTCGGTTTGAATACAGTCCTATTCACACTAGCTAAAAAGCATTACAAAAACTGGCAGCCCCAATAAAAAAACGTCCCATTTTCTACAGTTGAGAACTGTGAGAAAACTAGGACGTTTTTCTATTTTATCTAGATTGTCGAAATCGCTGCGAATATTCCTTGGCTTGGTCCACAGTCGCCACTCGATTGCGGCTCCATTCCAGTAATATCCGGTCAATATAACGGAAGTGTACTTTACCTGCAAATACAGCTTCTTTAAGAGCTGTCATAATGAGCTCTTCTTTGTACATATCCTTATCCAGCCAACCGCTGATTGTTTCCAGCTCCATTGGAGTTAATGGACGTGCAAATTCTTTTTCGAATGTTGTATAAATATTTTTGGCACTCTCATCAGACGGAATGGATGCGCGGATTGTGCTTAACTCAGCAATCTGCTGCTCGGCAACCCGTTTGGCTAATTTTTGGTATAACGGCGTAAGATTGTATCGTTCACTGCGTATCCCTGTTATTTCTGCTGTATCCTCATCGATCGCGATGAACTGCTCATGAATCAATTTCTGCAAGCTAGCAATGACCAGATCTGGTGAAGCTGACATGCGGAATTGAATCTCATCCGTGGTTGGAAAGTCGTTCTTTTCTTTTTCCAGAAATGATATCAAATGAATCAATGTCATGACTTCAATTTCACTCAACTGAAGGGCGCGGTAATTTTTGAGAAGAAGGCTTGGGACTCCAACATTCCCTTCCAGAAAGCCGGCCACAAGGACAGCTTCTATCTGCTGCTGTGTACTAGATTGTATACTCATCCGATCCCCTTTCTACCCATGGTCGATAAACCCAGTTACGGGTACAGACGGTATAAGAGACGAGGAAATGGAATCGTTTCGCGCACGTGATCCAAACCACAAATCCAAGCAACCGTACGTTCCAGTCCAAGTCCGAAACCGGAATGCGGCACAGTGCCATATTTCCGAAGATCAAGGTACCATTGATAGGCTTCTTTGGAAAGCTCATGCTCCTGGAAACGTTGCTCCATTAGCTCAGGATCATCAATCCTTTGGCTGCCTCCAATGATTTCTCCATACCCCTCAGGCGCAATCATATCGGCACAAAGCACGACTTCCGGACGGCTAGGATCAGGCTTCATGTAGAACGCTTTAATTTCTGTCGGCCAATGTGTAATGAAAACCGGTGTTTCATATTGAGCAGCAATCGCTGTTTCATGCGGAGCGCCGAAATCCTCGCCCCATTGGAATTCATGACCGTTCTTTTGTAAATAGTCTACAGCCTCATCATATGTAATTCGCGGGAAGCTGCCTTGAATTTTCTCCAACTTCGTTGTGTCTCTCTCTAAGGTTTCCAGCTCATCTCCACAATTTTTGAGCACGGTTTGAACGATATAAGAAACGAATTGCTCCTGTACTTCCAGATTCTCGACATGATCGACAAAAGCCATTTCCGGCTCAATCATCCAGAACTCGATAAGATGTCTGCGTGTTTTGGACTTCTCTGCACGGAATGTTGGACCGAAAGAGTACACACGGCCAAGTGCCATCGCGGCTGCTTCCATATAGAGCTGTCCACTTTGTGTAAGGAAGGCATCTTCATCAAAGTATTTGGTGTGAAATAAATTCGTTGTTCCCTCACATGAGGAAGGGGTTAGAATCGGTGGATCGACCAAATGGAAGCCACGCTCATTGAAAAATTGCTGAACGGCTTGAATAATTTGGGCACGAATCACGAGCACCGCACGCTGACGCGGACTCCTAATCCACAAGTGGCGATTATCCATCAAGAAATCAACGCCATGCTCTTTCGGTGTTATTGGATATTCTTCCGTCACTTGGATAATTTCAACGCCTAGGACATCAAGCTCATAGCCGCCTTTACTCCTCGTATCCTCTTTCACTTTTCCTGTTATGTAAAGCGAGCTTTCTTGCGTTAGCTTAGAAGCAGCTTCCCAGACGTCTTCACCTACATCACTTTTGACTACGACACCTTGTATATATCCGGAACCGTCTCTTAGTTGTAAAAACTGAATTTTACCACTTGAACGTTTCTTGTTTAGCCAACAGCCAATGGTAACCGACTCGCCGACATGATGTTTAACTTCGCTTATCGTACATTTCATTCTGCTTTTGAACCTCCTTAAAGTTTTCGTAAAAACCTAACTTCATACTTATATTCAATAAAATTCCGAAACCTCGGCCTACTGAACACTTCTATATTGTACACTATTTCCATGAGAAAACCTCTATCAAGACCATTCAAAATCAGACCGTTTGTGACTGAATGAGTCCAAATGTATCTCGAGCGATCACCCACTCCTCATTCGTTGGGATCACAAGCACTTCCACTTTCGACCCTTGCTTCGTAATCAGTCGCTCCAGACCTCGACCCTTGCGGTTCGCTTCTTCATCGAATTCAACACCGAGGAATGTCAGGCGTTCGCAGACCTTTTTACGAAGCAGCTCGGAATTTTCTCCGACGCCAGCTGTAAAAACAATCGCATCGATGCCATTCATAGCCGCGGCGTAAGCACCTATGTATTTGCGAAGCCGATACTCATACATCTCAAAAGCAAGCGCGGCGTTCTTATCTCCCGCCTCCAGTGCTTCAACGATCTCCCGCATATCGCTGGAGATCCCCGAGATCGCCTGCAGCCCGCTGTGCTTATTCAGCATGGAGCTGATCTCGCCCAGCGTCAAGTCCTCCTTGCCCATCGCATAGGGCACGATGGCCGGATCGAGATCGCCGCTGCGCGTGCCCATCATCAGCCCTTCGAGCGGTGTCATCCCCATGCTCGTATCCACGGACTTGCCGCCCATCACGGCGGCGCAGGAAGCTCCGTTACCGATGTGACAGGTAACGAGCTTCAACTGCTCCAGCGGGCGGCCTAGGAAGGCTGCGGCACGCTCGCTCACGTAGTTGTGCGAGGTGCCGTGGAAGCCATAACGGCGCACCTTGTGCTTCCGGTACAGGGCCATCGGTACCGGATATAGGTAGGCGTGCGCCGGCATCGACTGATGGAAGGCGGTGTCGAAGACGACGGCCTGCGGTACGCCCGGCATGTTCGCCTCCACCGCTGAGATGCCGAGCATATGCGCCGGATTGTGAAGCGGCGCCAAATCGAAGAGCCGCTTGATCTCCTTCTTCACCTCGTCATTAACGAGGACGGAGTTCTTGAAGGATTCGCCGCCGTGAACGACTCGGTGACCGACGGCGTCGATTTCAGACGTGGACGCCAGAACGCCGTGTTCAGGGTGCACCAGCAACTCAAGCACTTTGCGAATAGCTGTTGTATGCTCTAGAATCTCCCTAACTTCATGAACTTCTGCTTTCCCCGTCGGTTCATGTGTCAATATTGCCGTTTCCATCCCGATTCGCTCTACCTTGCCTTTGGCGAGAACGGCTTCATTTTCCATTTGGAAGAGTTGGTATTTAAGCGAAGAACTCCCTGCATTTATAACGAGAATATTCACAAACGATCACCATCCTTGTCATAACGGAAAAAGCCTTCTCCTGTTTTGACTCCTAGATGCCCCGCTCGAACCATTTGTTTCAATAGGAAGGACGGACGGTACTTCATGTCCCCATAATCGCGGAACATGCCTTCAAGTGCTGCATGTACCGAATCTAACCCGAATCGGTCACACATTTCCAGAGGACCATATTTGAAATCATAACCGATCCGCATGGCATTATCGATATCCTCAGCCGAAGCTACTCCTTCGGACAGCGTGTGCAGCGCTTCATTGATCAATGTGCAAATAAGCCTTGTTGTAATGAAGCCAGGCGACTCCGTGACCTTAATACTTTTCTTTAAAATAAGCTCGTCCACAAAACGGCGGGTTTGTTCGAAGGTTTCGTCCGACGTTTTCATCGCTCGGATAATTTCGACGAGATCAATTTTCGCCACGGGATGCAAAAAATGAAGTCCAATCACACGTTCGGGTTTCGTGGTAACCGCCGCAATCTCAGTCACGCTAAGGGTGGATGTATTCGTTGCTAAAATAATGGCTGGCGAACAAATTTGATTCAGTTGAAAAAATACATGCTTTTTAGCATTCAAATCTTCCGAAATCGTCTCTATAACCATATCGCAAGCAGCCATATCTTGTAGTGAATCAGCTTTTCTGATTTTGGCTAAAATCAGCTTTTTTTCCACTTCTGTCAATGACCACCGTTCTATTTGCTTATCTAAGCTGACCGTAATCTGTTCCATGGCTCGATCGAGCTTATCTGTTGTTTTTTCAACGAGTAATACGTCCAAACCACGGGCAGCGAGCATTTCTGCAATCCCCTGTCCCATCGTTCCCCCACCGATTACACCTATTGTTTTGAATACCATGCCACGTTTCTCCTTCTCCCACGCTGCGTTCTTAACCAACAACCCTACCTCATCTCGAAAACCCAATCATATCATACAATTTTTGTTCCCCAATTTCATTAGTATACACAAAACATTCGCCAGATTATCTCAGCTTTGACACAATTCCAGCACATCACAAACACATTATCGATATAACTTTGTACCAAGCAGCTCCCATCAAGGGGAATCCCAAGTTATCCACAACTAGTTATTGAGCATAATTACAATACGAAAAAAACCGCCGGCCACAAGGCCAACGGTCAACTTATGCACTCTTTGAAACAGAATCATCAAACAATTTTCGGAATGTGTCACCAGAAAGAACTTCTTCCTTCATCAAAATTTCAAAGGAATGTTCGAACACACTACGCTGCTGTTCTAACAGCTCCTTGGTGCGAATCATGAGGGCATCAAGGATGCTCGTATTCTCTTTCATGAGCTGATCCTTCGTCACCATATCGCGGTCAATGATACCGAGGGAAGTAAGTCCGGAATCCATCATATTACGAACCATGGAAAGTGACTGCTCGAAATCGTTACGCGAACCTGTACTGCGTCCACCATAGAAGATTTCTTCAGCCGCGGCGCCGCCGAGAGCGATCATGATCTGCTGCTCAATATAATCCTTGGTGTATAAATAATGATCTTTAGGCGGATTATGACGCACATATCCCAGCGCTTTCCCCCGCGGACTAACGGTAACCTGAGAAACAGAGCCAGGGCGAACAATTTCAGCAACAATCGCGTGACCTAATTCGTGATAAGCGACCCGCTCTTTTTCCTCTTGCGCCGTTTCCTTATCCGTTCTTTCCCCCATCATCACTTTATCAATCGCGGAAGCTAGATGGTGCTGTTCGATAGCCAGTTTATCTTCTCGCATGGCATAAATGGCGGCCTCATTCAGAACGCCCTCTAGCTGTGCACCAGAGAAACCAAAGGTTTGATCAGCGATCATATCCAAAGAAACGCCTTGAGCCAGCGGTTTATTTTTTACATGAATATCGAGAATGGACAGACGCCCTTTCTTATCCGGTAAGTCCACTTCAATATGACGGTCAAAACGGCCAGGACGCAATAAAGCACTATCGAGAATTTCTTTGCGGTTCGTTGCTGCAATGATCAAAATACGGGGAGCATCATTCGTATGAATACCATCCATTTCAGTTAATAGCTGGTTCAGCGTCTGATCGTACTCACGATGTTGACCGCCATCCCGTTTACCGCCGATAACATCAATCTCATCAATAAAAATAATCGCATTGTCTTTGCCTTCTTTAACAGCACGTGTTCTAGCTTCTTTAAAAAGGTCACGTACACGACTTGCACCGACACCGACGTACATTTCAACAAATTCACTACCTGAAGCAGCCATATAAACAGAATTCGTATAATGCGCGGCCGCTTTAGCCATTAACGTTTTCCCTGTTCCAGGAGGGCCAGTAAGCAGAATCCCTTTGAGTGGACGAATACCTAATTTCTTAATTTCTTCATGCTTGATCAGAAAATCAAGAGCTTCCATCAATTCTTTCTTAGCCCGATCCTGTCCGCCAATCTCATCAAACGTTAAATACGAAGGCGTCCGATTTTTGCTTTTACGATCTCCACCACCAGCAGATATCCCAGCACCGCCGCGGCTTTTAATCATATAAAACAAGGAAACACCCAATACACTAACAAACAGGATAGGTATCACATTTACACCTAGATAAGCTAAAAAGATCAGTAGAACCGGTATAAATCCAATCCCAATTTCTTTATAAATTTTACTCATTCGGCCACACTCCTATCTGGGAAGTTCTAGGTAGCATGATGAATTTGGTGGCATCACCATCTGTCAAACGAATATATACATAGGTTTGATCCATTTCACTATCTACTTTCATAGTTGGAACACCCTCAGCATATTTCTGCAGCGTTGTTGGAATGTCTGCATAATGCTTTGTCTCCATTGCTTGTGCTACCTCAAATAATGCTTTAGACCACCACTGATCCAGTTTCTCAGACGGGTTACTTTTCACATTTATATTCACAGAACGCTTACCGATAATGGATGCACCTTCTTTATGAATACGTTCGACTACATTTCTTAAATTGGCATCTGGGTTTAGACTAACTTCTATGTCAACTTGGTTATTGTCCAGTTTCATCGTTGAGCTCGTTACACCGGGAACCTTGCTAATGATATCAGATAATGGATTCTCCATAGCTAAACTTGTATAAGCGAACCAACCACCGAATAAAACTCCAGCAGATATAACAACACTCATGACGACAGGTAAGAGACGCAGCTTCATCAGTCAACGTCCCCCTTTCTATACGTATTTTATTGCCTCAATTGCTATACGATGAGTATATCACGCGATACACACATTAGCCTTATGAAATGAGTGGAAACAACAAAACTCAGCCTAATGCAGGCTGAGCCGGTACGTATCCATATAGAGTCCATCCTTGAATTTGTAATAATCATAGAAATAGCGTGTACCGCTGTTTTCATTCTTTTTATAGAAAACTTCCCAGACATAGTCATTACCAAGCTTACCTGGCAGCACACGTTCTATTTCAATCTCTGGAGCTTTTTTAAGCACGGTTTCTCGGACTTGCGCTTCGGTGAACGATTCAGCAGTCATCTCAGCGTGTATCCCTTTGTCTGAAACCCAAACGATAACGCCTTGCCCCAGCTTGTCTTCACCATAAACGATTTGAAGTGGTTCATCGCCATAGAAGAAATCCACCTTGGTTGCTTTCGTCATAATACTTTTCTCATAAGCTGTTTCTACCGCTTTGCGCTTATCATCCCAGTGCTCATTCTGAACATTTAAATAAAAGCGGCTAAGCACTACACCAAGTGTCAAAATAATAAATACACCGAATGCTATGATCCTTGTTCGCTTCGCATTCATGAACGCCGCTCACCTCCCCAGACGAACTTACAAGGAATCACTTAGCCAATGAGCTTATTAAAGCATTGTTCAAACTCACGCTTAATTTTTTCTTCATCAAGTGTTAAACATTCACCCTTGCGGACAATCCAATTTCCGTCTACACACACATCAACTACATCTTTTGCACATGCAGAGTAAACAATATGGGACACGAAGTCCGTCTTCGGAAGGAAATGAGGTTGGTCGATATCCAGTGCGATGAAGTCTGCCTTCATGCCAGCCTGCAGTAGGCCTACATTGTCTAACCATACTGATTCTGCACCCATCTTTGTTCCCATTAGAAGCGCTTCTGCCGCAGGCACAGCTAGAGGATCGCCAGAAACACCTTTGTGAATCAGCGCGGCGAGTCTCATTTCTTCGAACATATCCAAGTTATTATTGGAGGCTGCTCCATCCGTTCCAAGCGAAACCTTCACGCCTGCACGAAGAAGTTCAGGAACTCGGGCAACACCACTAGCAAGCTTTAGATTGCTTCCTGGGTTGTGGGAAATACGAACATCATACTTCTTAAGGATACTGATTTCTTCATCTGTGAGATGAACACCATGCGCGATGAGCGTCGGTCTGCTGAACACGCCATGCTTTTCTAAATGTGCAACGGGTCTCAAACCGTATTGATCAACATTCCCTTGAACTTCACGGCTTGTCTCCGACATGTGGGTATGAATGGGCAGGTTTAAATCATGAGCCACTTGAACAATCCGTTCTATATAATCTGGTGGACATGTATAGGGTGCATGTGGAGACATCATGGTCGTGATTCTTCCATTCGCACCGCCATGCCAGTTTTTTGCGAACTCGGTGGCTTCCTTCAATTTAGCATCTTGTACGTCCGGTGGACAAAGACCAATAATACCTCGGGTCAAAACACCGCGCATACCTGACTCTTCAACGGACTTAGCAACTTCGTTCATATGGTCATACATATCTACAAAAGTCGTCGTACCGCCTTTAATCATTTCTAGAATAGATAACTGCGTCCCCCATTTCACATCTTGGGCGCTGAATTTGGCTTCCATCGGCCACATTTTCTCTTCTAACCAAATTTGGAGAGCAAGATCGTCACCGTATCCGCGTAAAAGCGACATCGCTGCGTGACCATGCGTATTCACAAGACCAGGCATATAAAGCTTGTTCGTGCCGTCAATGACTTCGTCATAATTTTCTCGAGGTTCAGGTATTTCCTCACCGATGTATGTAATCTGGCTGCCCTCTATAACCATACAGCCTTTTATAGACGATTTCGCTTCATTATTTGAGATAAAAAAACCGTTCATAATTAATGTTTTTTTCATACTAAAAATCCCTCTCTATGCTCATTCTATTAATGACATTGCTTTTTAAACTTTACATCTTCGGGCTTGTAAAATCAAGGAAGCCAAGTGATGTTAAGAAATTGTAAAATGTCACTGAATTTTCGTTGCTTTCGATGCAATTGTTATGATACTTTTAACTTTGTGAGTTTTTTCTACCATTTGGTCTGTTTATCTTATATATTCGATCAAAAATTAGTACATATAGTAAAATATAGGAGGATTATATGACAACGTTATTCACGAAAAAGAACGAAGTCGATTTCTTGCAACTTCTCATCCGTGCTGCAGAAAACGCATTGCAAACTGCTCAACTATTTCGCACAGCCATGATGGGTGATAAACCGCCTATTGAGTATGTAAAAGCGATTAACGATTTAGAGCATGCAGGCGATTCCATTACTCACGAAATTTTTAAAGGTTTAAACAAAGTATTTATTACACCGATTGATCGTGAAGATATTATGGTTCTAGCCTCCAAAGTGGATGATGTAACAGATGGTATTGAAGCTACAATTGCTCGTTTCGACTATCTTTCTGTATCCCATACAGATTCTTATATGAAAGAGTTTTCTGCTGTCATTGTAGACTCTTGCCAGCATATGCTGGATGCGTTCAAGCTTCTGGCGAAGAAAAAATACATGCAAATTCCTGAGCATACGGTTGCTATTAATTCCCTCGAGAATGACGGAGACCGTTTGATGCGCGAAGGGATTCGCCAAATTTTCATCACACGTAAAGACCTGTACGAAGATTTTAAATTAAAAGAAATCTATGAGCGTTTGGAAGAAACAACGGATGCTTGTGAAGATGTAGCCAATATCCTTGATAGCGTTGTACTTCGTTATTCATAAGGCACATTCGTGTCCATGTTTACGAAGAAAGTTTTCCAAATGGAAAACTCTTAGGAGGAAATCATGTTAACTTATTTAATCGTTATCGTTGTGCTTGCCTTACTTTTTGATTTCATTAATGGATTTCACGATACGGCTAATGCGATTGCAACTTCCATCTCCACTCGTGCATTAAGTCCCCGTGTAGCCATCGCCATGGCCGCCACACTCAACTTTGTCGGAGCCATGGTTTCCTCTAAGGTTGCCAAAACCGTTGGAGGAAGCATAGCGAACCCAGCCAAAATTGAAAATGGCGTTGAAATCGTCATTGCTGCTTTACTTGCGGCTATCATTTGGAACTTGTTGACCTGGTATCTGGCGATTCCCTCATCTTCTTCGCATACACTCCTTGGTTCGCTAGCTGGAGCTGTTATCGCTGGTGCTGGGGTCCATTCGGTGAATTGGAATGGTTTTACTCAAATTATTATCATTTTAGTACTATCGCCCATTATTGCTTTCGCCCTAGGTTACCTAATTATGATTTTGATCAAGTACATCGTTATATGGTCTGGAAATACATCTAGATCGAAGCTAAATCGCATATTCCGTACCTTGCAAATTTTATCCGCGGGATTACTTTCATACTCCCATGGTGGGAACGATGCACAAAAAGCAATGGGGATTATCGTATTTGGTTTGGTCGCAGCCGGTGTTCAAACAGACCTGGAAGTACCTCTCTGGGTGAAAATTGCTGCCGCATTGGCCATGGGACTAGGAACATCCATCGGTGGATGGCGAATTATTAAAACCGTTTCCGGTAAGATTGTTAAAATCGAGCCGATCAATGGTTTTGCCTCGGACTTAACGTCATCACTCGTTATTCAGTTCTCTACTCATTTGGGTAAACCATTATCAACGACTCATGTTATTTCTTCCGCGATTATCGGGACAGGCAGTGTCATGCGCTTCCATGAAGTTCAATGGGGCACGGTTGGACGCATGTTGATCACTTGGGTTATTACGATTCCAATCAGCATCGCGCTCGCATTCTCGATCTACTTCGTTTTATTCAGATTCATTTTCTAAAAATAAAGGCACGCCCCAGGTAATCGGGTCGTGCCTTTTTCTAATCCAAATAATAAGCTAAACTTTGCAATTCTGTTGTAAAATCCGCATGATGCACACGCACTTCGGGAGGAACCTTAATAATAACGGGAGCAAAATTCAATATGGCTTCGATCCCGCATTCTACGAATTGATTGGCTACATTTTGAGCTTCATTCGCAGGAACCGTAATGATGCCGATGCGAACGCCTAATTCAGATAAAACACTCTTCATCTCATGCATCGGTTGAACAATAAGATTGTTGATCGATTCCCCAGCTTTGCTTGGCATTGCATCAAAAACTGCGACAATTTTCATATCATTGCGTAAGTAAGTATTATAATTGCATAAAGCGCGGCCTAGGTTACCCGCTCCAACAAGAGCAACTTGAATATGGCGATCCAACTTCAAGATCTGTCTAATCTTCTCAATTAGATAAGCAATGTCGTAACCGATTCCCTTTTTGCCGAATTCCCCGAAATAAGCCAAATCCTTGCGAATCTGTGCCGGATTCAGATCGAGTTTTTGACCCAAATCCTGCGAAGATACCGTCGATACATTTTTCATTGCAAGTTCATTCAGAAAGCGTAAATAAATGGGCAGCCTCCGAACGACGGCTTCCGATATTTTTTGTGTTTTCAACTCTACGCCTCCCCCATCCACTCTTCAATCCTAGGTAACATTTGCTCGGTCGTCATATGCTCTATCTTCGGACCAGGCAATGAATAAAGGAAGTGCTTGCCATAATACGTATCAATGACACGAGTATCGTAGATGATAACGATGCCTTTATCGGATGCACGTCTGACAAGTCGGCCAAAGCCCTGCTTAAATCGAATGACAGCCTGCGGTACAGAAAATTTCATAAATGGATTCTCATTGCGTTTCTTAATATTTTCACATTTCGCCTCGACAAGAGGATGATTTGGCGGTTGAAACGGCAATCGTATAATAGCAAGACAGCTTAGCGCATCTCCTGGAATATCGACACCCTCCCAGAACGAGCTGGTGCCCAGTAGGACGCACATTTTGTTATCTTGGAACATCCGGGTCAGTTTACTCCGATTGCCGCTGTCAACCCCCTGTCCGAGCACTGTAATTCCATGTGGCTTCAAGAGATCCTTCATGCCGGCATAAATTTGCTTTAGCATACGATTCGAAGTGCACAAAATCAACATACGTCCTTTGGTAATTCGCGCAACATCACTAAGCGACTCAATAAGTGCGTTAATAAAAACAGGATCTCCGGCACCTTTGATCGTCGGGAAGTTCCGAGGAATCACGACGAGAGCTTGCTCTCTATAATTAAATGGAGATGGCAATTGAACGGTTTTTAGCTTGCCCGATTCTTCATCCTCAGGAATGACTAATCCTAATTGATCCGCTGAATATTGAAAAGACTTATTAACAGACAAAGTCGCGGAGGTCAGAATAATACTGTCTTTGGTCTCAAAGAAATGCTGCTGAAGCAGCCCACTTACATCGGTAGGCACCGATACAAGCTGCAGCGACTTCGATTTCGCATAGGTACCCGCTTCCATCCAATACACATAACCCTCATCGGCCATTTTCATAAAAAAGTGCAGGGCATCTCGATGGTTGTACAGTTCTTTTACCGTGCCATTCAAATCGGTGACTAAACCTTGGACCCCAAAAACTTCCTGCATGTCCTTCACTTCATTTAACAATTTATCAAGCGTGCGGAGTAAATCATTCGCATTCAAATAAATATTGTCTTCCATGATCAGAAGCTCTCGCCACTCGGGTGGAAGCGTTTCGGGCTTCATCCGCAGTACGTATTGTGAGTTTTCCGATTGCGAAGGATCGCTCCTAGAAGATAACAGTTCATAGAGCGCTTCGCTGAGCCGATCCCAATCCTCTTTGATTTGCACGATTTTGGGAAAGAGCCCGTCAATGGTTTGACTCCAAGCGGCAGCGCGTTCCGGCTGCTCATCCGATTTCTGCAATCGAAACCGCAGCATCGGTAATTGGCCGCTGCGATTATCTTTATATAGCCATAGCAACGAATGATAAAATGCGGAAGAATGCAGCTCAATACCAAGATGCTTACTGGCCACTTCTTCGAAGTGATGAGCCTCATCAATGACAAGGTGCTTGTAAGACGGTAGAAGGCGGTTCTCAGCCTTCATATCCGTGAAGAGGAGGGAATGGTTCGTGATGATCACATCGGCCGTATTGGCGTCATTCCGAGCGCGATGATAGAAGCATTTCTTGTACCAAGGGCACATGCGATTCAAACAAGAATCGGTGTCACTTGCAACCGAATACCAGAATTGCGCACCCTTATTTCCAAAATGCAGCTCCTCTTCATCCCCATGCTCCGTCTCACTCAGCCATACAACCATTTGCGCTGCCGTGATCGGATCTTCCTTGCCATTCTCGTAATCACGTGTTGTTAGCTTTGTCTCGAATTTACGCAAGCATAAGTAATGACTTCTGCCTTTGAGTACAGCAGCTTTGAAAGGGATAGGGAAAATCTCCTTCAAGAGAGGAATGTCCCGCTCACGGAGTTGTTCTTGCAAGTTAATCGTATGCGTAGAAACAATCACTTTCTTCTCATACTTGATGCCATAATAAATAGATGGTATTAAATACCCTAGTGACTTCCCTGTTCCGGTCCCCGCTTCAATCATCAAATGCTGATCATGCTCGAGTGACTTTTCAACTTCCCGGATCATCTGCTCTTGGGATTCACGGTCTTCAAAGATCTCGAATTTTTCCCGTAAGGCTGTTTTCAAACCTTGATGGAACTCTGTAAAAGAAGAACCTAAACCATCCGCATCGGAGTCTTTGCGCGTATCTTCCTCATCGCCCCAATCCGTGACACCCAGCGTAAATTGCCTGAAATATCGATTCGTATCCAAATCCACACTGGTGATAGACTCTTTGTAGATGCATATTTCATCAAGGAACCAGCCTAAATCGCTGTTGCCGTTTTCGAAAATATGCTGCAAGCGTTGAATCGTTAGAAGTGGCAACCCCAGCAAGCGTTCCAAACAAATAATCCATATGGCTGCCGTTACTTCCGCATCACTATCCGCCTGGTGTGGCCTTTCATGATCAATACCAAATAAACCGGCTACCATGCTGAGTTGAAGACTCGAAATCGATGGAAATAGGATGCGCAGCAAATCCATCGTATCCAGCACACGTCCTGTGAATGGCGGGTATCCTGTTTTCGTCAGTCCTTTTTGTAAAAAGGATAAATCAAAAGCCGCATGGTGCGCCACAAGTACACTATCAAACAACAGCGGGAACATTTCCGCCATGACTTGGTCAAGTGGGGGAGCATCCGCAACCATGTCTTCCGTAATCCCTGTAAGTGTTGTAATCGAAGAAGGTATACTTATCCCTGGTTTGACCAGAGAAGTATACCTGTGAGTAATTTGAAATTGATCTATAATGACGAGTCCAACCTGAATAATTTCATCCGCAGGCTGACTTCCTGTCGTTTCAAAATCCAAAACTGCAAATTTCATGACGTGTATCTTCAATCCTTTCGTCCTGCACTTCTCCTAGCATACCAAATCTTATTAGGAAAAGGGAATACCCAGTTAGCCGCTTCCGTTTTAGGATTCGTCCAAATTGATCAGCGGCTCCATGCAAGAAGGATCAGTGTGATACGCTTTTTGAAAATATTCAAAGGCTTTTTCCATATTTTGATTTTGCACTTGTATGCAGCCCATTGCGTTGTAGGAAATGGCCTTCATCTTGGTATTGTCGGTCAAGGGCAGAAGGAACTTGAAGTGTTGATACGCTTCTCCAAACTCCCCTTTGCGCAAATGACCCATCGCTAAATATACCCTAGCTAGCAAGAAATCCGGCTGCCTTTGAATCAGCACTTGGAATTCTTTGATCGCTTGATCGTACATATAAAGCTTGTAATATCCCTGGCCCCGCATGAATTCATCCGTCTGCTTTCCCGACACATCTAGATCCATCAGCTCATCATGAAGGGTTTGGGTACTCATCGGTACGGCCCCATAAAACTTTCCCAACTTCTCCTCAAAAAGCAGCCACGCTTCGATGAACTCATCGCTCATCGTTTTCAACACCTGCAATTGTTCGTCGAGCTCCGCCTTTTTTTCCACGTCACTATTCGGATATTCTTTTTGGATTTCTTCCAAAACCTCGTTCATTGTGGAAAATAAATGCTTAAACATTTGGCATCCCACCTTTGCTTCGAAAGCTTATCCTCATTCTTTGTAAACAGAGCCGATTTCATGCATGGAAGTGATCCCTCTTAAAGGATGGTGGAATGCTCTTCTTCTTTGAGAAGCTGCGCAACTTTATTATTATCACCCATAATGGCAATCGTTGGTTGATGCTTCTTGGCTTCTTCTTCGGTCATCATCGCATAAGAAATAATAATAACCGTATCACCGGTCTGAACTAACCTAGCTGCAGCCCCATTTAAACAAATCACACCTGTGCCGCGCGGCCCTGGAATAATATAAGTTTCGAGACGTGCACCATTATTGTTGTTCACGATTTGCACTTTCTCATTCGGCAACATACCAACCAAATCGATCAAATCTTCATCAATCGTAATGCTTCCGATATAATTCAAATTCGCTTCCGTAACGGTTGCCCGGTGGATCTTAGCTTTCATCATTGTTCGAAACATGGAGGTCACTTCCCTACTTGTAAAATTAAATTATCGATCAAACGCGTTTTGCCGAATTTAACAGCCAAAGCAATGATAATAGAATTGGTATGATGGCTATTTTCAAAAGGTTCTAACGTCGGATAAGCTAGTACCTCTACATAATCAATAATGGCTAAAGGTGAAGAAGCAATATATTGGCTCACCAAGCCTTCAAGCTCCTGCGGTGTGAAAGTTGTATGTGATTCCACAAATGCCTTTGCTTTCTGTAAGGATTGAGACAAAACTAAAGCTTCCTTACGCTCTTCCACAGAAAGATACACATTGCGTGAGCTCATAGCGAGCCCGTCTGATTCACGCAAAATAGGACATGGAACAATCTCGATGCCGAGATTGAGATCTTGCACCATTTGCTCAATGACAGCAACCTGCTGGGCATCCTTCAGGCCAAAAAAGGCTTGATCAGGCTGAACAATATGAAACAACTTGCTAACGACAGTGGCGACCCCATCAAAGTGTCCAGGGCGTGATGCTCCGCAAAGTCTGGAGGTAAGACCTGTCACACTGACAGTAGTGCGCGTCGGTGACGGATACATTTCGCTTACTGATGGCATAAACACTACGTCAACGCCCGCGGCTTCGGCTAATTGCAGGTCCCGCTCCGTATTGCGCGGGTATCGCTCGAAATCCTCACCTGGACCAAACTGAAGCGGATTAACAAATATACTTAGCACGACAAGTCCACTTTGAGCACGTGCTTTGCGTAGCAAACTAGCATGGCCTTCGTGTAAATAGCCCATAGTGGGTACAAACCCAACAGATTGGTCGTTCTTGCGTCGATAGTCCCTTATGCGAGAACGCAAATCAGCAATTGAATGAATCACTTCCATTGTCTGGATCGCTTCCATGCTTCTCACTTCTCCTTATCGCCGTATAAGTATTCAACAACATCGTTGTCCATATGAAACGTATGCTCTGGCGCAGGGAATGCCCGTGCTTTCACTTCTTTCACATATTCCCCAATACCTGCACGAATAGTTTCCCCTATATTCGCGTATGCTTTTACGAACTTTCTGGCAGCACTGTCAGAACCATACTGGAGAAGATCATGATAAACAAGTACCTGGCCATCGCAATGAATCCCAGAACCGATTCCAATCGTAGGAATCGATAGCTGCTTCGTTATCCATTCAGCCAGTTCATCAGTCACCAGCTCTAAGACCACTGCGAAAGCTCCCGCTTCCTCAAGAGCTTTCGCATCACTGAGCAGTTTCTCTGCTTGTTCGGAGCTGCGTCCTTGTACACGGAATCCACCAAGTTGATGTACGGATTGTGGCGTTAAACCCAAATGTCCGACCACTGGCACACCCGCCTCCGTGATCGCTTTGACGGTTGCCGCAATCTCAACTCCGCCTTCCAACTTAACCGCCTTTGCTCCACCCTCTTGCATTAATCGGGCAACACCACGAAATGTTGAGTCCAAGCTTCCATGGTAAGTCAAGAAAGGCATATCCGCTACAATGAACGTATTTGAAGCTCCACGCACCGCAGCTCGCGTTTGGTAAACCATATCATCCAGTGTGACAGGCAGGGTTGAATCGTAGCCTAGTACTACATTCCCCAGAGAATCTCCTACAAGGATGACATCAATGCCAGCCTCTTCCGCCAAGCGGGCTGAGGGATAATCATAAGCAGTTACCATTGTAATGGGAACGCCATCTTGCTTCATTTTTCTCATCTTAGCTGTCGTAAGCGGCTTACGTTGTTCCATTGTTATCCCAACTTCCTCATATAAAATAAAAAACCTTTTAGCTAAGAGCTAAAAGGATCGCATGCAGAAAGAATCCAATGATCCCTCTGTCTCGGTCCCATAAGGCTCAGAGCAGAATCCAACATCTTGTTTCAAGTCCTATTCCTTTGTAAACAAACTACAATCGTCAAGCTGCAAGTGCAGTTCCTTTAAGGATACCGCCTTGTCTTGCTATTATACCAAATGTTGCTTCCATTTGATACCTTTACTTCAGTTCAATATCTCCGGAATAGATCTTTATTTTCTCTCCAGCTTGCGTTATTACCGTTAATGCACCTGAATCATCCAACGAATCAGCGATGCCTTCAATGACTCCTGAAGGTGTATATGTACGGATTGGACGCTTTAAAGTTACACTGAGAGCCTCCCATAGCAAACGGATTGGGGCGAAGCCTTTCTCCATATAAAGCGCATAGAGATCTTCAAACTCTAAAAGAAAAGCTTGTACCAAACTTTCTCTTGGGATGTCAGCGCCCGATTCAATCGCAAGTGAGGTCGCAATATTCCGAAGTTCCTCGGGATAATCTTCCCTTTTCAAATTTACACTGATGCCAATCCCTGCAACCACATACTTGAGCCGTTCATCTTCCCCACTGCTTTCAAGTAAGATACCACTTACCTTCTTGCCTTTAATAAGAAGATCATTAGGCCACTTAATCCCGATGTCTACCTGGCACACCTTCTGGATGGAGCGACACAGTGCTACCGCACTAAGCAGTGTTAATTGAGGCATGAAATAAACCGGAATGCGCGGCTTTAACACAAGACTCATCCAGATCCCTTTACCGGCCGGAGAATGCCACGCGCGCCCCATTCGCCCTCTTCCAGCTGTCTGTGCCTCTGCCAGCACAATCGTGCCTTCAGGAGCACCTGATGCAATGAGAGCGTGTGCTATCGTCTGTGTAGACTCGACTTCCCCGTAAACATGGATTTTCTGGCCAAGAACCTTGGTTTTCAATCCGCTCAACAATTCGTTCACTTGCCATGAATTAGGCTTGCTCAGCAATCGGTACCCTTTCCGAGGCGCAGCTTCAAATTCATAGCCTGCCGATCGAAGCTCTTCAATATGCTTCCAAATCGCGGTGCGGCTAACGTTAAGTCGGCGGCTGATTTCCTCGCCGGAAACGTAAGCTTCCGGGAACTCTTGGAACAGCTCTAATATACGTTTGTTCATACGAATTCACTCACGATCTATCGGGAATTTATTTGGATGTCAATTCATCTGGTAATACTGCAGTTGTTGTAGTTCGTGCAACATTTTGGAGGTAAATCAGTGTTATTCTATAATCTGTTGTACAATGTACAACAATTTGGTGCTATATAGGCCATTTCGCAACTAATGGGCTCGAAATGTTGTACAAACTGCAACTTCAAGTTGCGAAATAGCCTTTTGCGTGTAAATTGTTGTAGAAAATGCAACATTGGTATCCACTATAGCTATCAAAAGTAGAAAAGAAACCCTGACTTGTTGTACAAAATACAACATCGCTCGAGTGGACGGATACTTAATTCATCATTCAAATTATAAAAAAACCGCGCTGCGCTGCTACTTCGCAGCACGCGCGGCAAGTAAAAGTGATTCTCGCTCGTTCGGGATTTCACCGAGCGCGGTTCGTTCAAGCAGCTGCTGCAGCAGTATGCCCATCCATGGGCCCGGCTGCCGGCCAAGCTCCTCCGCCAAATCCGTGCCGGATATGGCGAGTTCCTTCAGGCTGAAGCAGGGAACCTCCTTCAGCCAAGCATCCCCGCGACGCAGCAGCTCCGGCGCGGTGGTCTGCAGGAAGCGCGCGAGCTCGCCGCGCTGCTCAAGGCTTTGCGGCAGCACGCTCAGCAGCCGCAGTAAAGCGCGGGCAGCGGCTTCGCCGCGGCGCACCGCGCCAAGCTTCCAGACCCGCTCCAGCGGAGCCGGGTCCTGCACTAACGCTAACGCGGCGTCCTGCGAAGCGCCGCTCGTAAGCTGCGCGGCCACAGCCTCGCGCAGGGTCAGCACCGCCACGACCGCTTCGCAATCGGCGCGGGAGAAGGTCAGCTCCTGGAGCGCCGTGCGGACTGTGTCCGCCGGCATCTCCAGAAGCATCAGCAGCATAGCCCAGCGGTCATGCTGCCCTTCAAGCGCGCTGACAGCGTCCAGCGCGTTATCCCACGCGAGCCAGCGCTCAAAAGGCAGCGGCAGCTGCTTTTTGAGGTGCGCCGTGAGGCGGCTCGCCAGCAGTAACCGCACAGCCCTTGCGGGGGCTGGGCCTTCGACCATGCGCTGCAGCTCGCTGCGCACGCGCTCCATAGCGATGTGGCGCAGCAGCGGAGCTTGCGCAAGCAGCGCTTGCCAAGTGCTCGATTCGACCTCCAGTCCATAGGTCGAAGCAAAACGAACACAGCGAAGCATGCGCAGCGCATCTTCGCCGAATCGCTCCCCTGCAGCCCCTACGCAGCGCAACACACCCAGTTCCAGATCCTTTTGCCCTGCAAAAGGATCCAATACAACGCCCGCCGCGTCCATTGCCATAGCGTTCATCGTAAAATCGCGCCGCTTCAAATCCTCCGTCAAATCCGAAATGTATTCGACAGATGTTGGGCGGCGGAAGCCCTCATACTCCGTTTCCTTCCGAAACGTCGTCACCTCATAAGTCCCCTGTGACAGGATGACGGTTACGGTGCCGTGCTGCAGCCCTGTCGGCGCCGTCCGCGGGAAGCAGGACATAACCTGCTCAGGCAATGCTGACGTCGCAATGTCGATGTCCTTTATCGGTCGGCCTAGCACAGCATCACGAACACAACCACCTACAAGATACGCCTCATACCCAGCTTCTGTAAGCTTAGAGAGAACTAAGGAAGCACCACGATCTATTACTTTTATTTTAACAACATCCGACATGTTACTCCTAACCTGCTAACATCCTCTTATTGACAGGACGAAGCTGTAATGCGATGAGATTCTGGAAGCTCTCTTCCCAGCACGCGATAATAAATTTCCTCATATTGAACCGTAGTTATATCATTACAAAATGTATGCCGAGCACGAGTCAAGCAATTCTGCGCCACTTGTTCGTACAATACTTGATTACTAAGCAAGTTAACGACATGTTCGGCCATTTTATCAGTATCCCCAACATCCGCTAAATAGCCGGTTTCACCGTGCGTAATGAGTTCGGGAATCCCGCCGGCATTGGAGCCGATCGTTGGCACCCCGCATGCCATCGCTTCTAGGGCGACTAGACCGAAGCTCTCTTTTTCCGATGGTAGCAGCATCACGTCAGCAAGGGATATCACCTGTGCTACATCATCCTGTTTACCACAGAACGTTACCTTATCTGTAAGGCCAAGTTCCTTTACCTTAGAAATCATTTTGGATAAATCAGGACCTTCTCCCACGAACAAAAGACGCGACGGAATCTGCTTGCTGACTTTTGCAAAAATATCAATAACATCCTGCACACGTTTAACAGGTCTGAAATTAGAAATATGAATAAGAATCTTCTCTTCCGGCCGGGCAAACTCGCCTCTAAGCTTCGAAATATCACGCGGGTAATACACCCGTTTATCGACGAAATTATAAGTTAGATCTATGTCACGGTCGATGTCCAATAATTCTCTTGTTTCTTTGATTAAATCTTTCGAAACCGCTGTAACCGCATCGCTTTCATTAATAGCATAGCGAATTAAGTCAGAAATCGATTGATCCTGTCCCAGAACGGTAATATCCGTTCCATGAAGTGTCGTGACAACCTTGAGCTTACTACCAACCATCTGTTTCGCCAGAAGTGCACATACAGCATGAGGAATGGCATAATGAACATGAAGTAAATCTAACTCTTCCATCTTTGCCACCTGCGCTAATTTACTGGCGAGAGAAAGGTCATAAGGCGGATACCGAAAGACATAATATTGACTGACTTCCACTTCATGATAAAAAATATTTTTATGAAATTTACCCAAACGAAAAGGCATACTGTGTGTAATAAAATGAACCTCGTGTCCTTTTTCGGCAAGCAGCTTGCCAAGCTCAGTAGCGACAACACCTGAACCACCTAAAGTCGGATAACAGGTAATGCCAATCTTAAGTTTATCTTTCATCATGCACCTCTTTTCCGATCAAACGAATCGATCTACCACCAAGGGCAGCTTAGAAACGAAACCTTCTGCATAAGTTAACAAGCGCTTTTGACCTAATACGCGATCTCGAGCTTCCACTCGTTCAATATAGCCTTGATTTAAGGGTGTGGCTACCGTACCTTGACCCGTTATAAATTGTGAGCGGTAAGCGCTCAGCGCTGCAATTTTTTCTTCATAACAATCGGTTACATCCACCATAAGATCAGCTTCATAAACGTCATTTATAAAATAAAAGTACATCTGCTCCACGTTCACAGGCTCAGAATCAGGCAAATACTTGCGAAGCTTAGCGTTAAAAACAGCTTCCTGAACCAACCCCGAACAGGCAACATGGTCTGGATGCCGATCCTGCCAGTAGGGTGCAAATACGATTCTCGGCTTAAATTTACGAATTTCTTGCGTAATACGCTCAATATTTGCCTGTGTGGCAAATAATCCTCGATCCGGTAGTCCCAGATTCGTACGAACCTTCACGCCAAGAATACTCGCAGCCAGTTCAGCCTCCTCGATCCTTGTTTCTACAGTGCCATTAGAGGACATTTCGGCATAGGTTAAATCACAAAGTCCAACCTTAAGCCCACGCTTGGTATGTTTGGCAATGGTGGCCCCCATGCCAATCTCAGCATCATCTGCATGTGCGCCAAATATAAGAATATCGAGAGATTCGCTCATCTTATTCAATACCTGGCTTATATTTATGTACTAACTCTCTCCAACCGAAATCACCGCGATCAAGCGCTCTGACAAGTAGTTCTGCTGTTGCTACATTCGTAGCGCAAGGAATCCCCTGAACGTCACATAGACGCAGCAGAGCAATAATGTCGGGTTCATGTGGTTGAGCCATTAATGGATCTCGAAGGAAAATAATAAAATCCATCTCATTTTGTGCTACCAATGCTCCAATTTGCTGGTCTCCCCCAAGTGGACCTGACATAAATCGATGTACGTCTAATTTGGTGCCATCCATAATCCGCTGTGCTGTCGTCCCTGTTCCATATAACTTATGACCCTCGAATACATGTTCATACGCTGTAACGAAGTTCACCATTTCATCTTTCTTACGATCATGGGCAATTAACGCTATCTTTAACATCTTGTCTTCCACTCCCCTAGGGCTCTTTAATCTATAAAATGCTCGAATCCATAAATCATACCGCTATATGTCATCACTTTACGTACAGCAATGGCAACGCCCGGCATATAGGCTGCACGATCATAGGAGTCATGTCTAATTTTGAGCGCTTGGCCTTGTTCCGCCATAATAACTTCCTGCTGAGCAAAAATTCCAGGCAGTCGGACGCTATGTATTCTAAATCCATTGTAATACCCACCGCGCGAACCTTCAATTGTTTCTTCTTCTTTCGGATTACCTTGACGCATCTCTCCTCTAACTTCGGAGATAAGTTCCGCGGTTTTCACTGCCGTTCCTGAAGGCGCGTCCAGCTTTTGATCCCCGTGATACTCAATAATTTCGAGATTTGGGAAGTATTTGGATGCTTGAGCCGCAAATCTCATCATAAGTATAGCCCCAATTGAGAAATTCGGAGCTATTATTCCGCCAATTCCACTTTCTTGACACTGCTTGTCCAATTCAGCAATAGCTTCCGGCGTAAATCCTGTTGTTCCCATTACTGGGCGAATTCCTAGGCGAATAGCCAAGTTTGTATGTGAAACCGCTGTTTGCGGTCCTGTAAAATCTACTAGAACGTCTGGCCAGGATTCTGTGAGAGCCTGTTCCAAATCATTGCTCATTATAACCCCACATTCTTCAAATCCTACCATCCTTCCCAAATCAATTGGGCCAGAGGAGCGGTTAACCCCCGCCACAAGTTCCATATCGGACTCTGTGAGAACGGTCTTCACGACCTCTCGCCCCATTCTTCCACTTGCACCAATAACGGCTACTCGAATTTTACGATCCATGTTTAGAATATCTCCTTTTTATATGTTTCAAGCCTATAATTTCATCTTTTGCTGATAGAGCGCCGCATGCTGTTTCGCAATTTCATGGTGAGGCTCCAAACGCACCGCTTCCATAATGGTTTGATAGGCTCTCCCATAATCCTTTCGAAAAGCAAAAGCTTCTCCTAGAATAAGATACGCTTCAATAGCCAGAGGATCAAGAGTAATCGCTTCTTTTAGTAAGAAAATCGCACGTTCCGCATGCTCAGACTCGGCACTTAGCTGTTTTTGTGCTTTTTCAACTAATTCTCTTGCATGCAGTACTTGCAGATGATAACGATAAACTTCATTATCTTTAACCAACTCTAATGCCCTTGAAGCATGCTCAATGGCTTTAAACAATTTGTTACTTCTTGCGAAAGTAATCGATAACTTGTAGTGATAGGCAGCATTGTTTGGTTCTTCAGATATCGCTTTTTCAAACCATTTAATGGCTTTTTCAAAATCATGACCAAGTATGGATTCGTACGCTTTCTGTATTTGATTTTCTCCATTCATCTGCCCATCCTCCTCCACCCGAAATCGAGTCTCCCGTTATTGGGGATGGTATAGTTTATGAAGCTTATTTAGTTTCGGTGTTAATTTTGGTCCATCGACCCGCGTCTCTCGTGTTGAATTTATGCATGATTTTTTCGTGTGCTTCCGTCAAATCAATGCCCAATGAGTTTGCGAAACAGATGGTTATGAAAAGAATATCACCGAGTTCGAGCTCAATTGAATTGTCTTCTTCTGTGCTTTTTTTCGGCTTTTCACCGTATGTGTGATTCACCTCTCGGGCTAATTCACCAACTTCCTCTGACATTCTGGCCAGCATAGCTAAAGGACTGAAATATCCTTCCTTAAACTGGGAAATATAAGTGTCAACCTCTTGTTGTATATCTTTAAGAGTACGTTCGGACATGTTCACCCTTCTTTCCATCATCTTCACCGAGCTATCATTACTATGTTAAACTATAGAAGAAAAGTTGACAAATTTTTTTGGTGATACCATCACGTATTTGGAGGAACAGGAATGAGATTTAAAGAACGGTTTGCTGATCGATTTACGAATGTTGTTGCAATTATGATCGGTACAGCTATTTATGCGTTTGGTTTGCACTATTTTGTTATTTCCAATGAGTTAATGGAAGGTGGGGTTACAGGTGTTTCCTTGCTGCTCAAATACGTACTAAACGTGCCACCTTCCCTATCTACGCTGTTAATTAATATTCCTTTGTTTTATATCGGATGGAAAAATTTTGGAAGAGGACAGATGCTATACACCATCTTCGGCGTCGTCTCGTTGTCTTTCTTTCTATGGATCATGGAGCTGCTCATTCGAAAAGAATGGCTGATCCCTTTTCACACCACGCAGGATTACTTTCTAGCGACTTTATATGCAGGTATTACACTCGGGACTGGACTGGGACTTGTCTTCCGTTTCGGTGGCACTACGGGTGGCTCTGATATCTTGGCTCATATCGGCAATAAGAAGAGAGGCTGGAGCGTTGGCCAAGTCATCCTCATTATTGACGTCATCGTCATTGGCTCTTCGTTAATCTATTTACCTAAAGAGAAGGTCTTGTATTCACTTGTTGCCGTCTTCGTAAGCTCTCGTCTCATCGATTATATTTCCGAGGGCGCTTACGCGGCCAAAGCATTTACCATTATTAGCGATCAAGCAACTCAGTTAGCACAAGCCATTACGACGGAACTAGACAGAGGAGTGACTTTATTCCCAGCTAGAGGCGCCTACTCCGGCAACAATAAGGAAGTAGTTTATTGCGTCGTCTATCGTCATGAAACCAGAAGGCTTCGTGAACTCATTCATTCAATGGATCCTAGCGCATTCATCATTATTGGTGATGTGCATGATGTTATTGGTGAAGGATTCAAACAAAAGTAACGCAAAAAGTGGGTCCAGCAGCTGTATAAGCATGCTCGACCCACTTTTATGTTTCACCTATTCTCACTATCTCGCGTTTGCTTAATCGGAACAATATGTCGTCCTGATTGATACATTCTCCATCCCACGAAGGATAGCACACTGACAATAATGAGACCAATACCTAACGACCAGATGATTGGTTGTCTAGGGTCCGTAATTGGCACGAAAGCGATCGCATCCTTGTTCTTCAGAAACAAATCATCCAAAACATGATTTAGATGGTCAAGCCCTGATTCCAATTGTCGAGTCGACATAGGTTGACTATTCAAATTCGTACGGATAAAAGCGAGCAGCGAATCAAGCTTTTCGACGGAAGCGGCATCTCGGCTAATCAGTAAGGACGGATGAATGATGGCAATATGCTGCGACAGCTTACCGAAATTCGCCAACGCCTCCTTCTGTTTATTCGCTTTAACGTCCTCGTTCAGGTTATTCGTATCATTTTGCAGCACTTTATAATATTGCAGCCACATAGGCTGGTTCTTATGTGTTAACGCATCGGTGGCTAGCCGAATTTTGGCGACAGCGACCTGCCCTTCTTCCGGTGAATAGGCTGCGGCATTATAGACCCTTTTCGCTTGTGTAATCGTCTCCGTTAAAGCATTTAACCCCTCAACAGATGTAATCCCCTCGAAATGAATCTTAGGAATCTGATCAGACATTTGCATCAGTTTATTTCTCGCTTCTGTGACTTGACCATCCATGGTTTGTTTGTACATATCATCAGCAATTTGGTTCAGAAACGCTATCCGCTCTACTTGTTCAGGATCTATTGGCTTAGCGGCTTGTCCGTTTGTACTCGTGCTAACTCCACAAGCTGAGCTTATAGTTATAACGGCTGCCAGCAGAAGTGTGGTCGTTAACCATTTCATACCGGAATAATTAAACATGGGACATCCCCTCCTTCACCATCATCATATGGAGGTTTGTCCCAATTTAGACCAGCTGCTATGCGGTTATGTACTTCTTTTATTGCGGATAAGCAGGCATACAATTGCTATCAATATGCCAGTCATGCTTAACCCTACTGTGAACCATTCTATCGTAAGTAGATTGTCATCAAGTTCTCGAGGTAATCGCGGAAAAATCCCTCTTTCATAATCCATGAAGTCGTTCCAAAATGTCCAGATGGCGACAATGATAATAGCCGTTAGCCTGTACCTATACCATCGAACGAATAGCAGCGCTTCCACAGCCATTGCCAAATGGGAAGCTGTCAGCATCCAACCATCCCAGTCGACTGGAACACCCTGCCACGCCCCTGTCCAAATCATGGCAACCGCCCAGATTCCATATTTAAATGAAGTAATCAATGCGAATGCTTCAACAAACCCGCGAATAGCTCGATAAAGCTTATTGGGTTGCTGGTCCAAAGAACGGTCTATAAGCAAGAAACCGATTGATAAAGTGAAAAACAAGCTGGCTGTTGGGCTGTCTGGAACAAAATATACGTACCAAACAGGATAATTAGCAATCGTATCGACCATTTGGGCCCAATACCATTCATAGCCATAAACGGTTCCTAAAAGGTTTGAAATGAAAAACGCCCACAACATCTTTTTGCTAAGCAAAAAATCCTTGCTCCAAAAATAGGAAACGGACAACCCTTGCTGCAAGTAAGCTCCTCCTCTTGTGCGAACTTATCTAAAAAAACCTGACCGCTCTCGCGATCAGGTTTCCTTTTTTATTGAGCTTTTTGTTTGGATAACCATTCAGCAAGTTTATTAATATCAGCATCACTTAAGCCTTTATCAATGTTAGCTTGATATTGCTTACCCATATTGCCTTTACCATTCTTGATAATGCCAAGAATCTCATCTTGGGGATGCTTATCACCAACACCAAGTAAGGCAGGTACACCAGAAGCAGGCATCCCTTTAAGTCCAGCACCGTGACAAGATAAGCAAGTTGCTTTCTTGTATATCTCTGCACCAGGATCATCAGCTGCAACGATAGCTGCGGATTTCTTCGTTTCCTTAGCACCGCCGCCACCAGCTGCACCTTTGTTCGCGTGCATCTCTTCCTCACGCTTAATGTGTTCTGGAACAATGTTTTTCTCTTTCAATTCTACTTGGTAATGAGACCAAGATGTGTACGTCAAATACGTACAAGCGATAAGAGATAAAATCATCAAGCTTGAAGCGATCGGTCTTCTGTAGAAACGGCGCTCTTTACCTGTATCCAAGAAAGGAGCAAGCAGCAAGCCGCCGAAAAGTAAACCAGGTACTACAACCGCACCAAGAACAACATAGTCTCCTGATGTATATGGGTATTTCAATAATTGATACATGAATAAGAAGTACCAATCCGGCATTGGAATGAACGCTGTGTTCTTAGGATCCGCAGGATATCCTAGCGGAGCTGGATCCGACATGACCAGTACTAGCATACCGACCAATACGACTACACCAACCATCCATTCTTTCAACAAGAAGTTTGGTATGAACGCTTCTGATTTCCCCGGATATGCAGAATAATCTTTAGGAATCAGTCGTTGCTCTTGTGATTTCTTTATTACGCGGGAATCTCCCACATAAACGATTTTTTCGTCAGACTTATGACCATGCGCCACGCATTGACCCTCCTTTCAATTATAGCGGTCCGGAAATACCTTGTTTGCGAATCATGAAGAAATGTCCAGCAAGCAAAGCTAGCAGAACGCCTGGCAGGAAGAATACGTGGATGGCAAAGAAACGAGTCAATGTTTGAGCGCCAACAATGCTTCCACCTTGCAGCAATGTTTCAATATATGGTCCCGCGAACGGTACCGCTGCTGCGATCTTCATACCTACTTGTGTAGCGAAATACGCTTTGTTATCCCATGGTAGCAGGTATCCGGTAAAACCAAGACCTAACATAACGAAGAAAATCAACATGCCTACAACCCAGTTCATTTCACGGGGTGCTTTATAAGAGCCTGTGAAAAACACGCGCAGGGTATGTAAGAACATCATCACGATTACTAAGCTGGCTCCCCAGTGGTGCATACCTCTGACAATAACACCGAAAGCCACTTTATGTTGTAAATAGTCAACGCTGGCATACGCGTTGATAATATCAGGTGTGTAATACATGGTTAAGAACATACCTGACAAAATTTGAATGACTGTAATGAAAAACGTCAATCCGCCGAAGCAATATACGAAAGCGGAAAAATGATGAGCAGGGTTTACGTGCTCTGGAACCTCGTGGTCTGCTACATCCCTCCACATTGGCGTAATATCAAGACGTTCGTCAATCCAGTTGTATACGTTTTTAAACATCTGATGCTGACGCCTCCTTATACTCTTGTGTTAGCATGTAGTTGACCCACATAAACGAAACCATTCTCTACTTTGGTCGTGTACTCATCCAAAGGCTTTGGTGCTACTGCAAGGTTCTTACCATCTTGCGTATAGTGAGCACCGTGACAAGGACAGAAATACTGATCTTTGTAAGCAGGATTATCGTTCCAGTTGACTGTACATCCAAGATGCTTACAAGTTGGATTCAACGCAAAGAGCTTGCCGCCGCTGTCTTTGGAAATCCATGCAACCAGTTCAGCATCGCTTTCGTACCATCCATCTACCTGATGAATTTGAAACGTAAACGCTTGTGGAACATTTGTAATTTTACTTTCTTCGACAACTTTAACCCAATCCGCTGCACTCTTCTTTTGAAGGACAGGATCAATAGCAAACCGTATCATCGGTATAATAATCCCGGCTCCCATGAATCCTCCAGCGCCACCAAGGGTGTAAGAAAGAAATTGTCGACGAGACATTTCGCGTTTGGTCCCGGGTTTCTTCCCATGCTGTTCTTCTTTGTGATTGTTATGATCACTCATTCTCAGGTCTACCCTCCTACATTGGCCGAAGTCCGAACCCTCTCGGACGTCAGTTACCTCTATCACGTGTCGTTCGACATTACACTACATAACTAGGACATTACTAATAATAGCCTACGTCTACTAGGTCGTCAAGAATCCATAACTCCTTTTCAGCGGTTGAAAACTCGGCCATTGGACAAATTTTAACGAAATTGTCACAACTTTTTGGAAGCTATAGAAATTAATTTCTCCCCTTATCCTGCACAACTTTTTTTCCATTAATACGCTTATCCGTTTAAAGTTAATCGTTCTGCTGCCATAATTCTTGTACTTGTTTGGAAATGCTTGATTTGATTAGTTCCGATTGGCTCGTCCACTGCTCCATATCGACAGCAATCAACAAATCCGTTTGTTCTGATTTCCAAAGTGCTGCTTCTGTATGTATAGTAAGACCGATTACATAACGGAACCCCATTCTTTTTAAATGAAGTGAGATGGTGTTCAACTGTTCTCTCATATCCGTACCCGTTATGTAGTGAAGCGCTGGATAAGTTACTACTCTGCCCTTGAAAGGAATTTCAATCGTTTCCAGAGCATCACGAAGCTGTTCTAACGCAAGTGTCACTTGTGCAGGATCTTCAAACCCCGCCAACCCCGTCAAAGGAAGTAAACAGGTGTCCAAATACGGTTTCAATTCTGGCCAATCTTGTGCTGATATATCGTTAAACTTCAACGAATCGTCCTCCCCTATTGTTTGCCAAATGTACGCTAGCTATGTAATGTCATGAATCTCATCTTGTACTTTAATCCGTCCTTATCTGACTGTCAATCTGCTCACTCGATTGTTGACCACGCAGCGCTCCAAGCGCTTCCTCCAGATCTTGCTGCTTCACAACCAGATAGGGACTCTCCCATTCACCTTTTAATTGGATGTAGCGAACGGTTGCCGGCTTCAAGTCACGGTAGGATTTCGTAAATGTACGAAGCTCATCAGCTGGAATATCCGTTTTAATGGATCCTCCAATGATGTCAAGTACACCCGCCCAAGCGGTCAAACCATTCAATGTGGTTAATTGATCTAGTAGCTGATTAAGTACTAGCTGTTCTCTTTGATTCCGCTCCATATCTGAGGATCCTGCAGTACCTAAATTGGATTTACGATAACGGATAAAATCTAACACTTGTTTGCCATTCAACTGCTGTTTTCCTTTATTCAGATGAATATCCGTTCCGTCACTATCATCCTGATAGCGCATATCCATATCTACTTCGACGTTCATTCCACCTAATTGATCGACGAGCTTCCGAAAGCCTTCAAAATTAATAACAGCCATATAATCAATTGGAACTTGATAAACATCACTGAACAATCTTTTGGTTTCAAGAAGGGCCGTGTCTCTATTTTTATTGTAATAATAAGCATAGAAATAATTTGCTTTATGAGATCCGTCTAATCCTGACTTATCTGATTCAATCTCCAGATCTCTTGGAATGGATACCACCGTACCTTGATGCGTTTTCGGATTAATACGGAACAGCATCATGACATCCGTATTCAGCGATCCCTCATTACCTTCTCGTTCATCTACTGCCGTTAGAAGGAACGTTAGCGGCTTTTCAATGGGATTGGTTGCTTGCGTAGGTACAATACTTTCTCCATTTAGATTTGATGTTGTCTTTGCTTCAGGCGCAGCAATATGATCCAGCGTCTGATTTAACTTGTTATATAGAAAAGCGGCATACACAGACGCTGCTCCTACAATTAGACCTGTGATCAAAAGAACGGATGTCATTACTTTTCGAATACGGGGATTTTTTATCATTTTTTTCATTCGTTGTCTCCTTATGTTTTGATATTATGTTCTTAATTAATGGACGCGTGGGTCGTCGAATTAGTTCTTTTTTCACTCGATATACAGCAAAAAAGACACGTGAATAAGATTCACATGCCCTTCTTTAACGTGTCTATGGCCGCCACCATATAAGTAATTAACCCAAAGATTGTAAGGTTTTAAGCTCAGATGTAAGAGCTAGGAACGTAGTTTGATCTCCCTTGGCTAAAGCGCGGTCAATCTCTTTGTAGAGATTTTCTTCTTTATATTTGCGTATGGCATTATCCCAAACCATTTCCGCGAAAAGTGCCAGCAGCGCATCGTTAGATACATTCATTTTTCCCATGAGACCTACCTCCAAATGTTGTCCGCGGTTTGTCAGGAGCTTCTTTTTCGCAAAAACATGTTAGTATGTTTCTTGGTGTATGCCAACCCCTTGTGTATGCCCCTACTCCATCATATTCACTCGGTACATTAGCGCTTCATTCAATAGCCCGATTCAATAGGAATGTGTCTTTACCTATCTACTTGAAGTCTTCTTTGAACCGTATACTTTCTTTATCCAGAAAGAGGACAACCTTATCTTCTTCAGCTACAAATGTTCCTTGAATCACTTTCGTTCCGATCTTGGTGACTTGAATAACAGCTCCATTCTCCTGATCTTCCCCGATCCGAATCAGGCCCAAATGCATCATCATTTGCAGAATACGTTGTTCCACGATCGATTCAGAACTATCATAATAGAAGGGTTTAACAAGCTTACAAAGTACGTCTCCTAGTGATGCCATGGTCACCCATTGCCCACCTAGACGGTCTATCCAAGCCACAATGCTTTGGACATTCGGAATCGGATTCTTATAAAGCCGCAGCCAGAACTTATACACTTCTGCTAGGTTTTCTTTCTTACCTTCTACCAGCCGCGCTTTACCCTCTTCAGTTAATCGAAGTGTTTGTGAATGCTCACTAATCAGTTGCCTGTAATAGCAATAATCATAGATGAAAGAAAACCGGTTCGGATACTCTTTAAACATGCGGCCATAGCCGAATCGCCATGTCCCTTTGGATACCATCTCTTCTTGAACCGATAATCGATTGAGAATTTGTTGAAGCTGTCTTTTGTACATAGACCCTTCCGCTGTGAGTGGTATCTCCTGCTCTTGAGAGATGTACGTCAAGAAATGAAATATGTCATCGACGATAAGTAATTGCTCATCACGATATACATTGGGTTCATTTGTTGTTTTCAGGTTTTGTTTAAACTGACCGGTTAGAACATCACTAAATCTACACTTCAGATCTTGCGGGACATGAAACAAAAACTTCGTTTGCTGTGAATAGCCGTTAAACAACCATCCAAGTTTCTTGAATTTAATGATCATATCCCGAGGATTCCATTCCTCCGAATCATCCTTCTGAAATCTTGATTGTTGAACTCTAGCGACAAGTTCTTCAATACTGAAAGCATTGCGAGGATCGAAAAGCAGCGAATTCAAAAACCGAATATCCTCCAAGGCTAAGCCCTGAATATGCTTTTCGAAAATCTCTCTGCGGAGCGCTGTGCTCAAAATCGATTGAATCAATTCATTCTTCGAATGACCATTACACTCACACTCGTAGGTATGAGCAATTCGGCCTAATTCATGGATATCGGCATAACTGAGCATATCCGCTAGGTTCATTTCCATCCTACATCCCCCATTTAGCGAAGCTTTCAGCTCCAAGGTTTCTAGTAACCATTATGGGATTTTTCACCGAAAATATTCCAATTGAAATAAAAAAACATGACTCTTTCAAAAAAGTCATGATTTACTTTATAGCCATTATTCAGTTATAGAATGTAAGTGAGTTAAACAGTTATATAATTGAAGCTCCCAGCCCTCTTCTTGACGAAGTAGAATAGTCAGCGATGTATTCTGTAGAAAATCTTCACTATCCATGCGAAGAACCCTAAGAATCTGTACGATAAATCCACCATGAGAAATTAATAATATTTTCCCATTCGGATAAGCCTTAATCAATTCTTCTTCTAGCTCTGTCCATCGTTTCCATAGATCATCATCCGACTCTTGACCTAGTTCCTGAAGCTTCCAATTGGGCCCCCAGCGCTCTTCTCTTTCTGCAACGGTAGTTCCTTCTACCTGCCCATATTTACGCTCCCTTAGCCTCTTGTCCGTGCGTATAAAGGGTATGCCAGATAAGTCTGAAACGATTTGGGCAGTTTCTCTTGCTCTCATCAGATCACTGCTTATAATACCATCCCAGGTTTCTTTTGCTAATCTTAGTCCAAGTAACCGAGCTTGCTCTCTGCCTTCCTCGGTTAATTCCGTATCTAGCTGCCCCTGCAGCTTTCCAAGACGATTCCATTCTGTACTCCCATGACGTATGAATCCGATTGTTGTCATTTGCTTGCCCCTCCATCATCTCTATAAAATAAAAAATGCTCCTACAGGAGCATTATGCTTTTGTTCGTGACAACCAATTCATAATAATGATTGTAGCAATTAGACCTAGTATCGAAACGACCAGTAAGTAATGTGGATACGAGTGAATAGGTCCTACGTGGAAGCGTAAAGGTTCCATGAAACTAGGATTCAGACTCGCTACCGCGTCTCCCATCTTATGACCATTCATCGATTCAGCACCGCTGGTCTTCAGGGCTTGCGGCGCTTGGAGATCAAACAGGGAGTTATCCGCAGTTGCTATTGAAGATTGCGGCGTTCCATCGTACACGATTGCAAATAAGAAGCTGAATACGAATAAGGCTAAACAAAAAGCAATAACAGCGGTAAGATTCCGTCTAAGCGTGTAAGAGATTGCATACATACGTTCAGAAACTGGAATTCGCCATGACTCATCTTCGTAAATTCGATTCATAACCTTGCCCGAAACCATTGGCTCATAATCAGGCAGCTCACTCTCGATTGCTGCAGTACGAATGAGTATCGTACTTTCTTCCCATATTTGAAATTCTTCTGCACATTCGGCACAAGTTGTTATATGCTCATCTACCGCGGCACGACGCAGGTCATCATTCGGCAAATCCCAATATACTCCAAATAATTCCTGGATCTCACTACACTTCATGCTCTTTCATCCCTTCGATTCTTCGAATATCGGTTCACTGAAATAAGGATCCAGTTGTAATTTAACGGATGCCCTTGCTCTAAACAAGAGTGACTTCACCGAGCTTACCGTTTGGCCTAAAATGTTCGCAATTTCCTGATAATCCATCTGATCGTACTCTCTAAGTATCAAAGCCGATCGTTGTTTCTCTGGTAAACTATTAATAGCTTCGCGAACCATAGACACTTTCTCATTACGCAGCATAGCTTGCTCCGGCATAGCATCAAAGGATGCATGTGGCATTAGTCCACTTTGTTCCAGCGAGACTTGAACACTTTTATTTTTGCGCAGCTCACTCAGAACCGTATTACGGGCAATCGTGTATAACCAGGTTGAAAAGGATGCCTCAATTTCACGGAAAGAATGCAAACTGCGATACGCTTTATAAAAAGTTTCGTTACACAGATCTTCAGCAATGGCTTCCATCTGCGTATTCTTTAACATATGAAATATAAATGCAAGGATTTTACGCTCGTAACGACGCATAAGTTCATTATAAAGTTGAACATTTCCATCCTTGATTTCTCTGATCAATTGGGAATCGGTCATTACGTGGCGGCCCTCCTAACGATCCCGGGTACCACTCCAACTGCTCATACATGTTGTACTGCGGCAGGAGTGAAAAGTTGCGGTTATTTGTAAAAGAATTATGAATTTATGTATGAATAAAATACGAGCCTATAAAACCTTCTTGATTCATCACGAAATTCCTGCTAGATTCGACAATTTGTTCGATAAATTTCAATTTGCAGAGTGTCTGATACACACAACAGACTGTCCTTCCCATTATATAATAAAATCAGAAAAATATGGTACATATGCACAAAAAAAAACCGCCGAATCGGCGGTTGCACTTATGGTGCGATTATCGGATAGGAGTGGAGAGAAACCATACTGTACTTTTATTATATGTATACGGTTTCATTCTGTCAATACTTATTTTGAAAACGTTTACCAACTCATTTTTTTAAGATTGAATGGGTTGTATTTGATGCCTCATGGCTTGTTTAATCAAATTATTTATGGAATGTGGTCGAATGAATGGACTGCCTGCATTGATCCGTGGGATTTGCATAGGATCCGTATCCTTCATAGTTATACCTGGTTTAGTTGTAAAGGCAAACTTAACTCCGGCTTCCTGAAGATATGTAATCGTATGATCATCATAGCTTCCGAAAGGGTACGCATAGGAATCGACGGACTTTGAGCCATTCACTTCAATGAGTTTAGTAAGGCCCGTATGAGTATCGTTCAGAACTCTTTGTTTGAATTCATCGTCTGTTTCTGTTAGACCGTTTTGCGTTATTTTGTTGGTCAACATCGGCTTGCCATTGCTCATTGCATGCAGCGCATCCGAATGACATTGAAAATCGATACCAGCGAACTCTTTTCTCATTTTCTTAATCTCTTCCCTAGACAAGGAAGGTAAAGGTGTTCCTCCTGGGTTGTCCAAATCTTTGGTAATAACGAAATTCACAGCAGGTATTCTCATTTTTTTGAGTATCGGAAAAGCATTGGTGTAGAAGCTTTTGTAGCCATCATCAAACGTAACAAGCACCGCATTATCGGGAATTGCCGTCCCATCTGACTTGAAGCTTTTAAACTCATCCATGCTAATAAAATGATAACCTTTCCGCTGCATAGCTTCCAACTGTTTTTCGAACAGCTTAGTTGAAATCGTAACGGAGCCCTGTACTTGATCATCGATATGGTGATATACCAGTACAACAACTTCATTTGAATAAACAACATCATTTGCTCTTACTAAGGATGGTAAAAAATTCATGAAAGCGATTAACAAAATAAGCATACTTTTCCCTATCAATTGGATCTTCATCACGTTCGCCCCACAATAAAATATGTAATATATATATGAACAGATGTCATTATATCACGAAGCTTTTTCTTTGAGAATCTGTTAACAAAAATAAAATAAGCTGATCCCTTCCCTCTTTTCGAATTACCCAAAAAAGGAAAGAAAACAGCTTATTTAACATACAACTATGAACCTTATACATGTACTGCGTACGGCCCACTGAGCAGCTCAGATGCCCGGTCGGCGTCTTCTTGATTTCGAAAAGAAAGACGCAGTACACCGGGGACATCTTCACGGCTTTCAATAATTTGAATATTGCTTAAATTGATTCTAGCGTTACCGAGTAAGGTTGTAATTTGACCAATAATACCAGGATGATCGGGAATATCAACATAAATATCGAATAAGGACGTAATCATCCCTTTTCTGCGTTCAGGCAATTGACTGCGGAACTCACCTGCAACACGGAATTGTTCAGCGATCCCTTCGCCGTCACTTTGTTCCAACAAACTAATGAACCGCGACATTTCTAGATTCCAATCCTTGAGCAGTTTAAGCAGCACTTCTTTATTGTTAACAAGAATATCGCGCCAAATCATCGGTTCACTGGAGGCGATACGTGTGATATCCCTGAAGCCACCAGCAGCGAGATTTTGATACAACGGATTCGTCTCGTTATAGCCTCTTACTTGATTAACCAATGCTACCGCGATAATATGCGGTAAATGGCTAATCGCTCCCACGATGTCATCGTGTTCACGGGCGCCTACTTGAACAATTTGAGCCTTCGTTTTCTTGAGCAGCTCTGTTAGACGATCAACCTCAGCTTGTGGTGTACCCTCTGCAGGTGTCAGGACATAGAACGCATTTTCAAAAAGGTGCGAGGAAGCTGCCTCCACCCCATGACGTTCGGAGCCTGCCATTGGATGACCGCCGATGAAATAGACGTTTTCCCTGACAAAGGATGCTGCACTCTCAGTGATTGAAGCTTTGGTACTACCTACATCTGTAATGATACAACCATCTTTGAGGGGGAGCTCCACTAACTGCTGGACATATTCCTCTAACATACCCACGGGCACACATAGAAAAATGTAGTCCGCTCCTTCTACAGCTTCAGCCATACTAGTTGTTGCCGTATCGACAACATTCCGTTTAAGAAGTTTTTCAACTGACTTCGGATTCGGTGAGTGACCAACGACTGTAAATCCAGGTTTTCCTTTATAGCATAAGGCGAGTGATCCACCGATCAGCCCTACACCGAATATCGCAATTTTCGTCATGAAATCAACCTTTATGATTTAAATTAGGCCTGAACAGCAACCTCAGCAAGCACCTGTGTTAGAGCGGCAATGAATTTCTCATTCTGTTCGCGCGAGCCAATTGTAACCCGAAGCGACGTTGGGAAGCCCAACATATGACCTCCACGAATGATGATACCTCTACGCAGCAAACCATTAAATACATCTGCAGCTGGCCGGCCAACATTCACCATGATGAAGTTACCATGTGCCGGAAATGCCGTCAGACCCATCTTGTTAAACTCTTCTGTTAAGTAATGTAAGCCAGCCGTGTTCGCTTCTCGGCAGCTTTGGATAAAGTCTTGATCTTTAATCGCAGCAAGCGCAGCGGCTTGAGCAAATCTGGTTGTGTTAAAAGGTTCTCGCACTTGATTAATCGATCGAATAACATCGGGATGTCCGATCCCATAACCAATTCGAAGGGATGCCAGCCCATAAATTTTTGAAAAAGTACGCAATGCTATGACATTGCGGTATTGACCAATTAGTTCAATGCTATCCGGGAATTCCCCCGTTGTGTTGTACTCGCAGTAAGCTTCATCAAGAACGACTAAAACATGATCTGGAACTTTGGCCAAAAACGCCTTAATCTCCGCATCGGTATTCATCGTTCCTGTCGGATTGTTCGGATTACAAATCCAAACAATTTTCGTACGTTCCGTAATCGCAGCAAGCATGCCATCCAAATCGTGTGTACCTTCTTTCAAAGGAACTTCAATGGACACAGCTCCTTCGATTTCACAGTTATGCTTATATTGGGGGAACGTATGTGTAGCCATAACTGATTCGTCACCTTGAACAAGGAAAGCCCGCGCCAGCATCAGAATAACCTCATCGGATCCTGCGCCAAAAATAAGCTGATTCGTTGCCACACCAAGGGACTCAGCAACTGCTTCTGTCAATTGCACAGCTCCCCCATCAGGATACAAGCTGATGTTGGATAATTCCGCTTCTATCGCAGCTTTTACCTTAGGCGAGGAACCGAAAGGATTTTCGTTAGATGCAAGCTTAATCACTTCTGTCAAACCTAGCTCGCGTTTCACTTCTTCAATAGGTTTACCAGGTTGATAGACAGGTAAATGTACAATCGTTTGTTTCGGTTTCATGATAGTCACCTCGTCAATTATATGTCCGAACGTTTTAATTGTCCCACAAAGTTACGAATTTGCAAGAGTCCTTCCGGGTGTGCAGCATCGGCCTCAAGATGAGACAGTACGTTCTCAATCGTTCGTACGATGGCACTTCCTACAACGACTCCGTCACAAAGCTTCTCAAAGCGCTTAACTTGCTCGCGATTGGAAATACCGAAGCCGACGACAATCGGAACACTAGCAGCTTCACGTACCGTTGCAAGGAATTCTTCAATGCCTCCGAAGAATTCGGCACGCTCACCTGTTACACCTAATGATGATACACAGTAGACGAATCCGCGAGCTCCAGCTGCAATTCGCTTAACGCGCTCATTGGATGTTGGCGCAACCAACGGGATAAGATGAATCCCATTAGCTTCAGCAATCGCTCTTGTCTCACTGTCTTCTTCCAACGGTAGATCAGGAATGATAATGCCGCTGATTTCATTCTCCTGCATCGCTTTGAAAATGCGATCGAGTCCAATTTGTAAAACTGGATTATAATACGTAAATAGAATGAAAGGCAGCTTAGAACCTCTGCTTCTCGCCTGACTAGCGACATCCATCACATCAAAGATAGAAATTTTGCGCTGTAAGGCACGTTCAGAAGAACGTTGAATAACAGGACCGTCAGCTAAAGGATCGGAATAAGGAACACCTAGCTCGATCAAGTCAGCACCAGCTCGTTCCATTTCCAGAATAAGCTCTAGAGACGCTTCAAGAGAAGGATCTCCGATGGTCAGGAAAGGAATCATCGCTGTTTCTCCTCGCTCTTTGAGCTCGGCAAATCGACTATCAATACGGTTCATCGCTTATTCCCTCCCCATGCCGAGATAGCTCATAATGGATTCAACGTCTTTATCGCCACGTCCAGATAGATTTACGATAATAATTTCATCCTTCGACATGGTAGGCGCTATTTTTACCGTTTGAGCAATGGCATGTGCACTCTCTAAGGCTGGAATTATTCCTTCCGTGCGGCTAAGCAGCTGAAGAGCATCTAGTGCTTCCTGATCCGTGATCGGATAATACGTTGCTCGTTCAATATCTTTGAGGTAGGAATGCTCCGGTCCAATACCGGGGTAATCCAAGCCTGCTGAAATTGAATGGGCCGGCAGTACTTGACCATACTCATCCTGCAGCAAATAGCTAAGTGAGCCTTGGAAAACACCGGGAGTTCCCTTGGTCATTGTAGCTGCATGTTCCTCGGTATGAATACCGCGGCCAGCCGCTTCCACGCCAATGAGTTTCACTGATTCATCTTGGACGAACGGGTAGAAAATACCCATGGCGTTACTGCCTCCGCCTACACAAGCAATTACAGCATCAGGCAATCTGCCTTCGGTTTCAAGGATTTGCTCACGTGACTCATCGCCAATGACACGTTGGAAATCACGCACCATCATGGGGTATGGATGCGGTCCTGTAACCGACCCTAGGATATAATAAGTATCCTGAACGTTACTAACCCAGTATCGAAGCGTTTCATTACAAGCATCTTTCAACGTACGTGTACCAGAGGTAACAGGAATGACATCAGATCCAAGCAATTTCATACGGAAAACATTTAACTGCTGACGCTTCGTATCTTCCTCGCCCATGAATACTTTACACTCAAACCCCATTAAAGCAGCTACGGTTGCTGATGCAACACCATGCTGCCCAGCTCCAGTTTCCGCAATAATCTTCTTCTTCCCCATTCGTTTAGCGAGAACCGCTTGTCCAATGGTGTTATTAATTTTGTGAGCACCCGTATGGTTCAAATCCTCACGCTTCAAATATATTTTGGCTCCGCCCAAAAGCTCAGAAAGTCGCTCTGCATAATAAAGCGGTGTTGGCCTGCCGGAATATTGCTTTTGTAAGTAGCGCACCTCGGCAATAAATTCAGGATCATCTTTATATTGTTCATAAGCTTCTTCAAGCTCAATCAGAGCATTCATCAACGTCTCAGGTACATAACGGCCGCCGAACTTGCCGAATCTGCCATGCTGGTCAGGTACTTGCGTCACTTTCGAGTCACCCTTTCCACAAATGCTGTAATTTTGGCTATATCTTTTACGCCATCGGTCTCAACGCCGCTGGAAACATCTACGCCATCGGGGTAATAGGCTGTTACTAATTGATCAACATTATCAGGTTGAAGCCCACCTGCTACAAGCAGCGCCACTCCTGCTGAATGCGCCCACTCCTGATAAACAGGAATGCAGTCCCAAGCAAAGGTTTTGCCTGATCCTCCACCATAAACAGGGTCGAAGGTATCCAGTAAAACAGCATCAACAGTCCCTATATAAGGGTCAAGCTGCGCGGCTATATCCTCCAAGCCCGGGATTTTGTTTTCTGTCTTGGAAATCGAAACGGATTTGAACACTTTCACCTGAAAATGTTCACGAACCCATCGGCAAAAATCAGGTGTTTCCTGACTATGCAACTGTACGACATCAAGTGGAGCCACCGCTAGAATGTCGGTTAGCTGATCCTTGCTCGGATTAACGAATACCCCTACGGTTAATGGGATAGATACCCCTTTAGCCTCTTCGGATTTCAAAAAGGAAATCAGTTCTCCAGCCTTCTCTGCCGTAACTTGCCGCTTGCTCGGTGCAAAAACAAAACCGATATGATCTATCGGCAAATGCACGATTGATTTTAACACTTCAACGCTTTGAAGTCCACAAATTTTTACCGTTGGAACCGTCCCCACAGCCATCAAATTCGCCTCTTTCTCCTTCAACTACTTCGCCCTATGAACCCTCGTACCCATCAGATCATGTACGGCCTGCTCAACAATAGGTTGGCGCATGAAATGCTCGCCGATTAAAACGGCTTGAGCACCAACTTGCTGTAAATAAGCCATATCTTTGACGGTAGAAATGCCACTTTCACTGACGACAGTTTTCCCTGCGGGAATGAATTGAATCAATTCCTCTGTCGTACCTAAGTCAGTAACAAATGTTTTCAAATTCCGATTGTTGATACCAATCAATTGAGTATCCAATTCCAGCGCACGTTCCAGCTCCTCACGATCATGGACCTCAACGAGTGCATCTAGTCCAAGATCACTAGCTAAATTGAGATACTGCTTCATTTGATCTGTCGTTAAAATGGCAGCAATCAGCAAAATAGCATCGGCGCCAATCAAGCGCGCTTCATAAATTTGCTTCGGATCAATTGTGAAATCCTTACGAAGTAACGGCACATTCACTGCTTTACGAACGGCCTTCAAGTACTCGTTACTGCCTTGGAAGTAGTCCGCATCCGTCAGAACGGAAATACAATCTGCGCCGGCCCTTTCATAGGCTTCCGCTAAAAGAACCGGTTCAAAATCATCACGAATCAATCCTTTGGACGGGGAAGCCTTCTTCACCTCGGCAATTAGACCCATCGCACGGTTTTTCCGTGTAGTTAACGCTTGTTCAAAGCCTAAACAAGGAGGCAGGTCCGAGATTAACTTCTCTGCATCTTTGATCGAAAATCCGCTCATCGCTTCAACCTCTGCCCGCTTGGTGGCAACAATTTTATCAAGAAACATGGCATAGTTCTCCTGTATATTGGATTAAATCGTTCAATTTTTGTTCCGCACGACCAGAATCAATGACATCAGCCGCTAATTTCACACCCTGTTGAAGGGTTCCGACTTGCCCAGTCACATAAAAGCAAGCCGCTGCGTTAGCAAGTACGATATCGCGATATGGCCCCTTCTCACCAGCAAAAATATGACGAATGATTTCAGCGTTTAGGATCGCATCTCCACCTGCTACATCTTTGATGCTATGTGCGCGTAAACCAAGATCATCCGGAGTAATGAAATAAGTGCTAATAGTGTTAGCCTTCAGTTCCGTTACTTTCGTAGGTGCCGAAATGCTGAATTCATCCAAACCATCCTCGCTTGCGACGACCAATGCACGTTTCAGTCCAAGGGCTTGCAGCGCTTGCGCAATCAGCTCGGTCTTCGTACTGTCGAATACACCAAGCACTTGACGATCAGCGCCCGCTGGATTCGTTAACGGCCCAAGCAGGTTGAATACGGTTCTGAATCCTAGTTCGCGCCTAGGTGCAGCCACATGCTTCATGGATTGATGATACGCTTGGGCAAACATAAAGCAGATCCCTGTTTTGTCTAAACATTTAGCTGCTTGCTCACCGCTTAACGTAATCTTCACGCCAAGAGCTTCAAGGACATCTGCGCTACCGCTTTTGCTCGACATCGCCCGATTGCCATGTTTCGCTACGCGAATCCCGCCAGCAGATGCGACAATCGCTGCCGTAGTGGAGATATTGAACGTCTCTGCGCCATCTCCGCCAGTTCCGCATGTGTCCAGCAGATCATTCTGAAGTACGTTGACCTGAACGGCTTTGCTCCGCATTGCTTCTGCGAAGCCCGTAATCTCCTCCAGCGTCTCTCCTTTGATGCGAAGTGCTGTAAGCAGGCTTCCGATTTGAGCCGGAGTCGCAGCACCATCCATGATTTCAGACATGACGCCGCGCGCTTCCTCACGCGACAAATGACTACCGCTAACAACTTTCCCTAGCGCTTTCTGTATATGAATAAGTCCACTCATGACTAGAGTCTCCTCTCCTTCTCTTCCTTAAGAGTTAACAAAATAATCTTTGTTAATATCGCTAACTGGTCTAGGCTCAGGGCTGAACATGGCCTCTGCCATCCGAATTGATTTCAGCAAAGCTGTCGCTTTATTAACCGTCTCCTGGTATTCACTTTCAGGAACAGAATCCCATACAATACCGGCTCCGGCTTGTACATAGGCTTTGCCATGTTTGAAAATAATCGTACGGATCGTAATACAAGTGTCCAAATTCCCCGAAAATCCTAGGTAACCAATCGCTCCGGCATAAGCACCGCGAGATTCTGGCTCCAACTCAGCAATAATCTCCATAGCCCTCAGCTTCGGCGCTCCAGACACCGTCCCTGCAGGCATACAGGAAAGAAAAGCATCGAAAAAATCTTTGTCCTTTGCAATTTTACCAGAAACGTTAGAAACGATATGCATGACGTGTGAATACCGTTCAATGTCCATGAATGTATCGCACTTCACAGTTCCGAATTCCGATACACGCCCGATGTCATTGCGACCTAAATCAACCAGCATCAAATGTTCAGCGCGTTCTTTCTCGTCTGCCAGCAATTCTTTTTCCAGAGCAAGATCTTCTTCTGGTGTCTTCCCTCTAGGTCTTGTACCCGCAATTGGGCGCGTCTCTACCTTCTCTTCTTCAACGCGAACTAACAGCTCCGGCGATGTGCCAACAACGACTTCATCATCCATTTTGAGCACATACATATAAGGCGAAGGATTCATCGTACGAAGTACTCGATACACTTGCAAAGGCGAAACGGTCGTTTCCATTTCAAAACGCTGCGACAACACGACTTGGAAAATATCACCGGCTCTGATGTATTCCTTCGCTTTATTCACGTTGGCAATATACTTTTCTTTCGTGATGTTGGATCGAATATCACCGAGATCCGGTTCCGATACAATCGGATTGTGAGTCATCGTCTCGGAGCCAAGCGGACGTTTGATCTTCTCGATTGTGGCATCAATTTTCTCACAAGTCGCATGATACGCTTTTACAATGTCAGCATCCGTTGCAAAAGGTTGTACATGCACATTGGCAATCACTTTGATCTGCTGTTTGAAATGATCGAAAACAATGACTTGATCGCAGAACATGAATTGAATGTCATTCATTTGTAAATCATCAATTTGATGAGCTGGGAGATTCTCATAGTACTGAAGCAAATCGTATCCGAAGAATCCGACGGCACCACCTGTAAAACGCGGCAAGTCCGCAAGCTGAGGACTGGAGTAGGATCTCAGATAGGCTTTCAACACATCGATTGGTTTCTCGTCCAAAACCTTATTCTCGGTTTGTGTTTCAACCATGGTTTTCCCATGCTTCGCTTTAATCATCAAGAAGGGATCGCTGCCGATAAAGGAATATCGGGCCCATTTCACGCCGCCCTCAACACTTTCTAAAAGGAACGCACGCGGTTCTTGGTAAAGATGTTGAAATACACGTATCGGGGTTTCAGTATCTGCTAATAAATGGCGCACAACAGGAATGAGATTATAATCTTTAGCCAAACGAATAACTTCTTGAATTTCAGGTGTATACATGGAAACATCCCCTCTCAGCTTGTGCAACTCGTGATCTCAGTGGTGCACAAAACTCTATTCGAATAACAAAAAAACCTCTACCGAAGTAGAGGTTGACTTTAGTACAGTAGAAGTTCAAGAAGAATATGATAAAAGAAGCCATGGCTATGTATGAACAAACAGACGCCCTCGAATAGAGTCGCACTTATCTTCACACAAACCTATGTTACCTTTTCTCATCTCAACTGGGCTAAGCTCTACTCAACTAAATGCTTCTCTACTTACCTAAACTCATCTACTCACACTATACTACCGTGTTGCTTCATTTGTCAATTTAACAATATCAGGTCGCAACGCTTTAGCTTCCTTCAAGTAAATATGGTTGATCTCTGCTTGGCTTTTGGTTGTGTTGACCTGCACCATTAATCGGATACACTTAGGCAATGAGTTCTCAACCGGAACTTCCAGTGAACACATTAGCGGGACAAGTTCCCAACCGATCATCGTGCGAATCGCCCGAGCAGGAAATGTAGCCGTAATATCCTCTGTTACTGTAATGAAAACGGAACAAATATCTTCAGGATGAAAATCATTGGCCTCTACAATTGCTGCAAGCAGTTCATTGGTAGCGGTTAAAATCTCCTGAGCCTCATTGTGTTCAACCGTCGTCGCACCACGAATTCCCCTTAAGAACATCGGCTAACTCTCCCCTTTTAAAAACTCAACAATTTGTCTGACTTGCTCTACCGTAACATCCTTACGGATTTCTACTTTGCCGATTTCCATCGGGATGATGTAGACCATTGTGCCTTCTTTGAATTTCTTATCGTGCATCATCGCGCCCAAGATACTATCCGTATCTAAATGAGATGGAATGCTTACTGGCAATCCGTATTTCTCGAATAGTCCCTTCGTCACCGTATGGATGTCCTCGGCATAACCGAACTGCTGAGCTAGCTTAGCAGCCCCCACCATGCCGATTGCAATCGCTTCACCATGCAGCAGCTCGCCATAACCGGCGACTGCTTCCAAGGCGTGACCAATCGTATGGCCGAGATTTAAGATGGCACGTAAATCATTCTCGCGCTCATCTTGGGATACAACGATAGACTTGACTTTACAACCTATATAAAGCGCATAACTGAGCGCTTCCGGATCTAAGGCCAGCAGCTTCTCCGCATTGTCGTCGCACCACTGCGTGAATTCAGCGTCCCAGATCAAGCCGTGCTTGATCACTTCCGAGAGGCCCGCCTTCACCTGACGCGGCGGCAATGTTAGAAGCAAGTCGATGTCGAAGAGAACGAGCTCGGGCTGGTGGAACGCCCCGATGATGTTTTTCGCCATAGGATGGTTGACCGCGACCTTGCCGCCGACGGAACTGTCGTGGGCAAGGATCGTTGTCGGGATCTGCACGAAGCGGATCCCGCGCATGAAGCTCGCCGCAGCGAAGCCGGCGAGATCGCCAACCACGCCTCCTCCAAGGGCGACGATCGCAGAACTGCGATCGAGGCCCGCCTGGAGGGCGGCGGTGACAATTCCCTCGAGCTGCGCGAGGGATTTGGAGGTTTCGCCTGCGGGCACGACGCAGGCTGTGGCGGCGAAGCCGCCCTCACGGAGCAGCGTCAAGACGCGCTCCAGGTGCAGCGGAGCCACCGTGTCATCGGTGACTACGAGTAAAGGCGATTTGTGGCTAAGCTTCGCCCGGTCAAATAGAGCCGTGATATCGTTAAGAATGCCTTGGCCGATATAAATAGGATAAGACCGTTCTCCAAGATCTACGGTGAGCTCTCTCATATTAGTAGCTCTCCACTTGGGCTAAGAAGTTGGTTAAATTCGCACGAATTTCCTCGATCGAGTCGCCGCCGAATTTATCCAAGAAAGCATTCGCTACTTCCCAAGCAATCACATTTTCCATAATTACGCCTGCAGCCGGGACCGCACAAGTGTCAGAACGCTCAACTTGTGCCGTGAATACTTCCTTCGTATCAATATCAACGCTTTGCAGCGGTTTGTAAAGTGTCGAGATGGGTTTCATCACACCGCGCACGATGATTTGCTCGCCCGTAGTCATACCGCCCTCAAAGCCCCCTGCGCGATTCGTTCTGCGACTAAAGCCATCTTCTTGCGTGTATAGAATTTCGTCATGAACATTGGAGCCTCTACGTTCTGCGGCCTCAAAGCCGATTCCGAACTCAACACCTTTGAAAGCTTGAATGGAGAGTACCGCCTGCGCAATTTTACCATCTAGCTTACGATCCCATTGGACATGGCTACCAAGTCCTACAGGAACGCCTTCAATGATAACTTCAACGATCCCACCAAGCGTATCGCCATCTTCTTTGGCTGCGTCGATCGCGGCGATCATTTTGGCTTCAGCCTCTTTATCAACCACGCGTACCGGAGATTCCTCTGTGATGCGAATAAGTTCATCAACAGTAAGCTCTTGACGCTCTACTTCCACTTCACCGATACGGATGACTTGTCCTGCCACTTTAATCCCGAACTCAGCCAACAATTGGCGCGCTACAGCTCCAGTTGCTACACGCATCGTCGTTTCACGCGCACTAGAACGCTCTAGAATGTTGCGTAAATCTTTTTGATTATATTTGAGTCCGCCGTTTAAATCCGCATGTCCTGGACGAGGACGGTTAACACGACGCTTGCCTTCATTATCCTCTTCAACCGGCTCAATCCCCATTACCGTTGTCCAGTGCTTCCAGTCGTTATTAACAACAACAAGCGCGATTGGAGCTCCTGTTGTTTTGCCATGGCGCACACCGCCTGCAATGGTCGCTGTATCTTTCTCAATCTGCATCCGACGACCACGACCATAACCTTTTTGACGTCTATGTAATTGGAAGTTCAAATCTTCAAAGTTTAAAGTTACATTACTTGGAAACCCTTCAATAATCGCAGTGAGCTGTGGGCCGTGCGTTTCACCTGCTGTTAAATATCTCACAATCTGTTACCCCCTATGAGTTTTGCGAAGCATCACTAGCTTCGTAAGCATACACTTTTTGAGTATTACGAAATCATACTAACTTCGTAAGTATTAACTATAAAGATTTGCTTAGCAATACTAACTTCATAAGCATCCGCTTTTGAATGGTTGCTTTTATCAAACACTTTAGCGCTTTGACGCGCGATTATCTTTTGTCATTATAGTATAGGTACTCGGGTTTGGCAACAGCACAAACGCAAAAACACGCTTCGCACATAAGGGATAATCCCCTTAGCGAGAGCGTGTCACCATCTAGTCATGAGCAAAGATTACCCGTGCATAGGCTGCTTTTGGACGACTCTTGGGAGTTCGGAGAGCTGTGGATCATTCATGAGTCCCACGATTTGTGAGGAATCGACTCCCAAAATCTGCGCACATTCCTGAATGGAGATCATTCCCCTGCGATATGCGGTAATCACTTTGCGTTTGTCCATAATTGCCTCCTAAGAGTTATTGCCTTAGCAATAACTTGCATCGTAAGCGTTACTGAGATTTCCGTAGCGTGAAAACTTGCATGATAAGCATATGTTTCTGCTACATCTTAGTATTGGAATATATGGAAGATCTTATACACCCTTTTTGCGATAAAAGAAAGTATCTGCTGGTTCTAGATCATATTGCCCTGGGGAGAAAATTTGCTCAGTAGAACCAACAAACAATAATCCACCTGGTTTCAGCGCTTTAGAAAATTTCTGGTACAGGACATGTTTTGCTTCTTCCGTAAAATAAATGATCACATTGCGACAAACGATGAGATCATATCCCGTATCAAATGTATCGACAAGCAGGTTTTGCTTTTGAAACTTAATGGATTTTTTCAGATCGTCCGTAATATGATACATCATTTGTTCTTGTCGGAAATATTTCTTTGCGTACTTTTCAGGCACATCTCGCAAAGAACGATCGAGGTAGACCGCTTTGCGTGCTTTTTCCAAGGCGCCATCATCAATATCCGTCGCGTGTAAATGAGCTTCATTAAGCGCTCCTTGTTCGGCCAAAATCATCGCTAGCGTATAAGGCTCTTCTCCCGTTGAACAAGCCGCACTCCATACTTTTAAGCGTCTGTTCTTCTTCAACATCTCGGGTACAAATTTCTGCTCAACGAGCTCCCAACGATTCGGATTCCTCCAAAACTCAGAGACATTAATCGTCATGCGATCCAAAAATTCATAGAATAGTTCTTTATCCTTCATCATCGCATCAAAAAAAGCGACGAACGTATTATAACCACGCTTCATCCGTAGAGTTGTTAGACGTCTTTTCATTTGCGCTTCTTTATAAAGAGCAAGATCAATGGACGTGTGTTCTTTTATCTTTTTAATAAATAACAAAAAATCTTGATCTTCCATGCTGTCCACCCACCCTGGTCAATTTCTGTTGATAAGAAAGTATACTTTTTATACTTTTGCTTCGCATCAACCTTGACAAACGCGCTCGTCCCTAGGGACGACGAAGTCGTTTATCCTGGAGTAACATACATTCTGTAAGCAAATACCAAAATCCTTTATAATACGACAAAAAAAAGAACCCGCATCCGGTAAGATGTCAGGTTCTTTGATTTTTGTGAACTAGATCCATTGTTGAATGACTTTATTGTATACAAATAGCTCGTCCGATTTAAAGAAATTGCCAATTTCGCGCTCAGCGCTTTCTGGTGAATCCGAACCATGAATCAGGTTTAAATGCGTATGTACGGCAAAGTCACCACGTATTGTTCCTGGAGCGGCTTCAAGAGTATTCGTTTTCCCAATCATCATTCGGGATAGAGGAATGACTTGTTCCCCTTGCCACACCATCGCGAATACGGGTCCGGACGTAATAAACGTCACGAGTCTTTCGAAAAAATCTTTACCTTTATGCTCCGCATAGTGAAGTTCGGCTTGCTCCCTCGAAATAACAGTTAGCTTGCTGCCGATTAATTGAAAGCCCTTCTGTTCAAAGCGTTTTACGATCTCGCCTACAAGGCCACGTTGTACGCCATCCGGTTTAACCATCAAGAATGTTTTTTCCATGTAAGGACTTCCTCCTTATAGTTTCCATAAGAAAACTTGTGCATAAACTTACTAAGGTACAATCTATGTATTCTCCACTAGTTTACACTTTTTGGCAGCTTTTCTCAAATCGAAGAACAATACATTAATAAGAACGATTTCCGATAAAATGTGCAATTTCAATTAGATCTTTTTTGGCTTGAACATTTGGCAGTTTGTCCAGTGAAGCTATAGCCTTATCAATATACTTTTGAGAAAGTAAATCTGCTTTATCTATACCTTCACTATTACGGATCATATCCAAGAATCGACTGACATCGGTTTGTCCATCCAGCTTATGTATTCGGTCTAGTTCCGACAAGATGAGCGGCTTTAAGGATGGGTCTTGCATAGCGATCAGGACAGGTATCGTTATGTTTCCTTGTTTGACATCGCTGCCAGGCGGTTTACCGATTTGCTTTTCCGTTCCAATTAAATCCAGAATATCATCCCGTATTTGAAACGCCATACCTACGTTATAACCAAAAGCATACAATTTATTGCTTATCCAGTCAGGTGCATCAGCCGCCATAGCCCCTAATTGGCATGAAATAGCAATTAACAGTGCTGTTTTACGTCTAATCCGTAATAAGTAATCTCGAATTGTTTGCTCTGAGTGGAAAAAGAAACGAATTTGTTCCATTTCCCCAATTGACATCTCCACGATGGCCTTAGACATAATTTGATGGACTGCAGGCTTATGAATTTGAGTAATGACTCCTAAAGCTTTGGCAAAAATATAATCCCCCGTGAACATAGCAATCCGATTATCCCACTTGGATCGGACCGTCAATTGTCCGCGTCTTGTGTTTGCATCGTCAATCACATCATCATGAACAAGCGATGCCATATGAATGAGCTCGAGCGGTACCGCGACATGTTTCATCGTTTGGAGCTGATAGCTCCCAAACTCGCCTGAAAGCAGAACAAAGACGGGGCGAATCCGCTTCCCTCCCGCTTTCAGTAAATGCATTGAAGTTTCTCGAAGCATCGCATGATCTGTGTACACGCTTTCCTCGAGTTCTTTTTCAATTGCAGCTATATCCTTTTTCTTTCTTGTATAGATTTCCATTAGATTTTTCATTCTGTCACCCGTGCGTTCTTTTTCTCTGACCATAACCCAATGCTTACCGGCTTCGGCAGGAAACCAAGCTCATAGCAGTACTTGTAATACGTAGCAAGGCCTTCCCATTGTTCCGATGCAAAATCATAACATAGCGTATGAAAATAATGATGCCAATATTGAGATGTCCCACCAACCGTACTTTGTGCTTCGCGTATCATCTCTTCCGGATTTTGATGTGCTTTGGATTTACTAGCCATGAAGGCCTCAAAAGCCGCTGCAACTAATTCCGGATACTTCTGGGTCGTCTCTTTACGAATCGCCCATACGGCAAATGACATCCACTGTCCTGTCCATTTGGCCCATTCTTGCCCAAGATCCGTAATCATATACGTTTTATTGCGCCAACTCTCTTTAATCGCATCGTCTCCGATCAATAAAGCCCCGTCCGCTTTCTCCATCATCTCTTCTAAATTGGGTTTCGCATACTCATAAGTCGGATTCCCATTATAGAATTTTTGGAGAATGACTTTGAGTAAATTCACCGACGTAGCTGAGGTAGTTGGCAACACAATGTGACCATTCGCAATTTCGCGTAACGGCTTTTCATGGAACAAAAGAATGGAATTCACTTCTCCATAGGCGCTAACTGAAAGATCCGGGTAGAGCACATAATTTTCAAAGGATTCTCCGTAAGCAAAGGAAGAAATGGGCCCCATATCGATGTTCCCAGCAGCCATTTCTTGATTAAGTGAGGTAGGGACTTGTTCAATAATGTCAACCTCAGAGCTATTCATAAGTTCGGGAAAATAATAGTAGATCGGCCAAACGTTTGTATAATTAATCCGGCCAATTCGTATTTTAGGGTCTAGGTTGCTCATTGTTATCTCCCCATCTTCGGTACAAGGAATGTTCAATGTCCATGCTATCCAGCACTTTACCCACCAAAAAATCGACCATCTCATCGATTGAGCGCGGACGATTATAAAAGGCCGGCATAGCCGGAAGCATGCGTACGCCCATTCTCGACAAGGTTAACATGTTCTCCAAATGTATGGCGTGTAAAGGCGTTTCCCTTGGAACCAGGATTAATTTTCTTCCTTCTTTGAGCATCACATCCGCTGTTCGCTCCAATAAATTATCTGATGAACCATGAGCGATCCCTGATAAAGTTCCCATTGAGCAAGGAATAACAACCATGCCCTTGGTCCGAAAAGATCCACTGGCAACGGTTGCCCCAATATCAGCAATTGGATGATAGTTGAAGGAACCTGCGCGTCCGCCAAAATGTTCCTGCAGCATATCTTGGCGTTTGCTTACGTTCCAATCCAATTCATCATGCAGCACTCTCCAGCCTGCATCGGTAACGATTAGATGTACACTTAAACCTTGATCCAGCATTACTTGGCAGAGCCGTACGCCATAGATAGCACCACTAGCTCCAGTGATTCCTACTACCCAGTTCCCGCTCATGAATGCTGACTCACTATCACATCAAGTAACGTGAAGGCAAACATCACTAAGCTCAGTACACCGTTCATTGTGAAAAACGCTGTGTTTAATTTGGATAAGTCTTGCGGTGATACAAGTCGATGTTCTTTATACAGAATAAAATAAGCGATAACGAGGCCAATTAAATAGAACCAACTCAAATGTGTAATGAAAAATAAAGTGACTAAACCAACGGCTGTGAGAACATGCAGGACACGAGCCGTATTCAAGGCAGCCTTGATCCCAAATCTGCTTGGTAAAGAATGCAGACCTTCATTCCGATCAAACTCGGCATCTTGACAGGCATAAATCAGATCGAAACCTGAGCTCCAACATACTACCGTCAAGTAAAAAATGATAGAAGACCATGTAAATTGACCGGTTACGGCAACCCAGCCCCCAAGTGGAGCTAACCCTAATGTCAAACCTAAGACAAAGTGGCAAGTCCATGTAAATCTTTTGGTGTACGAGTAAAAGACAAGAAAAAACACTGCAATAGGCAGCAGTTTCATTGATAAAGAGCTTAAATTAGAGGTTGCCCAGAAAAGCATTGCAAACGAAATAACAATATAAATAATGACCTGCTGAATGGAGATTAGCCCCGCGGGTATAGCTCGATTCTCCGTCCTTGGATTTCTTTTATCAATGGCTTTATCAATCACGCGATTCAAGGCCATCGCTGCTGTTCTCGCTCCAACCATGGCCAGTGTTATCCAACCGATCTGAGCCCAGCTAGGCAGATGTCCATTTAATACGACTGACCCTAGAATTGCTCCCATGAAAGCAAATGGCAATGCAAACACACTGTGTTCAAATTTAATCATTTCTAAAAATATTTTCAATTTAGTAAACATATGCTGACTACACTCCTGATTTCGTTTTCCCCTTGATACCCATATGCAAAGCTGCAACCCCACCTGTTAATGGGTACGCCTGTACATGTTCCAATCCTTGGTTCGTAAAAATAGCAGCCAACTGTTTATGATCCGGAAAATGGATTAATGATTCCGGCAGCCACTTGTACTGCTCGTACTTCTTTACAATTAGCTTGCCCAAAAAAGGCAGTACACGTTGAAAATAAAAATAATAAATAGACTTGAATGGCTGCCAAGTTGGTTTAGAGAGCTCTAAAGACACAACTAGCCCTCCTGGCTTAACGACACGCTGCATTTCACGGATGACTTGCTCCAAATCGGGAACATTACGAAGAGCAAATCCGATCGTTGCGTAATCAAACGTATTGTCGTCAAACGGAAGACTCATCGCATTACCTTGAATTAGCTCAATCTGCTGATCCAAGTGAAGCTGCTTGATTTTCTCTGCACCGTAATCTAGCATGTTTTGGCTAAAATCCAGCCCAACCATCTTACCGCTTCTACTCGCCTGTGCAAGACTGATCGTCCAGTCGCAGGTACCACAGCACAGGTCAATCGCAGTCTCCCCGGGCTTCACGTTCATTTTCTTCATAGTGAATTTGCGCCATGCTTTATGCCTACGGAAGCTTAGGATACTGTTCATAAGATCATATTTGGGTGCAATACTTTCAAAGACAGAGTGAACGAACTCTTCTTTGGTTTTGGGTGTTTTCGTGTTGCTATTTGTTTTTGTCATATTCATCTTTGATGTCACCTCAAATTTCTTCTAGCACTTTGGGCTGCTTTGCTGAGAATCGAAGAAACGGCTCTCCAATGTGAAACAGTTCACTTATTAGTTTATCCGATTCAAGCTGCTGTACCTTGGACTGTAGTTGCTTGCTGTGGGAGTCCAGCATCTGATAAAGCTGAGAAGTAATATTATATTTATGAATGAGTGTACGAAGTCTGGCTTGATCGGATTCTTCTGCATGCAGCTGCTTCCGTTCTTCTTTCGTACCATGCTGCAGAATATGCCAGAATCCCCAGCTGTCTCTGAAATTCGCCGGAGATTCGACGCGGAAAATTTCTTCAAATATTACCTCACACTTTGCATAACTTCTCAGAATATCAGGCCATGCTTGATCATAGACCTCAGACATAAATTCAGAGAAAGACAAAAACAGCTGAGATTTAATTTCCACGGTTAGGTGGATGTAATCTTCTGCCGTCAATTTCAATTGCTTCATTTTCATGTAAATGTTCATCTTGAGACGGTTGACTTCACAGATTGCGTTTGACAACTGTTTAATCATCTCGATCTGGCCTGCCTGAGCAAGGAGATTGTAAAAGCGGGAACTGAAATAATCCCCAGCAAGAACTTTTAGCTGTCTTGATCTTGCCGCCTTTTTCTCTTTGATATCATTGGATGCTGTAACCAAATCGTGGGTATCGAGCGCTAGTTGAACAAGCGACGTAGCTAGCGTATACAACTCGCTTGAAGAACTAAACTTACTGTTTCCGTTCAAGAATGCAAACAACAGACGTGTGCGAAGCACCGGAAAATCGGGCAAGTCTGTGTGAATTTGAATCATATCATACTCTGTGTATTGCTTAGCGATCTCTGGGATCCGATAAGAATTCATGCAAAAGCCTCCGTAACCGTGTGCCAAATCATTTATGTTCAAAACATGCTCAATTCAAGTCATTATATCATAACACGTACATAGAAGCACATTTAATTATAAGGGATATCTTTGCTGCCATTTAGAAGTGTATGTGATTCGAAAACGGTTTTGTAATTGCTGCTCAAGTTGAATTAGGCTGAGCTCATTCGCATTCTTCTCCATATCCTTCCCATTTTCACGCTGTGCAACCATCGCCAGCACAAGCTGTGTAGAAGTTGAATCTTTAACACCCGAATAATCAATGACACGAACCCATATTTGATTTACATTTTTCGTTTTCGTGATCATCGTTTGTGCGATTGTATACAAATCTCGATAGACGGCTGCAGAATCCGCGTTTTTCGGTAAGCTCAAATCAAGCGACATGCGGGAGTTGCTCAGCTCGACTTTGCGAATCCGCAGCTGAAGTGGAACTTGCACCAGTAAATCTACCATATTAATATCTGTGAGCTCCCCTGCGCGATTGCTTGACCAATTATAAGGCGAGCCTAACCCCGTGGATCGATCCATCTTTGGAAGTAAAGATAAACAAACGACCATAATAATAGATAGACCTAACGTCATCACAATACGCATCGACCACTTCATCGAACAAGCACCTCCTACACTTTGCAAGCACAAAACGAATTGACTAAGCTTTCGATAATTCCAAGCCCTATACACCATTCTACAAATAAAAAAAGCAGGCTATGCCTGCTTTAACAATTATAATTATTCTTCTGTGTCAATCGTACCGTACTTGGTCATAATAAGCGCCTTGCCTCTAACCTTTACTGCGGAGGTATGCTCTGTGAACTGAGCAATCATGACTTCGCCCTTGTCCAGCTTTTCTGTATGATGAAAGCGAGTATCTTGACCACGAGTTAGACCGATAACATGTACCCCATTATCCTTGGCTTTAACAACGAAATATTCATTGCCGTTCGTATTCGGATTATTTGATTTATTCGATTGTTCCATTTCCATCCTCCGTTCTTGCCCTAAACTACAATCCTATACTTCATCATGCCAAAAAAAGCATCGGGAAGTCAACCAGCCTCAAATTGTTAGTTCATTGGATGCTGTTTTCGTTCCTTTTTGGTAAAATTTCTTAAAGGTGGTTGGCAGCATGTTTTTGGATCCTAAGCGAATGAGAAAATCAGATAGCTTGACTGTGCCATAAGCAAATAGCATACCAGCGAATACATCAATCAGCCAATGAATTTGTAAGTACAGGGTTGAGAAAATGATTGCCGCGCAGTATGTGACCATCATCGTTTTGAATATACGGTCCTTTTCTCGCAGGGCGAGAAGAAGCATAGCAAAAGAGATAGATGTATGCATACTAGGGAAACAGTTCATTGTAGCGACAAGTAAAGAATTTTCATCCGCAAAAACTCGGTGTAATAAATCAGGCTGTTTATTCACATACCAGACTTCACGTAACAAAATTAAATTGTAGAAGGGCAAAATAAGTGGGAATTGCAGCATGTGACCCGATAATGCATAAGAAAGCATCTTTTTGATACTGCGTGTCCAGAAGCTCCGCACAATGCAGATCCACAAAGATAAAACAAAGCCGTAATTATAAATCCAAACCATCGCTTTATCTAGAAAAGGAGATGCAATCCATCTCGCCCATCCGCCCGTATTCAACGGAATTGCGTTCATATAATCATCCCAATGCCACGGATGTCTGTTATTTTCAAACATCCAATTTGCGACTCTCCACCAGAAACCATTTCCCGTCCCGTAGAAGTAATAAAATACGCCAAGTAATGGAATACCAAATAGGAAGAATCGTTTCCAATCCACGTCAACCTGGTCTTTGCGGACACCTAACAAACATATTAACAACAGGATCCAACATTCCTTACTCCAGTTCCCGACCGTACCGATGCGCCAAACCAAGTAAATAGAAGCGATAATGCCAAACATCGTCCAATCTTGCGATTTCACGAGCGCGTTCAGTTTCAACTTATACAAGACCGTTCCCCCTAAATCTTCTAAGAAGTTCTATCTGTTTTGGAACAAGCCTCTTCATGAGAAAAAGACATCGGACTTTCGATGTCTTTTTCATAATCGGAGTAACACGATTCGAACGTGCGACCTCACCCACCCCAAGGGTGCGCGCTACCAGGCTGCGCCATACCCCGTTTGTAGCTTAGGTTTACTTATTCACTTTTGTAATTATAGTAGGAGATTTTGGAATTGTAAAGGCATTTTCTATTAGCAATAAATAAAGCCGCGACAGCTATTAGCGGTCACGGCTTTGTTGTTATATAACGTTCAATAGTATGTAAAACGCGATTATTGAATGCCATCTTTAAGTGCTTTACCAGGTTTGAAAGCTGGAATTTTGCTTGCTGGAATTTCGATCTCATCACCAGTCTGTGGATTACGTCCTTTACGAGCAGAACGTTCACGAACTTCAAAGTTACCGAATCCAACTAGTTGTACTTTATCTCCGCCTTGCAGCGCTTCGGAAATTGCATCAAAAACAGCATCAACTGCTTTAGTTGCATCTTTCTTGGAAAGCTCAGAGGTTTCAGCAACCTTGTTAATCAATTCAGATTTATTCATGCCATTCACCTCCCCCCAAGATTTCTCACTTCCGTTACTTCCTGTTTTCACCGTTTCTTCAGAAAATATACATTATCCAATGAAAAATCGTTGATTTTCTTAGTAAAAATGAACTTCGAAAGCAGACGAATAAATTTATAGTAATACACTCCGACAGCAATTTCAAGTATCGCTTTCCAATTTATGTGGGTATTTGGGCTATTAAACGACAAAAAACACTCTTTTGAGTGTTTTTTGTCTACATATTTACAAAATTATTGCAATTAAACCGCCAGATCCTTCGTTAATAATTCGGCCAAGCGTCTCTTGAAGTTTATAACGAGCATTGTCCGGCATCTGGGCAAGTTTCCCTTGTATCCCCTCACGAACGATCGAATGAAGCGATCTTCCGAATATATCGGACTCCCAAATTTTAAGCGGATTATCTTCGAAATCCTGCATGAGATAGCGGACAAGTTCTTCACTTTGCTTCTCCGTACCGATAATCGGTGAGAATTCCGACTCTACATCCACACGAATCATATGAATAGACGGCGCTGTAGCCCTTAAACGGACACCGAACCTAGATCCTTGACGGATTAACTCTGGCTCATCCAAAGCCATCTCAGCGAGCGTCGGAGGCGCTATGCCGTAGCCTGTCGTTTTCACCATTTCGAGCGCCTCGGCGAATTGATCATATTCTCGTTTCGCATGCGTGAAATCCTGCATTAACTGAAGCAGATGATCTTTGCCGCGAATTTCTACCCCGACAACTTCGACCAGAATGCGGTCATATAACTCATCGGGCGCAAACAGGTCTATCTCCGCTACACCTTGCCCCATATTAAGTCCAGCCAAAGCGGCTTTATCAATGAACTCATATTCGGCGAATTGACTGACGACTCGATCAACGTCGCGCAAACGTCTAATATCTTGAACCGTATCACGTACGGAAGCTTCGAATTGAGTCCGCAGCCAATGATTCTCGTCCAGAACCATCACCCAGCTTGGTAAGTTCACGTTCACTTCATGAACAGGGAACTCGTAGAGCACTTCACGCAGCACAGAAACCATTTCTTCTTCGCCTGCGCTCGCTACACTCATCGTCACAACAGGGACGTCGTAGCGGCTTTGCAGCTCGCTTCGCAGCTCAAGTGCAGGTTCACTATTCGGTTTCTGTGAATTAATGATGACAATGAAAGGTTTGCCTACTTCTTTCAGCTCATTAATGACTCTTTCCTCTGCCAACACGTACGAAGACCTCGGAATATCAGAAATCGTACCATCGGTAGTTACAACAACACCGAGTGTCGAATGTTCCTGAATGACCTTACGTGTTCCAATTTCAGCTGCTTCCTGGAATGGAATCGGTTCATCGAACCAAGGTGTATTGATCATCCGCGGTCCGTTCTCGTCTTCATAGCCTTTGGCGCCATCGACTGCGTAACCTACACAATCAACAAGGCGAACATTCACATTCAGCCCTTCGGCCACCGAAATTTGGACCGCCGTATTCGGTACGAATTTCGGCTCCGTTGTCATAATCGTGCGGCCAGCAGCGCTCTGCGGGAGTTCATCGGTAGCCCGGATCCTATCCGCTTCACTTTGAATGTTAGGAAGCACTACAGATTCCACAAAACGCTTAATAAAGGTTGATTTTCCTGTCCGGACCGCTCCGACAACCCCCAGGTAAATGTCCCCTCCCGTTCGTTCTGCAATGTCCTTAAAGATATCCACTTTCTCCAAGAGAATCCCTCCTACAGTTTGGTCGTCAACTGACTCTTGTGACGGTAACAATTGACTACTCGTACATTCATTTGGACTAGTAAGAAATATATGTACTTTCGATAGAAATATGATAGATGCGTATAATCTTTTTTTACCGCTCATATTTTATGAAGCACATACGGCTTTCCTTATAGAACCATATTTAGGGGACCTTGACGCTAGATCAAAGTCTCACCACATTGAAAAAATATATGATTGACTTGTATGGGTTATTCTGAAAATTCGAAAAAACCTCTTACAGATTTCTGTAAGAGGTTTCGTCTATTGTTTATTCTGTGGCATAGGCTGATTATTTTGCCATAAATACGGGTAGCTGCGTATAGGTACGAAATACGATTTATTCACGAGAATATCTCGCAAATCCTGATCGGACTTTAAAGAGCTTTCTAACGAATTGCTTTGGATAAGCTGCATAATGTCCATCGCATAATCAATCGCTACATCACCCGTTTGCTTATTCACCAAATAGGATATGAAATTTTTACGATTGTAAACGGACTTGATCTCGGGAGATTTCATGCCAAGCTTATCAAAATCAACATAGTCAAAAGATTCATTAATAGCAATGCCCGAAGGCAGGTTACCATCATGCTTCACCTTATAATCATTGATCTTCTTCTGGACATCCTCCACACTTTGATAAGCAGATAAATCCATCAACTTAACCAATGGCTTTGTTTCCACATCGACCAACACGTAGATAAAAATGCCGCCGCTTTCGAACGCGTTTGCCGGAACTGTACTCAACAGATTGGTTTTTTTCAATTTGCCAAAATCGATCACGTATTTCTCATAGAGGGGCGTTGTCATATCACTATTCTTGATCGGAAGAACGCCGTTCTTTTCGTGGTAGAGATCAATGGCCTGCTGAACTACGGTAATGAACTCCGCCGGGTTAATTTGATTCTCTTTACGCATTTCCTTAGGGTACGCACAACCACTGAGCAGCAGGACTATACAAAGAGTGATACCTACCCATCTACCATGTAAAAGGTTTCGAGCTATTTTCACGACACAATCATCCTATCTTTTTTCTAAAATAAATCGTCTTCCTCCGCCTGCCTCGCAAGTTGAGCACGTATGGCGGCCTTAAGAGGATCTTCTGGCACCGTTACCTGTACGGAGCCAATCACACGGGCCTGACAAGCAAGTCTATAGCCCTCGTCAGCCTGGGTGCCTAGCTTTAACCGTTCATTCACATTCATAGGTGCAAGACCACTAGTATCACTAACCTTCACCTTACACATAAGGCAAGCCGCCTTGGCTCCGCAGCGGGTACGGATGTGAACCTTAGCTTTACGCCCTGCATCGAGCAAGGTCGTTCCAGTTCGAACACTTATTTTTTTGTCATCGGGCCAAAAATGTACTTCTGATCCATTCATCTTGTCCACCTTCTGATAGGCTATCTTCCTGCTATTTGCTTGAATCTATCAAACGTTCCAGCTTCTGCTCAAACTCGCTTCCCCAGCGGTTTCTTTGCATTAAATCGCTTAGCGCCTGCATATGCAGCTCTGGAAAAGCTTTCATGGTTTTCGCAATAGCCTCATACCGATCAGGACGATTACGAAGTAAATTAAAGAGGAGCTCATGGGCTAACGGCATCAATCTAACTTCCTGTTCGTCGATCGTGACCGAATGGCTATGATTTTCCCAAAGATACTTAGCTTCCACCTGGTATGAAGAATGCAGGGCATTAACCCTGAAATCACCAACGACTTCCACAGCATTTCCATCGATCAGATAATGACTTAGGATTGAAGCATAAATGGGGGTTTCACTATAAATCGGTGCATCCACCGAATAATCTACTAAGGAAGTATGTACAGCAGTTACATCGTTGTCATCTACATAGATGTCCAGATCTCTTGGACTTCTTCCAATATCTACGTTTTGTAAAAGCAGTCCGCAGCTTCCACCGATGAGCCATCGTACGTCTGGAACTTGCAATAATTGTGTATGGATGGTTGTAATCGTTGGTAGTAACGGCTCCAGCAGGACCAAGATGCCCACACCTTTCAGGCAGAAATTTTAGAAATAAGGCTTATGTGTAACGGAAATATTTCCGGATTGCTTCACTACACACTGGCAAGCTAACCGATAGCCCTGCTCGATCTCCTCAGGCTCCAAACGGCTCTCTTCTTCATCCGAAGGCAATGACAGCAGTTCCCGGCCTGATGCTACATAACAACGGCATCTAGCGCAAGTACCTCGTGTACACGAAAATCCCCAATCCAAATCTTCTTTGAGCGCGTGGTCCAGAATCGTTAATCCAGTAACCGGCTCTATCGTTTTCTGCGTTTTGCGTGTTTTTAATTCTAACATCGATATCTCGCCTCCAGGTTGCTAAAACAAAGATAGCAGCATGTAAAGTAAAATCGGAATAAATAGGAAAAAAGCAATCACGGATAACACAACACGAAGAACTCCTGTGGTTCGAGTCCTTGCGTAAGAAATTAATAATGACGCGACTACCATGAGTCCGATCGCCACGAATGATGCCCACATTTTGTCTAAACTTGACATAATCTTAACTCCTTATGTATGAAACATTCAAATTGATCACCAGTAAGTATAGCATAGGATGAGAAAAAAAGCATAAAGGGGAACGATCTCCCCTTCATGCTTTTTATTTCTTACCCATCATCATGTTCATTAATTGCTGCATATTGTTGGTATCCAGTTTACTGCTTTTGACCGCTTGAATGATATCATTGACAGTCTCTTCAGATACCTTCACGTTTACTAAACCAGAAACTTGTTTGATGAGTTGGCGAAGTTGAGCTTCACTTTGCAGGGTAGAAGGTTTCACACCACTGGCTAGCCTCTCAATATCTTTTGAAGTAACGGATTTACCCGTTTTCTTTTTCACCACATTTAATACGTCTTTCGAGATATCCTTATTCGACAAATGTGCCGCCTCCCTATACCTTGGATGACTGGATCTTCTAAGGTATAGTATGAATGCGGAAAGGATGTGGTGTAGGCTACTTTAACACATTTGTTGCTGAGCCACTGGCAACCTCTTCAATCTCATGGGTTCTGACGCGCCCCATCAGATCTTGTGCAGCTAGCTGAGGCGACTTCCCATCGAAGAGAACGTTGTATAGCTCATCTGTAATCGGCATGGTTACGTCAAATCTCCGGGACAACTCATAGGCCGCTTTCGTTGTCTTCACGCCTTCTACGACCATCCCCATCTCTTCAAGAACCTCGCCCAGGGGGATACCATTAGCTAATTTATTGCCAGCACGCCAATTCCTGCTATGCTGACTCGTACAAGTCACGATCAGATCACCAATCCCTGCTAAGCCGGAAAATGTTAGCGGATTGGCTCCCATTGCCGTGCCTAGACGAGCAATCTCTGCCAAACCTCTCGTCATTAGAGCAGCCTTTGCATTATCACCAAAGCCTAGACCATCGGTCAGACCTGCGCCTAGCGCAATAATATTCTTAAGCGCCCCTCCAACCTCAACACCGGCAACATCCGGATTCGTATAGACGCGAAAGTAGGAATTAATGAGCAAATCCTGTGCAGCTTCAGCCGCTTCCAGGTCCTGGGCAGCGACTACAACAGTCGTCGGACATTTACGAATAACTTCCTCGGCATGACTTGGTCCGGAAAGTACAACGAGGCGCTTGGGATCTATTTCTGGAAGTTCATCAGTAAGAACCTCAGTCATACGCTTTAGTGTTCCCGTTTCAAAGCCTTTGGTCGCATGAACCACTAAAGTATCCTTCTTCAAAAAAGGGCGCATCCGTGACGCTACTTCACGCATGCCAGATGAAGGTACGACCATAATGATCGCATCTGCATCCTCTACTGCTTCCTGCAGCGAGTTTGTCGCTACGATTAGCGGTGATAGCTCCACATCTTGAAGAAAGCGGCTGTTCCGATGCTTCTCATTTATTTCTTTAACCTGATCCTCATTACGAGACCATAAAAGCACTTGTTTCCCATTATCCGCCAGTACCGAGGCAAGTGCCGTCCCCCAACTTCCAGCTACTAGGACCGATACTTTGTTTGACAAGGTTACTCCTCCTAAAAGTTTTGCTTTAGCAAAACTGGCTTCGTAAGCATTACTGAGTTTTCGTAGAAAACTTGCATCGCAAGATTAACTAAGCCCTTTTCTGACCCAGCTTGTTCTCTTTACCTTGAATAAGCTTCACAATATTCGTGCGATGACGCATAAAGGCAAATGCGCACAGCAAAATGCTAATCCACAAAATTGGCAAAGGTCGGTCCATCCCCCAAATTAGAAAAGGTAAAAGTGCAGTTAGAATAAGGGAACCGAGCGATACGAATCTAGTGACCACAATGATGACGATAGCTGTTAAACCAGCAATTAACGTTGGAATGAAGCAAAGCGTGGCCATAACACCGATGGTGGTTGCGATACCTTTACCACCTCGAAAGCCGAAGTAAACGGGCCAATTATGCCCGACGATGGCTGCTAGCCCACATAATACACGAATCCAGATGTCATCGGGTCCGGGAGCTGCCCATGTTCCAATCCACACAGCAGCAACTCCCTTCAAGGCATCAAGCAAGAGAACTAAGATGGCAGGTCCCTTACCCAGAACACGGAGCGTATTTGTCGCTCCCGCATTGCCACTCCCATGTTTGCGGATATCAATGCCTTTGAACCATTTTCCGAATAAATAACTAAAGCTTATGGAGCCTAATAAATAACCCGCTACAATTGTTATTATCGAAAGCAATGCACAACATCTCCTATTCTTTGTCCGATGATTTCCTACGGCTTAAGATACGAATCGGGGTTCCTTCAAATCCGAAGGCAGCACGAATCTTGTTATCCAAGTACCGTTCATATGAAAAGTGCATGAGCTCAGGCTCATTCACGAAGAGCACAAAGACAGGAGGCTTAACAGCAACTTGCGTTACATAGTTAATACGCAGGCGTTTACCTTTATCCGTAGGAGGCGGATTGTAGGCTACAGCATCCGAAACAACATCATTGAGAAGATGCGTTTGTACACGAAGAGCATGGTTCTCAGCAACTTGAACAATGACAGGCAATAGCTTGTGCAAGCGCTGCGTCGTTTTGGCTGAAACAAACACAATTGGAGCGTAGCTTAGGAACAAGAAATGATCTCGAATGGTTTGTGTAAAATGCTGCATCGTTTTATCATCTTTATCGACGATATCCCATTTATTTACGACAATCACTATCGCTTTTCCTGCTTCATGCGCATAACCGGCAATATGCTTGTCCTGATCGATAATGCCCTCTTGACCGTCGATAACGACGAGCACAACATCAGCACGTTCAATCGCTTTCATCGCACGCATGACGCTATATTTTTCCGTGTTCTCGTAGACTTTACCTCGCTTACGCATTCCAGCCGTATCAATAATAACAAACTTTTGGCCATCCCGTTCAAATGGGGTATCGATCGCATCGCGTGTCGTTCCTGCCACGTCACTTACGATGACCCTTTCTTCTCCAAGAATGGCATTCGTCATTGAAGATTTCCCGACATTCGGGCGACCGATCAACGCAAATTTCACAACTTCCTCGCCGTATTCATCATCTTTTTTGTCAGGGAAAAGTGTACAAACGGCTTCAAGCAAATCTCCGATTCCGATACCGTGAGAGCCTGAGATTCCGATTGGATCACCGAACCCAAGAGAGTAAAATTCATAAATATCATCTTGACGCGCAAGGTTATCTACTTTGTTAACAGCAAGTACGATCGGCTTTTTGGAGCGGAATAGCAATTGGGCAACTTCTTCATCCGAAGGTGTTACGCCCGCTTTGGCATCCACCATAAAAACAATCACATCTGCCTCTTCAATAGCAAGCTCCGCTTGAATACGAACAGATTTGAGGATCGCATCCTCCCCATCAATTTCAATTCCGCCTGTATCAATGACACTGAATGACGTATTGAGCCATTCTCCTACGCCATATAATCGATCACGTGTAACCCCCGGTTTATCTTCTACAATCGCAAGACGATCGCCTACGATCCGATTGAAAATGGTGGACTTGCCGACATTTGGTCGGCCAACAATTGCAAGTACAGGTCTAGCCACTACTCATTCACTCCTTCGAATTCCATGATCAGCCATGGAAAAATACGCAACTTACATCATAACAAAAAAGACACGACTTGGCTAATCTCATTTGAGACTCCGCAAGATATAATGCGGGCACACCAGCTATTTCAGGTATGCTTGACCAAAATCATCGTGCCATTTTTCAAATCGTGAGCATTAGCATCCAATATCTTTTCTAGAGAGAAAGAGACCTTTTGAAGCTCATCTTCCTTATCCACAACGAAGATTGGAGCACCTCCGCCTATTCGTTCCTTCGTCAAGGTTACAATAGCAAGGATTTGCGACATCCTGATTTAGGCCTCCTTCTTTTTGTTAACACCCGCTTCAGACGGCATACGAACAGCACTTTCCAACACGGGCACCCGATGAAGAGCAATATACGTTTTCTCTACATCTTTCTCCTGCAGGAGAAGCAGTATGGCTAATGTGCCAGTATTCATATCCAGCTTAGCCATCGGACGCAATGAAGGCTCTCCTTCATCTCGGTAAGCACCAAACAGGGTTGAAATATCATGAAGAATAGCTTGTCTTTGGCCTAGATGAGCTAACGTTACGCGGGCATTGCGATTTTTGGGTTTAATTAAGAATCCTAGCCCGTGTTCAAGTATTTTGTCACGGGTGTCTGTGAGTCCAACGTTCATGATATAAACCGAGCCGACGAACAGATCCGGTCCATCCATACGAATATCGACAGGTTCGATCTCTGCAATTTTCGCTAGTTTGTTACCTGATTTAAAATAGTTAGCAATCCAAATGGATACAATCCCTGCAACGATCCCCCAATACCATGCAAACAAGATACTGAATAAAGAAGCAAGAAATGCAGAGAAAATAACAAGATAATTTCTCCCCTCGAACACCATTGCTATCCCTTCAATATATGCCGCTCCTCTTGGAACTAACTCTAACTCATCAACTTTGGATAGACTCTGTCTTTCCATATTGCGTACATCGCGAAACTGTTGAGCGGCTAACGATAAGAAGGTGACCGCCGTATAATTTTTGTCCAGCAAAGCAGGGACAGCCACGGCTCCTAGTCCTGCTGCGATGACACCTAGGGAAATATGAATAATCTTACCATGAGGATAGGTCGGATATTGCCTGTAGTCCGTTCTTAGCATATTCAGACGTGCCAGAATGCCAAAAATAACCCCGACGACGATACCTATCGTATAACGGTGCGAATAGAACCAATCCATTACTTCTTCCAGCCTCCTCTTCGGTCCATCCAGCTGCGAATGATACTTCGGCAGCCGTTATAAGCGGATTGAAGGATGATGGTCATCGTTCTTGCCGCAAAAACAGATAGCCACCATTGGTCTTGAAAAGTCGCCTTACCGACATGATGGTAGCCATCTACTGGATGAATTCCCGCCTGATACATATCTCCTAGTAAGTAGCCAATAGATAGTGCTGCGATCTGCTCCCATGCGCTGCGCTGTAAAACGAGAGCTACAACGGCAAGCAATAAGGCCGTATCCCATTCCGAGTTACGAACGATAAGTATGGGGTCCATCTCAAGCAGCTGCTGCAACAAGAAATGAAGGGAACCTAATAATAGGCCGATGGAAAGTAAATGAAGCTTATGTATGAATCCTTTTGTCTTATAGAGAATACCCAGACTGATGAGCAGAACACAGATATAAACGAGCCCCACTTGAACATGCTGGATTGTTACGGTAAATCTTGAAAAAACAATCCATGAGACAAAAAAAAGAAGCATGCCCTTGTGCGATATACTTCTGATGTACAGTTCTTTCCATCCGCTGGCGAATAAGATCAACGTGATACAAAGGAGAATTAGAGACAAATAACCGGAGTTCATAATTGGACCACCCTACCATACATAGGCGATCAGGTGACACACGCCACCGACCTGCCTGCGGATCTTCAGGCTTCCACTCCAACTTGACGAGGGAAGCACCGCTTGATCTATAGTATGGCAATATTTCAATTATTTACTCCGACTGGCTCTTTCTGCATATGAAGTTAAGTTAATACCTCTTGCCCGGCACCACTCTGCCGTTTCACCCATAATGACAACTGGACAATTTCCCAATGCCTGAATCGTATTAGCGCCTAGCGCTGTCATAATAAGAATAAGCCCTTGATGAAGCTCATCAGCAAAATGGTGGAGCGCATCGACTCCCTCGCTGCGCAAAACCCTCAAGAATGCGCCAGCCATACCAACCGCTGAAGCACCAAGGGTTAGAGCTTTAGCCGCTTCCAAAGCGTTCGTAATACCTCCAGAAGCAATAACTCCGCCTCGAGGATAAACCGAAAGTGCCTCTAACAAAGCGATGCTCGTTGGAGTACCCCAATCGTTCAACCATTCCAAAGCCGCTGGACGTCTGGCATTCTCAATGGCGGCGAAATTCGTGCCGCCCGAGCCGCCGACATCCAAAAAGCGGACACCGATGTTCTGCAATTGTTTGGCGTTATCCTTTAGGATGCCAAAGCCAACTTCCTTCACGATGACAGGTACCTGTACATGCCGCACAATAGCTTCAATACGGCTGAGCATGCCCACAAAGCTGCGATCCCCTTCCGGCATAATGAGCTCCTGCATGACATTCAAATGAATTTGAAGCGCATTCGCTTCAATCATATCAACGGCACGGACCGCTTGCTCGGTGGTCGCCTCGCTGCCCAAATTCGCGAACACGATCCCTTTGGGATTTTCGCGGCGAACAACTTGATAACTCGAAGCAACCTCACTGTTTTTAATTGCTGACATCTGGGAACCAACGGCCATAGCCATGCCCTTGTCCCTTGCCAAGATGGCCAAATCGCGATTAATACTTTCCGTCTCCTGAGCGCCGCCAGTCATTGCATTAATTAAAATCGGCGAACTCATAATGAGATCGCCGATTTCTGTAGTTAATGTTATATGATCCGTCGAAGTCTCAGGAAGACAGTTATGCACAAGCTTGATATCAGACAGCCCTTGCTGCCGTGATTGGCCAAGCTCCAGCGCGTAATGGACATGCTCCATTTTGCGTGAAATGCGCATTCTCATGGTCCCCCTAAGCGTCGTATCATTTACTTTTTGAATTTGGAAAGTTTATCGCCAAAACGCTCGCCAAGTGTCATGGACAGACCTTGATTGCTCAAGGACACGTTCTCATTACCAGCAATCTCTTTTTGGTGACTTGCGCTGTTTCCGCGGTCACGATCGCCTCTTGGTTGTCTTTCTCTGTCTGGTTTAGAAGCAGACGGAGCCGCTGCACCAGCCGGAGCTTCTGGAGCTTCTTCTGTATCTTTAATGCTTAAGCTAACGCGTTTCTCAGCCGTATTGATTTCCAAGATTTTCACTTGAACTTCTTGGCCTTCTTTCAATACTTCATGCGGAGTACCGATGTGACGATAAGCAATTTGGGAAATATGCACAAGACCTTCAACACCAGGAGCCACTTCAACGAATGCGCCGAAGGCTGCAAGACGTTTCACTGTACCTGTTACGATATCGCCTGCTTTGAATTCACGATCCACATTGGACCAAGGACCTTCTTGCGTTGCTTTGATGCTCAAGCTGATTTTATCATTGGAAGGATCAAGCTTAAGGATTTGCACCTTCACTTTATCGCCTTCTTTGACTACATCAGAAGCTTGTTCTACATGGTGCCAAGCTAGCTCGGAGATGTGTACAAGTCCGTCGATACCGCCGATATCAATAAACGCACCGAATTGTGTCAAGCGTTGAACAGTACCTTCCAGTACTTGACCCACTTGAAGACCTTCGATGATTTTCTTTTTGTTAGCTTCGAATTCTTCATCTAGAACATCTTTTTGAGACAGGATCACTTTGTTTTTCTCGCGATCGATTTCTTTCACACGAAGACGCAATGTGCGGCCTTTGTAAGAGGAGAAATCTTCAACGAATTGACGCTCAACCATGGAAGCAGGTACGAAACCACGTACGCCGATATCCACAACAAGTCCGCCTTTTACAACTTCAGCTACAGTAGCTTCAATGATTTCTTTGCTATCCAGCTGACCTTGTAGTGACTCCCATACTTTGCTGTTGTCAACAACACGTTTGGAAAGAACCAATGTTTCTTTCGCATCATTAATTGAAACAACTTTCAATTCAACTTCTTGTCCAAGCAATGTTGCTTCAGCATCGGAAGAAAGCTCACGAACTGGGATAATACCATCGTATTTGTAACCGATATCCACGAATGCTTGATCTGCGTCTACCTTAACGATTTTACCTTTAACGGTAGCGCCTTTCTTCAGCACAGCAACGTTATTAAGAGCGTGCTCAGCTTCTGCTTGCGATACGGCTGTTTCTTGTGTTTCTTGTACTTCTTGCGTTTGATCTTCAACTTTTACTTCATCTGACATGGGATTACCCTCCTCTAATTACAACCAACAATAAATAATTTATAAGTCACAAAGCAGTATTATAAGCTTCTACTCTGTTTCAAACAAAACAATAACTTCCATTCGCTTTAAAGATAGTATAATTCCAAGCTTTCGATTCCATACATTCTTGTTAACCTTTGCTATAAGCAGTATGTAATCGGCGAATTTCTTTCATAATAGCTTCCGTTGCCTGCTCCAAATCTTCGGAGCTTGCACCTGCATATGGACTTAGGTCAAGCGGTTTTCCATACACAATCGTCATGCGGCGGAATAAGGAATAATTGCCTATAATAGCCACAGGAACTACGGTAGCTTCAGATTTCAGTGCAAGACTGGCTGCGCCCTTCTTGCCCATCCCCCCGGCGTTGTTGCGTGATCCTTCTGGGAAAACACCCAACATGTTACCATCGCGAAGCAATTGTACCGCAAGTCGGATCGATTCTCTGCTAACGCCACCGCGTTTCACAGGGAAAGCACCGACTCTAGAAATGATGGAGCCCAACACAGGGATATCAAACAGCTCGGCTTTCGCCATGAAATGAACCATACGTTTAAGCGGAGTTCCTAACAATGGAGGATCCAACAAGCTGGTATGATTCCCGCACAGCACAACCGCACCATGTGTAGGGACATTCTCCATACCTAAGGCCCGCATACGGAAAAACAAGGTAAATATAAAACGAAATATGGCCCTGCCGATGCGATAAAGCATCTTATTTGCCACCTCCGACTTTGTCTTTGCAAAGCCCAAGGATTTCGTCCACAACTTCCTCGATGGTCATTGAAGTACTGTCCATTAAAACAGCATCATGAGCTCTTCTAAGCGGTGAAATCTCTCTATCCTGATCCAGTTGATCGCGACGAGCGATGTCCTGTTCGAGTTCAGAGAGCGTTAGGGTGCAAGTCCCGCTGTTTTGCATCTCTTTGAATCGACGCTCTGCTCTTTCCTTTACGCTAGCTGTCAGAAAAACTTTGATTTCAGCATCTGGCATAACATGAGTACCGATGTCGCGGCCATCCATGACTACGCCTTTGGATATAGCCATTTGCTTCTGAAGTGTAACCAGGAGCTGGCGTATAGCTCCGTAGCTAGCGATTTGGGAGACATGATCCGTTATGGCAGTCGTACGGATTTCTTTGGTCACATCGATGCCATCTACGATAACCTGTTGTCCTTCTTCGCGAGGAATGAGCTCAATCTGCATGCGATTCGCCAAGGCAGCCACTTCTTGTTCTTGATCAGGTAGCAGCCCTTCTTGCTGTACTTTCCAGGTTACTGCCCGATACATGGCTCCTGTATCCACGTAAACGAAACCAAGTGCCCCAGCAACTAGCCGCGCAATGGTACTTTTACCGGCTCCAGCAGGACCATCTATGGCAATATTGAACTTTTCCAAGCTGCTGTTCCTCCTAACAATACCTCACAGTACCTTACGAACAAAAAAGCAGGCACTGCCTGCTAATTAATTGAAATTATAGCACATTAAATAGGCATATGCAAAACATGGACGTATATTGGATTGCATCTAGATGTGCCTAAGAGCGCTCTCCCTTCCCATTTTGAGGCCATACATAGGGCTTTCCCTCAAGTGGTTCAACACGGGTAAAATGCTTACGAATGTAGGGAATTTGAAGCATCGCTTGAACACAAATAAGTAAAACGAAAAATACGAGCGTTGTCCGAATGATCACCTTTTCTACCTTCGCAGAAAAGAGGATAAACAGTTGCTCGTATGACTTTTGCTCCTGATCCCTTGACATGAGATGCCCCACCTGCTCATATTGACATATTGCTTGGTAGTATGCCCATGCAGGTGAAATCTCATGCTTACAAGCGGAGAGACTTTTGACTACGTCAAAAGGTCCCTATATTATATTATCTTTTACGGAAATCCATTTGTCGCTCGAAGCAAAAGCGAATTAATTTCTGACGTTCACGATCGGCTATATCAATAAATCTAATCATTGCCAATTGCTTGCCAGTCTCGAGCTGTTTAACGCGGACAACCTCACCAGTAAACGGAATATGCTCAATATTGCCATTCTTGAAGGGTGCAAGTACCCAACATGAAATATTGGCATTCATTCCGATTGGGATGTGTCCGTCACAGATAAATGAAATCCCGCCACCGCCGACATCTTCTGTCACACCAATAAATTGAATTTGATCTGACAATTTAACGGCAATTTCAAGTTCGGCCAGAACCCTTAGAAAACTTCTGCGTTGAACTTGCGTAATGGCTTCAGGCTCTGGTTTACGCAGTTCCACTAAGCGAATCACATCTTCTCTGAAACCTGTAACCGAAGTTGTGAAATAATGCTTTACGCCACCTTGACCTAAATAGAATGTGCTTAATTCATCACCTTGATAAAGCTTCTTGAGTCGGCCTGTTTTCTCATTCAGCGGGATCTCCACGGCAATCACGCTATCTGTTACGTCAGCTATTCGCGACTTGTACTCAATTTTGGATTCTTCATCGTCGATGCTATTCACTTGCATATGTAATATCTGGTTGACTTTAGGAAGCAATTTCTGCACCTCCGAGACGTAATATGTCTTAATTATACCAATGACCTATTAATTATGATAGCAAAAAAAAGAAGCTAGGATTGAACCTGCTTCTTCTCAATGATTATTTCTTTGCCTCAGCTGCTGCTTCTGCCTGTTCGGGGCGAATGGTCTCAATTTTCTCTTCCATCCCGTTCTCACTATTCATATAAACACGATAAAGATTGTTATTCATCTTCCCGATAAATTCATGGCAAAGCACTTCTTCGTCTAATTCATTTTTGATAATCGCCAAAGACTCGCCAGTCACTTCCATTTTCGGGCTAAGCTGCTTACGTGCTTCGGCTGCAGTCATTTTAGGCTGACCAACCGTTCGCTGTTTTTGACCAAATATATAGTCCGTTGCCTGCACGCCAGTAACTTCAAGAGTGTCCAAAGCTACTTTAACACTAACCTGTTGAGGATAAATCGTAACATCCTTTTCTCGCTTAGCGAAAATAATGTTAGCGATATTTTGATATTGATCATAGCTAACAGCGCTCATATCTTTATATTCATGTTGATCTAAGAACTCATTAGCAATATCTCGCGCATGTCTAAGATCAAACTTGGATTCTTTTACGGTTCGCGGTTTCATAAAATAAATGAGATGGCCGCCTTTTTTTGTAAAATCCATCTGAATATCATTTTCACTGCCATCACCGCCTGGAACTACAACACTAAAGCTTTGAAATTCTGGCGCATTGCCGCCATTCTCAACTACTTTCATATTGGTTGTATCATTTACTCCCAGAAACTGCGCTGCTTTTTGTTTAATTTGATCAGCCGTCATATCATTCCCTGACAAAGCGCTAACATCATTTCTTGAAAAAATACTTAAATTTCCAGGCCCCCAGTTTAGTTCCTCATAGGCTCCAACTTTTTTGTCAACGGTTGAAAAGCCATCAATAATCGCATTATCATGGGGTTCATTTTTAGAAGCTAGGGCGACCTCGACGTCCATCCATCGCAAATTTTTGGACAAAACCTTCTCCTGAACACCGCGTATTTCCTTTGTTATCTCGGAGGAATGATCGTAAAGCGCGTTCAACGTTTTTATTTCTTGCTCATTTAGAGGCTGCTTCGTCATGTCACGTACGGACATTCGATAAGAGAAATTAGCCATATTAGCTAAGAAATCTTCCGTTTTATTAAATGGCAGCAGCGTTAGCGGGAGCTGTGTAATATCGCTTTGCGCTTGGCTCGTTAGCCGCCACACATTCACCAGTCCCTTTCGGTAAGAAGGCTCCGAAGTTGCGTTAACAGCCAACGTATTACCAAGCTCTGTATGAAGCTTATCCACATGGAAAGAAAGATCATGGAACGCACGTTGATATTGATTCTCTGCTTTGATCAAAATCGTATTCTTCTCCTGGTGTTCCAAGTATCCCCACACTGAAGCACCAATCAAGGCAATCAAGAGGAATGGAAACATGATGATACTTAATCTTTTATACACGCGACTGCTCCTTTCGTACCCAAACTTGCGCTTAGTTTTTACGTGAGGAGACAGGTTTATACAAGATTGACAACAAAAAGAGGCCAATTCTTAAAGGAACGGCCTCACGCTAATCTTCAGTCTCTACTTCAAAGTCTTGCTCATTGCTACAAATGCACTGACGGAATCCCGTTTCAATTTTTCCTTTTTCTTTCTTGCCCTTCAGCACAAACTTTTCGCCGCATAACCGGCAGCGGATCTTTACTTTGACTCTTGTCGTGGACATGTACACCCTCCCGGTAGTTCCGGGCTTACAGCCAGGAATCGCCATCTATACTGTCCATTATGACCTATTTTAGCTCACTTTAATCTCCTCATCTGCTCTCGCGATGCGTAGTGGGGAATGAGCATTGGCACGGTCAACCCGCCAAATCGTGCGTATCCAGAGAAAAGACATGACTGGAATCATGATCCAAACCCAGTTCGTTTTGAAAATAAGCAAAATATAATCAAACAATCCATGCCACAAAATAGGCAGCAGCAAGGATATCCATAGATACCTCTGCGCTTTGTGTGGAATGAATTTAGCCTTACCCAAATAGTAACCCATCATGACACCGAACAAAGCATGTGCTGAAACAGGCAGCAGAGCGCGGATCATCAATGCAGAGAAAGACGACGCATTAAGGAAAGCATAGATGATATTTTCCAGAGTCGCATAACCTAAGCTTACGGCCACTGCATACACAATTCCGTCATATGGTTCATCAAAGGCTTCATGCCTAAAGATTAAATGATAGAGGATGAACCATTTCAGAAACTCTTCAACGCCACCAGATAGGAAAAAGGCTGAGAGAAACGTACCCTTTCCAAACTCTTCAATCAACGCATTCTGCAGTACCATCGTAGGGTATACAAGCAGAACACCGAACAAGAACATTCGGATAACTAAATGAATCGGTTCCGTTTCGTATCGGTCCTTCAAATAAAAGTACGTTAGCAATGAGAGACCTGGTGCTATGGCTGCCATAATAATTGGCAGAATTTGCAAATGCAGCTCCCCCTTTTCGTTCAATACCATGTAGAACTACAAAACGATTCCATGCGTAATATTAACATTATAGCATTTTCAAATGACTTTTCTATGTCTTATTCGGTGAACAACGCACGATCATTATGGAAAATGAGAGGGATATTCCCTGTTGTGCCATTTCGATTCTTCTTCAAAACAAACGATATGGACTGCTGTTGATCCTCTTCTGTTTCATTAGGCTGCATTATCATGACCACATCTGCTGAAGCTTGCACATTGTCTGGCACGTTATCTTGGCCAAGCTCTAAAGCAGTAGCAGCGATAATAGGGCAATTCCATTCTCTGGACCATTGTTTAAGCGTATAGGCGATAGCAACCTGCTGCTGTTCCCAAGTTAGCAGTGTTACCCCTTTAGCTGCAGGAATACGCTGCAAATGATCAATGAAAATCACGGGCTCTTTTCCAACAACAACTGCAATTCGTTCAATGGAAGCGGCTACTTGATCAAGCGTTGTATCCATCGTACACTCAAGCATCCAAAGCATTTTACTTATTTTTACATACTGCTTGTTAGCTTCTGCTACCAGTTCGGGCTCAACTTTGCCCCCGAGTACTATCTGTGGAGCTATCCCAATAATCCTTGCAATGCTGCGTGCCCATAGTTCGAAATTCGTCATATCCCATGACACAAAAATGACCGGATTCTGCTGAAAAGCAAGTTCATCAGCTATTTGTTTAAGCAGCATGCTCTTGCCAATGGAGCCTGAACCTGCTAGTAAATACAAGCCATTTCCAAAGCCGCCGAAAAGTAAATGGTCCAGCTTAGCAAAGCCAGTCCGAATACTTGCGACTTGACCGCGAAACCGTTTCATATATTCTTCTAAATAAACGGTGCTATTTTTGATATCTGGAGCTACAGGGGCTAGCCTTGTTTCCTCAACGGTTTGATTTACTAGTGCAAGAAATGTCTCAACCGGATTCTGAGCTCTAATGAACAAATCATTAATATCCCGAATGGTTTCGGGCAAATTAATGATATACGTCTCATTGCCCTGTTCCCTTAGTAAGGCTTCTATACGTGTAGAATCCCTTCTTCCGGCCTCATCATTCCCCATGCAAATATAAACCCGTTTACCAGCAAGTAATGACATATGTTGTTCTTTAAACATACCGTTATCTGGTACACAAACAGCTGGCATCTTGGCTTGAGTTAACGTTAGGACATCGAAAATCCCGTTGCAAAGAACGACTTCATCTGAATCTTCAAGTGAGGAATAATTAAATAGATACTGATCTAAACCGTACAAGGGTTTATATTTGGGTTCTCTATTGTCTATCGAGCGTCCGATTAAGTCGACAATTTCGCCATCGTAGTTCCGAATAGGCACAATAACTCTATGCTCGAAGTAATCACCTAGCTGATTCTGATTTACATAGAATCCTATCTTGCCAATTTCAAAGCCGATGCGGTACTGTATAACCGTTTCTTCCGTTATCCCTCTTTTTTGCAAATAAAAATAAGCCTCCTCGCGGAGCTGTTTTTGGTAATAGGCTAATAACCCGTCCAAATCAACAGCAGCCAGAGCAGGCGCCAGTCGTTTGCGATCTATACTAGTCATCTAGGTCTCCCCCATTATCTCTTCGCTAGGTTGATAAATGATCACGATAACCAACAAAACAAGCATCCACAAAAACAATCGTTTTTGAAAATGCTTGTTTCATTCTACATCAAAAAGTAAGGAAGATGACCTTATTTGAAATGACGACAGAGCACCTTAACTGCATCATCTGCAATGATTGTCTTTCCATACTCTTCAAGCACAGCTTGTGTAACGGAAGCGGCTTCGCCGAATTCAGATAAGACAGCAATTAACGCCTGGTATTTCGTTTCTTCGAGGTCAACAGGCTCGAGTTGTAAAATATATTTCCCTTTGTATGAATAAAGGGTACCGCCTTCCATGAGAAGGGGATTAATTACTTTGGATACACGCACTAGGTCTTCAAAATCACGGAAAGCATAGGAGACTAAATCGCTTTGTTCAAGCGTTACTTCCATTTCATACACTTCTTCAGCTTCGTGATCGTCATATGCATCTGAGTTTGCATACAAATCAAGCTTACCTCTGGTCACAATAACAACCATTCCTTGTGCTGGAAGTGCAAACACCTCAACAGCAAGCGGGCCGGACGGGTCAAATCCGAGCTCTGAATAGGCTTGATCCATCATTTCACTAAATAATTCGTGTACTTTGGGAATTTCTCTCCACATGTCGTCCTTTTGAATACCGCGTTCAGTTAAGTCATCGAATGTTAGGAAAATCCGTATCTTATCCTGACTTAAGCGTTCTATTTTCATGATAGGATCCTCCTTTGAGCTTTCCGACTGGAAAGCTTGCATCGAAAGCATGGTCATCTTATTAAAACAGAATATGATAAAAAAACAAAAAGGTGAACCTTTGAGAACGAAAATGGACATGCATCTTGCTTTCGTTTTCACCTATCATGTTAACATTAATTGCGTCCAATTGCACGCGCAAGTTATGTATAAAAAGAAAAGCACAGCCTGAACCTTGAGTAGGCCAGACTGTGCTTAATACTTATGTTCATTGGATAGTCGATGAGCTTTCTTTATTTTCACGCATGATTTCATTGACAGTTGCCTTCAAATGAGGATCTTCTTTCACAATTTTTTCAACTTGATTCAGACCATTCGAGTTTGAAGTCGAGAAACTTTTGGCTGATGAATCTTGAAATGATTTGTTCACAAACGAGTCCTTAGCTTTATCAACCACTTTACCCATCGATTCACTAGACGAGCTGAATGCTGAGAACAACATTGATTTACTTTTACGATTGAGATATATAACCGCCGCCGCACCGGCAATACCGCCGAGCATAAATGTACCTATCTTCATTGGGTCTCCCTCCATGTCAAGTAGTATGAATCCTTCATAGGTTATGCGAGTTTCTAAGAGCGCATACGTTAAGACGAGAGGAAAACAAAGGAGATATGTTATCTGCGAAATGTGGTACTATAAGATATGACCTACAAGTATAAAGACCTGAGGAGAACGAAGGATAATGAACAAAAAAGCCAGTGTACTAATGATGAGTGTCATGATCTTATTAGCTGCCTGCAGTGCGAACCAAACAAAAGTAAGTCCAATCGCAACAACGACGAGCTCTACACCAGTAGCTGTCGCCACAATTACACCGAGCCCTGTACCTTCGGCAACACCCGTTTCAACTCCCGTCCCAACAGCGACAACGCCTGCTCCAGAGGTCGTCAAAAAAGAATATCATATGAACAAAAACTATGACATTGTACCAAACGATCCCAATGGAAACAAAAAGATCGTCCTTTTAACTTTTGATGACGGTCCTAAGGAACAAGCCATGAATCAGGCATTAATCGACATTCTAAAAAAACATAATGCCAAGGCAATCTTCTTCTTGAATGGATATCGAATCAAACAAAAGCCCGAACTTGTCAAACTCATTCATAACAGCGGTAATCCCATCGGTAACCATGCCTGGGACCACGAAAACTTGAAAAGCATGACGAATGAAAAGATTGACCAACAAGTTGATGATGTCCAGAAAATAGTAAAAGAATTAACAGGCGAATCGCCTGTATTTTTCCGACCTCCTTTTGGTTCGGGCAATGATTATTTGAAAGCTAAAGTGAAAGACAATAAGATGCTTTATATGACATGGTCCAATGGTTCATTAGACTGGGATATGACCAATAAAAATAACGATTCCGGTAAAGTGATCGAGAATGTGATGAAACAATTGCATGGCGGTAGCAATATTTTGATGCACGAGCTGCCTTGGACAGTGAAAGCCTTAGACACTTTGCTCACTAAACTTGAGGAACAAGGATATTCTTTTGTAGATCCGAATGCCATTGAGCTAGAAATGAAATGAATAAAGAGCCTTGCATTTCCTACACGTTAGGTGTCGGTGCTGCAAGGCTCTTGTTTGTTTATTAATAACTAATATTCACTGTTCTTGTACTTTCCTCATAGGTCACTTTCGCTCCAAGAGTTTCAGAAAGCAGCCGGACCGGAATCATAGTTGTTTCATGGATGAGCTTAGCAGCAGATTCTGTCGTATGCTCTACACCATTCAAACTATACGCATTTCGGTTCGTATAAAAGATAATCGTCTTGTCTTTCTTTTTATAAACAGCAGCTTTCTGATTGTCGTCCCATTCAACAGTTGCACCTAGTGCCGCGGCAAGGTCTCTAATGTAAAGATACGAAGTTCCCTCTTGAATATATGGCTTTTGCTTCATTGGATACTGGATTAGATCAAGTAGATACTTGTCGTCATTTAATCCAAATGAAACCATGTGAGTGCGGTTTAGCCCGAAATTAGCCATTTGCAAAGTGTAAGCAACAGCATCCTTATGAAGTTTAAGAACACCAACACCAACCCGAGGCTCCGTGCGGAATGTCCATTCTTTCGAATAAGGTCTTGTACTTCCATCTTCCATGATAGCTGTCAATTTGATTTTGGCTTTATAGGTTGTATCCAATTCCAATGGTTTCGAAGGCATTACGATCACTTCGGTATCCAGATGATCATCTTTACCCGGCTCATTCTTCAGTAGTGTCACTGAATTACCGCTCTCATCTTTTAACTCCGCCTCTACCAAACTCACCTTTTTTACTCCGGGCCCGTTTAAGGAAGCCATGATCGGATAACCAACCGGATATTCTGCCTCTGAATGAAGGCGAATCGGATCCGGGGTCTCATGACCATCAAAAACAGTTGGTACGTACACATCATTGCTTCCTGGAGAAACGACCAGTTCTGGTGCAATCCCGTCTGAGAAACCAAATTCAATAACATGATAATCACCGTCTCTAAATACACCGATTTCCACGAGCCCTGGCACCATGAATGGTGAACGATGGTAAGGAGCATCAAACAGACTATCTATAGCCTCAACTAGGGTAACCCGATTATAAGCTACATCCTCACTGCTTGAACGAGAGTAACCGATATATTGTACCCGCTCTCTTAATGACTTACCGATGTAACCAGGCAGCGCTGGGTCCTCATCATGCAAAGAAACAGACGTCCGAATAGGATCGATTTTATTTCGGGATAAATACTGCGCATGCTTCTGTGCCGCTGTATTCAAAGCATTGCTGAATTTAACCTTCGACAGTCCCAATTTAGCCCGATAATCATTGATCGCCCGAAGTCCATCCTCCTGTTCTTTGCTCGTTTCAGACGTTAACGAAACCGCACCATTAATAATAGTAAATTTCCAACTAATTGTAATAGGTTGATAGCCACTGAAAGACAACACTAAACGAGCATTATAGTTCCCAGGTAGTAAATCAGCCGTGGGACGATATACAAATTTAACGGAAACGGGATCGTAGCTAACATTTAATTCTTTATCGTTTAAATAAAAATGATAGCTTTCAGGCGTTTTCCCTTCACTCAGCTCAAGCGTTACTCCAATGTCTGGACGCAAGAGTCCAACATCGCCTTGTGGATAAGACAAGGTTCCATAAGACAAAGCATATGACGGTTTCGCTGACCAAAAGATACTTGAAAATAACACAAATATAATAGCAATTAATTTCACATTAAACATCCATCTTGATATTTGGTTCAACTTCATATCGCTGCATCCTCCTGTTAAAAAGAAACTCTGATGAGAAAACCTTTATTGAGGCCATTCAAAGATGAGCGACCGCGTTTAGATGTAGGTTTTATCGCCAATAAGAAAGCAGTTTTCGGGAACCGAAAACTTATACTTTCTTATGTGGTAAAAAATGAAAGAAACTATGAAACTATCATAGCTTCTCACTTCTTTCATACAACTTAGGCTGATCGGTATATTTTAGTCGTCTACGAATAATATTTAATGCCCCAAACCGTTAAACTAACCACAAGAATAATGAATAACCACAATAAAGTTAGATAGAATATACGCGTCCACTTTACTCGCTCAGAGGGATGCACAGCATTACGCGGCGGTAAATACGTATCGTCCTCCTTTACCTCTATTGGCCTCCGATCAGACCGTAAAGGTGATCTTTCCCCTACACTCATGTGCCCTGTTCTTCCTCCTTGCTGTATCGAAGTATGCAGCCCATTACAAAATCAATGATAAAATGAGCGATTATCGGGGTCCATAGACTCCCGGTTTGAATGTAAATCCATCCCAGACCATAGCTTATACTGAAAACCATTCCTGTCATTAACCAATGCTGCAAATACCGAATATGGATTGCTGCAAACAAGATACTAGTCCAATAAGGGCCCCATGCATGCTGAATCGCCCCTCGAAACAGCACTTCTTCACAAATCGCAACGATGAGAGAAATCAAAGCGATATGCCATACAGGTCGATTCCCGAATAACATTTGATTAATTCCACCGTCGTCTGACACTTCTTTGGGTACCCATCTAGAAATCAAAACATCGATCCCGAGGACAAGTAGAGCAAACAAACTTCCCCATATGAGAATCTTCCAGCCCCCATGAATGGTAAACATGGAAAGAATCTTATGATTGCTCTGAAATAATAAGATGATAATACCGATAATAAGCGTAAGAAGCTGGGTTATGTAAAGATTAAGCAATAATGTTCGGTCATTTAATTCATTTACATCAACTTTCCCGAAGCGAATGTTCTTAAAATCGAATTTTTTCAAGGAAGCAGCCTCATTTCCTCACATATTCCCTTTTATAGCTATTTCCCCTATACTAAGTTAAAAGAAAAAGAGAGAATAAGGAGCTTTAATTATGGATAAACGTCTAACCCGCACTGATTATTTATTCGCCCTCATGTTTATCTTTATGCTTGTTTGTATACTTGGCGCCTTTTTCTATGGTTTAAGAGTCGGCCAGGAGAAATCAGATCAAAAATACGATAAAATATTGCACGCTGACAAGGCTGTCATTCAGGAAATTGGAGCCTACGACCAACAAGTACTCGTATCTTATTACCATACCATCTTTTTGCCCTTTAGGGAATTTCAGAATAAATGGTTTGAGTTGATGAGTCAAATCGAACTAGGCAACTCTACAGTAGATGCCTCTGCCGTTCTTAAAGAGTTGTACAAGCTCGCTGATGAGAAATACAATGAGTTGCAAAAAAAGAGTATGCCGGCTTCATCACCGCTGCTTGTGCAGTCTCACCAAGGTTATCTCAAAAGCCTTAAGCTTTTTGCTGATACATTAAAAAGTTATCAGAACAAGGCCAATGGATTAACTAGCCCACAACTGCTCGATGTCATTCAGAAGGATGCCTACTTCTTGGAAGCGAAAACACAAGCGTTGACGGCTCAGAAAAATTATTTTGATTCCATCGTTGCTTGGAACGGAACGATCGATAACGATATTGAAAATTTTGATCCAAACAATAATGCCAATTTGGATCAATGGCGTGCGATGAACATTAACGTCAAAAATCATTACATAACAGCAAAATTACTTAAAAATAAAGCATTTACTCCTTTTTACCCACAGGATTTGACGATACGTATTGATGAATTCATTGCCTCAGGTCAAGCTAAGAAAATGAACGTGAATGATGTCAATCAAACGATGGATCTGCTGCTAAGTACAAATGCCGTTCGTCCAGGAGACTTTGTCAAAGGGAAATCAAAGTGGTATGCCAACGAACTGCTTCCACAGCTTCCATTTTTCTCAGATGTGAATTAAATGAAAAAGCCGGGCGCAGTTGCGCTCGGCTTTTTCATTTAATCATATTGGAAACCGCGAAACATGGCGACCGCTGCCATCCCTCCATCTACATTAATGACACGGTCAAATCCGTTCTCAAGCAAATACTCAGCAACGCGATAGCTGCGTACACCATGTGCACATACGAGATAAATATCCCGATCCTCTGGCAGCTCACCTAACCGATGAGGAATTTGCTGCATCGGTATAAGCTGTGCTTCTTCAAGATGATAATACTCCCACTCATGAAGTTCCCTTACGTCGATTATGATGCTATCTTTCAGTTCCTGTTGATCCAATGCTTCTAGGAATTTATTTGGATGAATACTCGTTATGTCGATGTCGGCACTTCCTTCCTTACTTGCTGCAAGAGCAATATCTATTTAACGAGTACAATAGCGAAAATCAGGCTAAAATACAAGTGAAATAGCATTGCTTTCTAAGCGTCCTTGCTTTAAAATAAACGAAAAGCATAGGAAAATCAGTCGTTCAAATATCAATTATGACTTTCATGTGAATTTGATTCGACATGTATTGACACGATTTCAAACGCATGGTAATCTAATGAAAATTCTATATCACAGTACAGCGTTGACGGAGCCAAGCAAGTAAAGTAGCTTTCAGAGAACCGATGGTAGGTGCGAATCGGTAGCGAACATTTTGCGGAGCACTCCAGAGTTATTGCATTGAATGAAGTAGATGCAATCGGGATAGGAACACGTTACAGTTCCAGGTCGCAAGACCAATTGAGGCTTCCCGTGCGAATGGGCAGCGAACTAGGGTGGTACCACGAAAGCAATCTCTCGTCCCTTTGGCTACAGACATACGTGTCTGTACCTGAGGGTTGGGAGTTTTTTTTATGTTCATATTCTAAGGAGGGTTCGAATTATGTACAAAGTTCTAGTATCCGATCCAATTAGTGACATGGGAATTCAAATGCTTTATGATGCAGCCGATGTTGAAGTGGTTAAGCAATCTGGTTTATCCGAAGATGAGCTCATTTCCATCATTGGCGACTATGACGCGCTTCTAGTTCGCAGCCAAACCAAAGTAACTGAGAAAATTATGAATGCGGGCACGAAGTTAAAAGTTATTGGCCGCGCAGGTGTCGGTGTTGACAATATTGATTTGGAAGCAGCAACTAAACGCGGTATTATCGTCATCAACGCACCGGACGGAAATACGATTGCTACTTGTGAGCTTACATTTGCCATGATGATGTCAACAGCACGTATGATCCCGCAAGCATACAAGAAAACAGTTGGCGGCGAATGGGATCGGAAATTTATCGGTGTTGAGCTTCGCAACAAAACGCTCGGTATTCTCGGTATGGGACGTATCGGCAGCGAAGTAGCCAAACGGGCTAAGGTGTTCGGCATGGAAGTAATCGGGTATGACCCTTTCTTGACGGAAGAACGCGCTGAGAAAATTGGCGTTAAGCTTGGTACTGTCAATGAAATTGTTGCAAAAGCAGATTTCATCACGGTTCATACACCACTCACACCAGAAACGCGCCACCTGATCTCCAAACCGCAATTCGATATTATGAAAAAAGGTATGCGCCTTATCAACTGTGCACGCGGCGGTATTATAGATGAAATGGCAATGGTTGAAGCGATTGATCAAGGAATTGTAGCCGGAGCGGCTTTCGACGTGTTCGAAGTAGAGCCTCCTCAAAAGGATCACCCTTTCTTGAACAACCCTAAAATTATTGTGACCCCTCATCTTGGTGCATCTACTATTGAAGCTCAAGAAAACGTAGCGATTGACGTTTCTGAAGAAGTTCTTCACATCCTGCGTAATGAACCGTTCAAAAATGCAGTTAACTTGCCGCCTGTACCAGCCAATGTATTGAACAAACTTCAACCGTACTTTGGACTCGGTGAAAAAATCGGCTCCATTCTTGGTCAAATCGCACAAGGCGCTGTTTATGAAATCGTTGTAAACTATGCAGGTGATTTGATTGATGTAGATACAAGTCCATTAACACGTTACATTGTAAAAGGTGTGTTCGAGAACCAACTAGAATCCATTAATATCGTGAATGCCATGCATTTGGCTAAATCACGTGATGTGAATATCGTTGTTCAAACGTCAAACACATCCAGCAGCTTTACAAATCTAGTTACCGTTACCGTAAAAACGAAGCAAGAAGAGAAAACACTTGCTGGCACTTTACTGGCTGGTTACGGAGAACGTATCGTTCGTATCGATCAATATCCAGTTGATTTCGCTGCTGAAGGTAACCTGTTGTTGATTTCTCATAACGACAAACCAGGTATTATCGGCCGCGTTGGTACGCTTCTAGGAAGCAATAATGTGAACATTGCAACGATGCAAGTAGGCCGTAAAGTCATTGGTGGCTCGGCGATCATGGTCCTAACCATTGATAAATCTGCTCCTGCTGAAGTATTGGCTGACCTTACTACACAAGCCGAAATCGTGAATGTTCGTGCACTAACGGTATAACCTAGTGCGATTAGGTAACAAAGTGTTTCACGAACAACAAGATTTTATCTGAATATTCTACAAATTTAAAGGCGTTTGCTGTGAGTTTTCTCAGCAAACGCCTCTTCTTATGTCGAATTTCGTTATTTATAGCTTATTTAAGCTCACACGGTAAAAGTAAAGTAAAGGTTGTTCCCTGTCCTAAAGCACTTTGTACAGTTACACTGCCGTGATGCGCATCTACGATATTTTTCACGATGGCAAGTCCAAGCCCTGTACCACCCGAAGAACCGCGCGTTCGGGCCTTATCCGCCTTATAGAAGCGTTCAAATATGAACGGCAGGTCGTCGGCAGGAATCCCCTGCCCCTCGTCGGAGACCTCAATGCGGATCGCCGGCTGATCCTTGTAGACGGCGGTCTCAGCCTTAATGGCAATACTTGCCCCTGCGGCCGTATGCCGAAAAGCATTGTCGAGCAGATTCGTTAACACCTGCTCAAGCCGATCCTCATCCCCCCGTCCAAGGATGAGGGGCTCCTCAGGCAGCGCAGCGCTTAGCGTGATGCCGCGCTCTTTGGCCATCACCGCGAATTTGCGGTGCATGCGTCTCACCAGGGAGTCGAATTCGACCTCCCCGAAGATCAGCTCGAGATGGCCGGCTTCCATCCGCGCCAGATCGAGCAGGTCACGGACGAGGCGCCCCATGCGGAGCGACTCGTCGTGGATGACCTGCACCAGCTCCAAGCGCTCTTCCGGCGTGGAGGGGATGTCATCAAGCAGGGCTTCGCTGTAGCCCTGCAGCATCGAGATCGGCGTGCGTAGCTCGTGGGACACGTTCGCCACAAAATCCTTGCGCAGCTTATCGAGGCGCTCCTCCTCCGTGACATCACGGAGGACGGCCACGGCGCCGCGCACTTGATCGCTCGTATATAACGGTGTCATCGCGACGGACCACACGCCGTTTTGCACGTGAAGCTTCGTAGCGGCTTCCGATGATTCGTCCACGACCGCTTCAAACAACGGAATCAGCGGCACAGGAATCGGACTCGAGTATGGATTGCTGTAGCTCATTAATCCCCAATCTCCAAGCGCCGTATCCGGTTTGCGGAAGCGCCTCGTCTCCTCATCATCCTCGGACCATTCAATCTTGCTCCACTCTTGCACAATCTTCTCACCTTGCGGATTTGTCAGCATGACAGATCCATTCGCATCTAGCGTGATGACCGCATCGGTCATGCTTCCCAAAATACTGGATAAATGCTCTTTTTCCTGACTAAGAGCTCGGATGCTCTCCTGCATCTTCTCGCCCATGTGGTTAAACGTTTTGGCCAGCTCGCCAATTTCATCCTTGGACTGAATTGGAACGCGGGTACCATATTCCCCCATGGTGATGAAATCAGCTGCTTTCTTCAACTGCTGGAGCGGTCTAGTAATTCGAGAGAATAAGAAGAACGCGAAGAAAGTAGTCATAAGGAAGCCGACTATGGATACATAGATAAACAATCTCAACATGTAGGACTGCGTTGCTTCTAATGATTGTAGAGATTGATACAGCAGCGTTGCACCCACGATGGAGCCTTGAAGATTTCTTAACGGTACGGCAACAACGAGATACTCAGCCCCTGTTTTAATTCGCCCTGTACCTGACTTATTGACTTGTTTGGCTTTCGTCTGCCCTGCGAATACTTGACGGAGCTCCGCTTCCGTGAAAAAATCGGTTACATGGAAACTAGCCAATTCACTCCCCTGTATCGATGGAATAACCATTTCCTTCATATCGGTGGAGATCACCAGCATTTTAGCATCTTGGAAGCTTAGCAGTTCATTACTCAATTCGTAAAACTGCTCATCATACATGTGATGCGAAGCTTCTTCCGAGAATTTGACGGCCATATTCTTCATATTTTTCGTCTGATCATTGGCTTGAGCGAAATAATTTTCCATGTAATTGACAAGAAAAAGACCTAGTATGAGCAGAACAACCCCAACTAGGCCAATAATTGTTAACCAGAGCTTACCTACGACACTTCTGAAAATAAACACGTTATTTGGGCACCTCTAGCTTATAGCCTACTCCCCATACGGTCGTAATCATTGCCGCAGCATCCGGGGATACTTTGTTTAATTTTTCACGGAGTCTTTTTACATGGGTATCAACGGTACGTAGGTCTCCAAAAAATTCATAATTCCAAACGTCCTTAAGTAGTTCTTCACGAGAGAACACTTTATCCGGAGATACGGCCAAATAATGCAGCAGCTCATATTCTTTCGGAGTCAAAGCTACTTCCTGTCCTCCTGCAGTTACCCGATGCGCATCATGTTCGATGATTAGGTTAGGAAATACAATATTGTTGCTCGAACTCGCATCCTTGGACAAGTACGCTGTCGCAGAAGAACGACGCAGTATCGCTTTAACCCGGTAGATGACTTCTCGCGGTGAGAAAGGTTTGACGACATAGTCATCTGCGCCTACTTCAAAGCCGCTAACTCGGTTCGTCTCTTCACCTTTGGCTGTCAGCATAATGACAGGCGTGGACTTCACTTGACGAAGCCGTGCGCAAACTTCAATTCCATCAATACCTGGCAGCATCACATCGAGCAGCACTAAGTCATAGTCAGTATCTGTGGCCATCCGCAGCGCGGTTTCACCGTCTTCTGCCTCTTCAATGATATAGCCCTCTTTTTCCAAATACATTCTGAGAAGTCGACGAATACGTTCCTCATCATCAACAACGAGTATGCTAGCTTTCATTTCCATGGAGCTTCACATCCTTATCTAATTAAGTTCGTATGATTTATACACCTGCATAGGAGTGAAGACCTGCAATGACAAGGTTCACACCCACTAATGTAAACATAACAACAATAAATCCAATAACAGTCAACCAAGCTGATTTCTTACCTTGCCAGCCCTTCGAGAGACGAAGATGTAAAAACACCGCATAGAACAACCAAGTAATTAAGGCCCAAACTTCTTTGGGATCCCAACCCCAGAAACGGCCCCATGCTTCTTGAGCCCAAATCATCGCAAAAATCAATGCGCCTAATGTGAAAATCGGATAGCCGATCGCAATAGCACGATAGCTGATTTCATCCAGGTCTTCCGGGTCCATCCCTTTGACGATGGGTCCTATCGCTGCTCCTAATGGCTTACGCGCAACAACACGTGCGAGTCCATAGAGCAGAAGACCTCCAAGTATCGACCAAATGACCGTATTCAGCTTACGCCCTGCACTTGCACCCTCCATCCAAGATGGAGCAGCAAATAAAGGCTCTGACATACCCAAGAATGGCTTCATTTCTACAAGCTTCGTATCATAAGGCTTAACAATTGGAGGCAATACATAAGTTTCGTTATGAATGCTCGTTTCTTGTTGGCCTTGCGCATTGATCGTGATGACTTCTTTGGAGAAAACGGCTTTATAGCCAGAACCATTAAATGTAAAGATGGAAGCAATGAAGGCGATTAACATTAGAATGAAAAAGATCGTAAGTTCCACGCCTCTTTGTTCACGCTTATCCACTTTGGATGTGCCTTTGTAATCGACAGCACGTAGCAGATACATCAGTCCGCCAGCAAAGCCAACTCCGAAGAAAGCTTCTCCTGTAGCTGCGGTTGTTACATGGATCTTGAGCCAGTAACTTTGCAACGCCGGAATTAAGGGTTGTACTTCACTCGGGAAAACAGAAGCATAAGCAATGATGATAAAGCCAATGGGTAATGCGAATACACCAAGGACAGGTGTGCGATAAATGAGATACACGATCAAGAAGGCAAACATGATCATCATACCTAGAAAAGTCATGAATTCGTACATATTCGATGTCGGAATATGATTACCTTCCGCCCATCTGGTAAAAAAGAAAGTCACGTGACACGCAAATCCAACTAGTGAAGCAATGAAAGCAACAAAGCCCCATTGCTTCGTATGTTGTTCTGGGTCCCGGTTACTCCATTTCCTACCGGTTATCGAGAGGACAAACAATAAAAATGCAGCGAGGTAAACGAAAAAAGCTATAAGTAAAAAGGTGCTGCTCAGTGAGTTAACATTCACCCCTGGTCCCCTCCAATATCTAATGATTTCGGTGAAACTTCCATATTGTTCTTCTTGAGTGCTGCTGCTACTTCATTCCGAAGTCCAAACCAGTTCTTATTCGTATGACCGCCCAAAGTTAACTTCCCGCTATCAATTCGAATCCAGATGCGGCGATGCTGCCAATAGAAGCCCATAATCACACCAATCATGAATATCGCAGATCCTACCCAGATATACGGCATAGCCTTGTCTACGCGAATATTCAGATAGGTTGTATAATTGGCAAATTGAACACCTTCCATGGAGCCAACAGCAAGCTTCAACTTTTGGCTTATTGGGCCGTTAATTGTGTCTTGAGAGAACGTTTCTTTATCTATTTGTCTTGGGAAGTACAGGTAAGGTACACCGTTAGCTGCTAGATCGGGACCTGTGATGCTAAATATAAATGCAGGTGCTTTGGGCTCATTCGACTTGCTGATGGGCTGTCCCTTTTCAAGACCAAACTCGGGGAAGTACCCTTTCAGCATCAGCTTGTAAGGACCTACTTGATATTCTTCCTTAGGATTATTCATCGGCAATTCAAAACTTCCATAAGACTCACCTGTTGCAGGATTGCTGAGTGTGGGCTTCACGGAGATGAGCATTGGTGTAGATTTATAATCGAATTGATAAGCTTGAAGGCCTTTGTAATCAAGCGGATGATTCACGATGATGTTTTCTTTGTGCACTTCGGTAAGTACCGGTTCTTTGGATGAATCGTCACAATTCGCGGAACAATGATACAAAACTGCCTGAGTTTCATAGGTTTTCGGGACAATTTGTCCCTTAGCCTTAATACTTTCTGGCAAATCTTTCTCGTCATAAAGCTCCAACGTGAATTTTTCATTTTTGATGAAATAGGAAGTGTGAGGGATTTGCTTGGTTTCCCCTTCCAGAATACCCATGTACTCATCCATATGCCAGCCTGGAATGCTTCTCATTAACACACCGATCAGAAAAATAATGAGACCAATATGATTGATATAGGGGCCCCAACGGCTAAAACGGTATTTCTCAGCTAGAAGCGCTGTTCCATCTGTATGTACACGGTAATTTTTTTTGCGTAAAAACACACCTAGCTTATTTGTCCATTCTTCCTCATCCGTACCCGGCGGCAGTTCGGCGACAAGAGTCACTTTCTGTCTCGTGAGAAAATTCAAGTGCTTACGAATTTGCTGCTTAGATAACGCGCGATATAATGGCAACACCCGATCCAAACTACAAATGACTAGAGATGTTCCTATCATGAATAGCAGCGTGATGAACCACCATGAACTAAACGTATGGGAGAAGCCTAGAAAGTGATAAATGGTCCCAAGTGTACCATAGTTTTGCGAATAATACTGGGCAGGATCCATATCTAAGAACGTATTTTCTTGTGGAAAAATAGTGCCTACGGCAGATGCGACGACCGTCCAAATAATGATCCATACCGCTATTCTAACCGAGGAAAAGAAATTCCAGACTTTATCCAGCAAAGAAGGGTTGGATTTCTGAGAGCGACGGGCCATACCGTCGTATCGCATTTCCAGTATATCTCTGCCCTCCGTGTCAATCAGCGGATTACCACAAGATTCACAAAGCGTAGTACCTGTGGGATTCTGATGACCACAATCGCATTTGGTGTTGTAGAACATGATGACCTCCTGAAAACTTTAAGCATTCGTTCATTTTAAGATTTGTTAACTAACTTAGCGATCGATTCATCGATAAAAGTCTCAGTCATCTGGCCGATTTTTTTGACGCTCACTTTGCCGTCTGCACCAATAAAGAAGGTTGTCGGATAATCCATGACGCCATACTGCTTACGTACGACTTCTTTGGCATCCAGGAGCACTGGCATATTCAACTTATACTGATCCATAAAGCTTTGAACCGTTACTTTATTCTTATCAACGTTGACCTCTAAGAAAACCACGCCTTCTTTGCTCCATTTATCATATTGCTTTTGGAGAGCAGGCATTTCTTCTTTGCACGGCGGACAAAAAGTTCCCCAGAAATTAATCAAAACCGGTTTCCCTTTATAATCCGATAATTCATGCGTTTTACCATCTAATCCGACCAAGGAGAAATTCGACGCTTTGTCGCCTGTTTGGGGATACTTCTTGCTGTCAGAAGCCGACAAATTCGTAATAATGGTAAACACGCCAATAATAAGCACGACCGCAAAAATCCCAATCTGTACCCATTTCTTATTTGGTCCCACGTATAATCACCTTCGCTTTTTTAACAATGTTAGTTTTTTCACATAGGTTTATACCTTATATTATAACGAAAAGAAGGCCAATTCTTATTGGCCTTTTTGAACGTTATGTGTCTTGAGAGCCTCGTTCCTAAGCTCCTCAACCTCTTTAGGCGTCAAGTGACGATACTTGGCTCTTGGCAAGCCAGTTAAAAAGATTGGACCGAATTTAATTCGTTTTAATTTGATCACTGGAAAGTTGATTGCCTCGAACATACGTCTGACTTGTCGATTCCTGCCCTCGTAGATCGTAATTTGGACGATAGACTCATTCTTCTCCATATTCACATCCGCATATTCAACCTCAGCAGGAGCCGTCATGCCGTCCTCTAACTGTATGCCCGTTTTTAGCTTGTCTAATAACGTTCCGTGCGGTACCCCTTTTACAGTGGCTTGATAAGTTTTAGGCACGTGATGTTTAGGATGCGTGAGTAAATGTGCAAATTCACCATCATTCGTCAGAAGGAGTAACCCTTCCGTATCATAATCCAATCGTCCGACCGGATAAACGCGTTCTCTAATCCCAGGTAAGAAGTCCGTTACTACTTTACGGCCCTCTGGGTCCGTAGCACTTGTAATAACACCTTTGGGCTTATTCAAAATCACATAGATCTTCTTTTGTTGACCAATAGCACGTCCATCAACTCTAATTTCATCTTCTTCCGTGTTTACTTTCACGCCAAGCGTGGTGACGACTTCACCATTCACTTGAACACGTCCCGCTGTGATAATTTCCTCACATTTCCGACGGGATGCGATCCCCGCTTCGGCTAATACTTTTTGCAGTCTTTCCATGATCCGCTTTCACCTCAAGCTAATGATAACGGAGTTCCATGTAAATCTCAAGAGCGATGACATATTGAGATTGTCATTCGTTCACGAGGCACGATGGAATAGTCATTTTAAGTGAAAACTAAAAAGCAAATGATGATAGAAGCTACAAAGCCGACAAAGTCAGAAATAAGTCCTACTTTTAGCGCATACCCAGCTTTCCGAATGCCGATAGCACCGAAATATACCGTAATCACATATAACGTCGTATCCGTACTCCCTTGAACCGTCGAAGCAATGCGGCCAATCATGGAATCTGGGCCAAACTGCTCGATTAGATCTGTTGTAAAAGCAAGCGAGCCCGCTCCAGTAATCGGACGCAGAATGGCCAATGGCAGCACTTCGGTTGGAACGCCAATGCTTTCAAAGAATGGTCGCATCCAGCCGATTAGTAAATCCATCGCACCGGAGGCACGGAAGACAGATATGGCTACCATCATCCCGACTAGATGGGGGATGATTTTGATAGCTGTATCAAAGCCCTCTTTTGCTCCGTCAACAAACGATTCGTAAACAGGCACCTTTCGGTAGGCCGCGAATAAAGGAATGAAGACGATCATGATAGGGATAGCCCATGCAGAGATAAGTGAAACGAAGGCATACATTCGAAATCATCCTTTCAAAGGAGGGATGGGGGAGCGTGACCTTCGATACCATCGATCCACAAAAATAGCCGCGGCCGTCGAAATGATAGTGGCAATGAGCGTTGTGCCAACGATTTCCGCAGGATTTAAAGAATTGTAATTCATCCTAATGGCGATTAACGTCGTAGGAATAAGTGTAATGCTTGAGGTGTTAAGCGCTAAAAGTGTACACATAGCAGTGCTCGCCGTGTCTTTATCGGGATTCAACTTTTGCAGTTCCTGCATCGCCTTAATGCCCATAGGTGTGGCCGCGTTCCCGAGACCAAGGATATTGGCACTCATGTTGGACATGATGTAACCGATGGCCGGGTGATTCTTAGGAACACTAGGGAATAAGAAACGAACCGCCGGCTGCAATAATCTCGCAAGTTTGCTAAGAAGACCAGCATCTTCAGCTATCCGCATCATTCCCATCCAAAAGACCAGCACACTAATTAATCCAAAGCAGACCGTTACTCCGCTCTTAGCACCATCGAAAGCTGCTTGTGTGACAGTTTCTATATTCCCATTAAATGCAGCCACGCCGAACCCAACAACTATAAAAAATAGCCAAATCCAATTCACCATATCGAATGGCCTCCTAAGAGTTTTGCTTTAGCAAAACTGGCATCGTAAGCATAACCTTGAGTTTTGCTTTAGCAAAACTAACATCGTAAGCATAAGCTAAGTTTAATCCGCCCATTGTGATTCCGAGACTGTAAACAGGCTCTGTACTAACAATCTGCATATGTATCCGTAGTGTGAAAGCCATGTTTCTTGATACGCATTACCTTCTTTAAAGGAGAATGTGGATTGACTGGTGGTTTGCAGTAACGGACTTGTAGTATCATAGATGGGTACTGTTTGAATTGACTTCTGGTTGAGTGAAAATTGCAGCGTCCCTCGTTCTGCTAGCCGGTATTCCATAGATGCAGGATCGACTAGTGTTACTTTCCGAGTCAGTTGCGCAGCTTCACCTTCAGCTAATGGATAGGAAAACGTCCTCCCCACGACCAACGGAGTGCCTTCCACGAAATCACCCTTCTTGACAATCGTTTGTAAAGGATAATATTTAAAACCATATTGAAGTAACCGAGCATGATCCCCCCAATCATCCGGATCATTCAGCGTAACAACGGCGAGATGCTGGCCGTCTCTGGTGGCTGATGAGACCAAGCAGCGCTTGGCAAGCTTCGTATAACCCGTTTTCACACCGTCGGCACCTTCAAAGAGAGACAGCATCTTATTCTTATTAAGCCATGAATAATCCCAAGCTTCATTCGGGTTCGGTACTTTCTTGATTTTCGTGGAAACAATGTCTTGAAATACGGAATTTTTTAGGGCATATGCCGTCAGCTTAGCCATATCGTTCGGACTGGAGCGATGACCTTCTCCCTCATCGAGGCCCGAGGGATTCGTGAAATGCGAATGATCCATACCGAGCATCTTCGCCTTCTCATTCATCAAATAGACGAATCCTTCCACACTTCCTCCTATATGCTCGGCGATAGCGGTTGCTGCATCATTTCCAGAGCGCATCATCAGACCATACAGCATGTCGTGAAGACGCATTTCTTCCCCAAGCTTTAGATAAATAGACGAACCTTCTTTGCCAAACGCATTTTTACTAACCTTGACTTTATCCGTCAATTTGCCTTCTTCTATCGCAATGATAGCGGTCATAATTTTGGTCAAGCTGGCTATTCGCATAGGCGTGTCCCCTTTTTCACTATAGAGGATACGGCCTGACTCCACATCAATAAGGGAAGCACCCACTGCATTCGTATGGATGCCAGGCGGTGCTGCCTCCACTTGTCCAAATGGTGCCCACAGTAAACTAATAATCGCACTCCATAATAGGATTAACCTGATTCTTATCTTCATCGTTTTCCCCCTACACAAAAGAACTTGTACCTTTTTGACTAGACAAAACTTTGTACAAGTATATGCTTATGGAATAGGGATATGTCCAAGTCTTCTTATTTACAAAATAGAAATCAGTCGGTATAATGGGAACTAATTTCATACGGAGATCACCGGAGGAGCCTGCCACTGCAGGCTTCTTTTTGCGTTTTTTGGGGTTCTCCTTGAATTTGGACATAATAATTTTTACTTACAAAGTCAGTCAAGCAAAAGCTTACTGCGAGGAGGAATACATGCTAACTTGGGTTGCCTTACTTATTTTTGTAGTGACTTATGCGCTTATTATTTCTGAGAAAGTTAATCGAGCGGTCATCGCCTTACTCGGTGCTGTGATCATGGTATTTGCCGGTATTCTAGATGTTCACAAAGTATTTCAACAATATATTGAATGGGAGACCATCACTCTTCTTATTGGAATGATGATTCTCGTAGGAATTACAAATCAAACGGGTGTATTTCAGTTCGTCGCCATCCGTGCCGCGAAAGCTGTGAAGGGGGATCCCCTGCGAATATTACTCGTACTATCCGTTTTAACTGCTATTGGCTCAGCCCTCTTGGATAACGTAACAACCGTTTTATTGGTCGTCCCTGTCACCATTGCGATTACTCGGATCCTGGAAATTAATCCCGTCCCTTTCTTGATGTCGGAAATCATTGCTTCTAATATAGGAGGTACTGCTACACTCATTGGAGATCCTCCCAACATCATGATTGGATCTGCCAACCCGCATTTAACTTTTAATGCCTTTCTGCTCAATTTAGCACCTATTACGATCCTTATATTCGGTGTAGCTCTTTTCATGCTATATATGATGTATAGAAAGCAGCTGCGACCTAATCCTGCTCTGCAAACTAAACTCTTAGAGCTGAATGAACGCAATTATATCAAGGATAAGCTGCTCATGAAAAAATCTTTACTAATTTTATCACTGACTATTATCGGATTTATGCTTCATGCCATTATTCATGTTGATGCCGCAGTTATCGCCATATCTGGCGCAATTTTACTCATGCTTTTCGGTCTCAAGGAACACGATGTCGAAAAAGCTTTTGATTCTATTGAGTGGGTAACGATTTTCTTCTTTGCTGGCCTTTTTAGCTTAGTCGGAGGTTTACAAGAGGTTGGATTAATTAAATCTCTAGCCATGAAAGCTCTAGATGTAACGGAAGGAGATATCACCACAGCTTCATTATTGATTCTCTGGGGTTCTGGTCTTGCATCAGCGACCATTGATAACATTCCATTCGTTGCTACGATGATCCCTTTAATTAAAGACATGGCCGTAGGGCTTGGACTTGCTGTAGATTCAGAGCCTATCAATATCCTATGGTGGTCGCTTGCTTTAGGGGCTTGTTTAGGAGGAAATGGTACAATTATCGGCGCTTCCGCCAATGTTATCGTTGCCGGACTCGCCGCCAAAGAGGGCAAAGGTTTTAGTTATATAGAATTTCTGAAGGTGGGGGCACCTATAACCCTTGTGTCTCTGGCATTAGCCCATGTTTATATCTATATCCGTTATCTGCTATAAGGGGATAAGACATGAAAAAAGCTGCCCACAAAGGACAGCTCAAACGAAGGCCAATCACTACACAATGAAATTTTGATTCTCGATATTGGTTACATTTGTTCCACTCGTGCCTACAGTGCTGGCAGGTGTCTTGGCTCCTAAGCCTTTGATCATGCTTTGAATTCTGTCAACCACTTGCGGTGCGGAGTCAATGAGGCGTTCAAGAATATGTGTTTGGTTGTCCAGTGGAACAACCTTCACGCCATTCTTGCCCACGACGAGGAAAGCAATAGGTGTAATGGATACCCCTCCGCCGCTACCGCCGCCGAAAGGAAGGGCAACCTTCGCATTCAGCGCATCGCTTCTACCTGCAGAGCCGCCTTCGATTTCAATTTCGGAATCTGTCACGAATTCGCTGCCTCCTGCGGCAAAACCGAAACCAACTTTGGATATCGGCATTATAACACTACCGTCCGGCGTTTCAACAGGATCACCGACAATCGTGTTAACGTCGACCATTTCTTTAATATTTTCCATGGCGACTTTCATGAGGCCTTGAATCGGGTGTTCGGACATGATCGTATTCCTCCTTAGAATTTTTAGCCAGATAAACTGGCATCAAAAGCACAAGCGTCAAAAAGCAATAATGGTTCATTTGTAGAATGCCCTTAGTGGAATATCGTTATGTACAGTTCAAGAAGCCGTTTTAACTCGCGACCTTATCTTCAGTGTCTTCAAAACGATTTGAATCCATGTACGAATACCACCTTTTACTTTGGCCGCTCTGCTAATCAAACGTACTCCTGCAACGACTACAAACCATACGCGGATACGTCCTACAAAACGAAAATCGGTTGAAAATTGCTTTTCATTATATTGCGGAATAACATCGATGTGTGGTTTCGCCGTTAAGTTCACATAGCGAATGGAAAAGCCAAGCAGCGAAGACTTGATTCCCCATATAGCCCCTGTTGTAATCGCTGTTTCAGGTGCATCACCTACGCCTATGCGAGTTATCCATTTCAAATCGGTACACTCGACTTTCGCTAATGTCTGCTTCATCCAATCATAAAGGTTTAATGTATGTACAAGTGCTTCCTTTGCTTGATTGTAAATGTAGAGTATTTTCTCTTTCGTGATATGATCCTTGCTTTCATCTTTAAGCTCGGAACTGGATTTGGTCACGATTTCCGATTTAATCAAAATCCCCTTTGTAAAGCCTTTGAATTGTATGATTGGAATGACATATCGATAGCGTATAAGCCCGAATAACGCCCGCATTTCCACTGATAACGTATCGTTGTCTTTCACTCTGGAGAAGCTGAATTCGCCACGAATGAAACTGGATAAGAGAACGATGATCGCAAAAATGATAAAAAGAAATACAATCCCCAGCCACAACAACTTGGAATCCCTCCTAATATAGGGATCTTTGAGCTATGCTCAAAGTCTCTCTGCTTTGGGATCTTTGAGCTATGCTCAAAGTCTCTCCGCTTAACAAAAAACTCCACCTGCAAGAAAAAGTCTTCTCGTAGGTGGAGTTAGTATGACCTTAAAAAGGAAATGAAATGCATGTGCGGGTACTCATTCAGTTTCATCACTTACATCTTCAAGAGTAATCTGCTTCTGATCTCCGCCTAATCGGTCAAATAATAGACGTGTCTCTTCTTCCAGATCGAAATTCCCTTGGAAGCTCGCCGAATCCGGCAGCTCCGTAATCGAACTAAGCCCGAAATATTCTAGAAATTGCTTAGAGGTTCCGTACAATATCGGTCTACCAACCGCGTCGGCCCGTCCGACTTCCGTTATCAAGTCTTTACCGGTTAAGGTTGCTAAGGCCCGATCGCATTTCACGCCGCGGATCTCCTCAATTTCGACTCTTGTAATTGGTTGTTTATAAGCAACAATGGATAAAGTCTCTAACGCGGCTTGCGATAAGGATGATCGTGAAGGTGAATAAGCTAGTCGTTCATAATAGGGAGCATGCTCAGCTAAGGTTGTTAACTGATAGGCTCCAGCTACTTCCACAATCTGAATGCCACGACCCTTTCGTTTAAACTCCGTTCTCATATCTTTGAGCAGATCACGAACCAAATAAAGATCAAGCTCCATGACTTCAGCCAATTGCTTGGCATCCAAGCCTTCGTCGCCAGAGGCAAAGAGCAGTCCTTCAATAATTGATTTCATCTGTTGGAAATTGAGTGTCAATGTCAGAAACCTCCTCTTTCGCTTGGATGACGATGTCTTCAAATAGCTTGTACTGATAACAAATAACTTTTTTCATTTTCATTAATTCGAGTATGGCTAAGAAAGTCACGACTATTTCTTCACGTGTCATTTCGTAATCGAATAGCTTCGAGAAAAGCAGCTTGCCGCCTTTAACTTTAAGTAAGTCGACTACCTCTCTAATGCGGTCTTTGACGGATATTTCATCTCTTCGAATTCTTGTAACGACATTGCGGTTAGCCAGCTTCCGTAAAGTCCGTTGAAAGGCAAATAAGAGGTCTGCGACATCAAGCCCCTCAACAGGATTCTCGTGAATATCAGGCAGGTAAGACGTTAAATCCTCAGGTTCACGCGTATACACCAGACTACGTTCTACTTCTTTATCCCTAAGCATATCGGCAATCGATTTGTACTTCCGGTATTCAATCAGCTTCGCAACAAGCTCTGCGCGAGGATCTAGAGAGTCGTCCATATCATCAAAATATTCATCAAATTCAATAACAGGAGGCTTAGGCAATAGCATTTTGCTCTTGATAGAAAGAAGTGTTGCTGCCATCACAAGAAACTCACTCGTAATATCCAGCTCTAATTCATGCATTGCTTGCACATAACCCAAGTACTGGTCTGTAATTTCTTTGATCGGAATATTATAAATGTCGAGTTCATTTTTATCGATAAGATGAAGCAATAGATCAAGGGGGCCTTCAAATGCTTCTAACTTATAGGTTACTTTCATTTAGTTCTCCCCCTTGTCATATTGAAAATAGATTCATCACAAACTGCGCGGCAAACGGATAAATATGGCCGAGCGCCCATTGACCAACCGGTGTAATCAGTAAAACAATAACTAGAATAAGTGCATAACGTTGATTACGTGTAAACCAGCCCTGCTTTTTGTAAGGAAAAAGTCCTTTCAAAATATGCCATCCGTCGAGCGGGTAAAGGGGCAGCATATGTATAAGACAAATCATTAAATTGACGATGACGCAGTACTGCAAATAGACTCGCCACTGTTCCACGGTTATGGACTCAGTCCCTCCTCCTACCAAAGCCGGAAGAAAGAAATAGAGCCACCAGAAGAACAAAACGAGCAGCAAATTCGTAAAAGGACCCGCTAAATAAACAAGCGTGTTGGATAGCCTCGGGCTTTTCTTAAATCGTGATTCATCTACCGGTAATTTCTTCGACCAACCATACGGCCCGAAGATGATCATAGCTAGCCCCAAGGCATCTAAATGTGCCAAGGGGTTTAGCGATAACCGTTTGCTTTCTCGAGCTGTACGATCTCCGAGCAGCCAAGCTACCCCCGCATGAGCTGCGTCGTGCAGCGTCATTGCGATCAGAAAAGCGAACAACCTGGGCAGCAGTGTTTCCAGATGATAATAAGAAAGCATTACGAAGTGAATTGCTTCGTCAAATTCGCCATTTCAATCGCTGTTACGGCAGCTTCCCAGCCTTTATTCCCAGCTTTGGTACCCGCACGTTCTACCGCTTGCTCAATGGAATCTGTTGTTAAAACACCAAAAATCGTAGGAACGCCTGTTTTCAGATTAATAGCAGATACACCCTTCGCTACTTCGCTGCACACATAATCAAAATGCGGAGTTGATCCTCGGATTACGGCACCTAGTGTAATAACTGCATCGTACTTTCCGCTTTCAGCCATTTTTTGAGCGATTAGCGGAAGTTCAAATGCGCCTGGTACCCAAGCGATATCTACTTCATCTTCATTTACGCCATGACGTTTCAGAGCGTCCTGTGCGCCACCCAACAATTTGGATGTAATAAATTCATTGAAACGACCTACAACGATACCATATTTCAAGTTTTGCGAAATTAAATGTCCTTCAAAAATGTTAGCCATGGTGAGATTCTCCCTTTCCTATTTGAACAAGTTATTTGATTTAATTAGATTTAAATACCGCTGCCTGAGTCATGAAAACTCAGCATATGGCCAAGCTTGTTTTTCTTCGTTTGTAAATAACTGAGGTTATCAGCTTTACTATCCATTTGAATGGGAACCCGCTCAACCACTTCAAGGCCGTAGCCTTCCAGACCTTTAATTTTGCGTGGATTATTCGTTAATAGACGAAGCTGCGTGATGCCAAGATCTTTCAAAATTTGCGCTCCAATCCCATAATCCCGAAGATCTGGAGCAAAGCCTAGCTTAATATTCGCTTCTACGGTGTCTAATCCCTGCTCTTGCAAGGCATAGGCCTTCAATTTATTGATTAAACCGATTCCGCGACCTTCCTGTCGCATATATAATAATACACCATTGCCCTCTTCATCAATCTGTTTTAATGCGGCATCGAGTTGTGGACCGCAGTCGCAGCGATGAGAATGGAAAACATCCCCAGTCAAGCACTCGGAATGCACGCGTACCAACGTTGGTTTAGAAGGGTCTATTGTCCCTTTGACAAGGGCCACGTGTTCTTTGTTATCAAGCAGGTTCGTATAAGCAATAGCCTTGAAAACGCCGAAGTCGGTAGGAAGTTTAATTTCAACCTCACGTTCAACTAATTTCTCCTGCTGATTCCGGTAATGGATTAAGTCCTGAATCGTGATAATGCGCAAGTCGTGTTTCGCTGCAATTTCCATCAGGTCCGGTACACGTGCCATCGTCCCGTCTTCCTTGATGACTTCACAAATGACTCCTGCTGGGTAAGAGCCACACAAGATAGCTAGATCTATCGTCGCTTCCGTATGTCCAGCTCTGCGAAGGACACCGCCCTTCTTAGCAATCAGAGGAAAAATATGGCCAGGTCTGCGGAAATCCTGCGGTTTTGTTGCGGGATCAATCAAACCCATAATCGTTCTAGAACGCTCATGCGCAGATATCCCTGTGCTTGTATCCTCATGGTCAACTGAAACGGTAAACGCTGTTCCATGATAATCCGTATTCCGAGCGACCATGGGAGGCAGCTCAAGTTCTTGTGCACGTTCTTCCGTTATAGGTGCACAAACGAGTCCGCGTCCCTCTCTGATCATGAAATTGATGACCTCTGGCGTAGTTTTATCAGCAAGTGCGATAAAATCGCCTTCGTTCTCACGATCTTCATCGTCTACTACAATAATGACTTTACCTAGCTTAAGATCATTCAGCGCTTCTTCTATGGTGTTGAAGATTATTTGTGTCATATTCACCTCTCCTTAGAGCTTTGCTTTAGCAAAGCTTTCTTCGTAAGCGTAACTAGAGTTTTGCTTTAGCAAAACTGACTTCAAGTTCCTACATAAAGCCGTTATCGGCAAGAAAGCTCGCGGTTAGCGTACTTTTCTTTTTCCCGTTTCCATCCGAAGATTCAGATGGGCCGAACTTTAGAAGACGCTCCATATATTTGCCTAGCACGTCACATTCTATGTTGACCGTATCCCCGGCCTTTTTATCATGTAGGACCGTTTGAGCAAGAGTATGCGGGATGATGGAAACCGCCACTTCACGATCATTGATATCAACAACAGTAAGGCTAATGCCGTCAATTGTGATGGAACCCCCGGAAATGATATATCGGAAAATGTGATTATTCTCCGGTTCGAACCGGTAAACGACCGCATTTTCTTCGGGTATTCGTGAAAGGATCGTTGCGGTTGCATCCACATGCCCTTGAACAATGTGCCCACCGAACCGGCCATTCGCTGCCATCGCTCGCTCCAAATTCACGCGTGTGCCTGTTTGTAGTTTGCGAAGATTCGTCTTACGGTATGTTTCTGGCATAACGTCCACGGAAAATGAGTCGTTATCAAAGGCTATGACCGTCAAACAGACGCCATTTACAGAAATACTGTCACCAAGGTGGACATCTTCAAGCACTTTCTTGGCGTTAATGGTCAACACCATCGCTTGCCCTTGACTATGAATGCGGCGCATGTGGCCGATTTCTTCGATAATTCCGGTAAACATGCAAGTCCTCCATTCGTTAGCTCTTATAATTCGGATAGCCGGTTATGCAAATATCCGGTCCGAACTGCTCGACCTTGAGTCGGTCGAGCGTAATCGCATCATCCATCTTCGCGAAGCCATCGAAGTTGATGTTTACAGGTGCTGCAGAGCCGCCGCCGATTATTTTCGGCGCAAACATCAGCACCAACTTGTCGATCAGGCGCTGCTCCAGCATGGCGCCGTTGAGCTTCCCTCCACCCTCTAGGAGGATGGAGCCGATCTCGCGCTCGCCAAGCTGCCGCATGGCGAGCGTCAGGTCCACCTGCGGGCCGTCCCCGCAGGTGAGGACCGTGATGCCGTGCGCTTCCAGCGCGGCACGCCGCTCTGCGGGCGCCTTTGCGGTCGCGAGCAGGATCGTCGGCTGACGATCCTGCTCCGTGAGCACCCGGGCGCCCAGCGGGACTCGCAAGAGCGAGTCCGCGACGATCCGTACCGGCTGTACAGCCGGTACGTCGCCGCGCGCGCTCAGCAGCGGGTCGTCGGCGATGACCGTGCTGACGCCGACCATGATCCCCTGGTGCCGATGGCGCAGGGTATGAACGAAGGCACGCGACGCTGGCGACGTGATCCACTTGCTGTCGCCGGTCTGCGAGGCAATGCGGCCGTCGAGCGTGCTCGCAGTCTTCATCGTCACATAAGGCATGCGGGTGACGATGTATTTGTTGAAGACCTCATTCATTGCCGCGGCCTCCTCTGCGAGCAGCCCAACCGCCACGTCGAGACCATGCTCACGCAGCTTAGCGATGCCTGTCCCAGCAACCTGAGGGTTTGGATCAGTTCCAGCGACGACAACCCGTGTCACTCCCGCCTCAATGAGTCGGTCGCTGCACGGTGGCGTCTTGCCAAAGTGACTGCACGGCTCTAATGTCACATATGCCGTGCTGCCCTTAGCTTCCTCGCCTGCCATTTGCAAGGCGAGAACCTCGGCATGGCCATGTCCGCGCTTTAGGTGCGCTCCCATGCCAACAATGCGTCCATTTTTCACAAGGACACACCCTACTACGGGATTAATTCCCGTCTGACCAAGAGCACTTTCTGCCATTTGCAGAGCCAGTCTCATGTAGGCTTCGTCATTCAGTACATGCACGAAGTTCACCGCCTTTCAAGTTCATTCCAAAATTTGAATGCAAAAAGGCCCCACCGTGTATCGGATAGGGGCCAGAGATTGTCTAGATAACACGAAGAAGCTTCATCTATCCATACTTGCCGCATTTTTGATCAAATCAAACAACAACGACGTATCTGCTTCAAAAGACAGACCTGCCGAATTTTTGTTTACGTGAAAAAATGTACAAGCATGCATAGCGAAATCAAATGTTCGCGTTTTCCTTCTCCCATCCAGACTATACTGTCGGTTCCGGAATTGCACCGGATCAGCCGTAGCGAAGCTGTGTGTCAGGTACCGCTAGCTTCAAAACGGGTCACGGACTTATCGAAATCATGTAACGGGTACATGCTATCGAATCACCGCCGGTGTGGAATTTCACCACGCCCCGAAGGTTTTGCATACATATAAAAGTAACTTACAACTAAGAACTAGCTAAAATTACTTTGGTAATGAAAAATTTATCACTCACACTTACAAAAAGCAAGTGCTTTTTTCCTTTTCACATTAATTTCTTACTTTTTCTATGAATTCACTCGGGATTAATTCAAAGAAAGAAACCTATTGATAATAATCAACAGGTTTCTTTTCGATTATGGCAAATTATACTTCTACAACTTCAACTTTCTCCATCAAATCTTTGCCTTTGAAAGCATCGACTAACTCCATACCTTTGGATACTTTACCGAATACGGTGTGCCCACCATCCAAATGCGGTTGCGGTTGGTAAGCGATGTAGAACTGGCTTCCACCTGTATTTCTGCCTGCATGAGCCATAGCCAAGGAGCCGCGCTCATGTTTGTTTGGGTTGATTTCACAGTTGATTTGGTAACCAGGGCCACCAGTTCCTGTTCCTGTAGGACAACCACCTTGTGCTACGAATCCTGGAATAACACGATGAAAAACAAGTCCGTTGTAGAAACCGGAGTTTGCTAATTTTTCAAAGTTAGCAACGGTATTCGGTGCATCGTTTTCGAAAAGATCGATAACAACTTCGCCGCCACCTGCTAGTTTAATTTTTGCTTGTTTGGCCATTTGTGGTCCACTCCTTTAGGAAATAATATCTTATTCTACTATGAAAACTTCCATTTCACAAACTGCACTATATTTCTAACATAATTCTACCCCGACCATGTCCTGTTTGACTGTGAATATGCGCATCCCGCGCTGCGTGAAGTGGATAAGAATGGCTAATAATTGCTTTCACATGGCCATCGGCCATAACCTGTGCGATTTCCTGCGTCGCTTCTGCAGATAGCAAGGTATTGGAAAATTCAGCTCGAATACCTAGCTCACGAGCCTTTTCGGGTGATATTTGTCCTGCGAAGGACAAAAGTACGCCGCCTCTTTTTACAACGGCATAAGAACGTTCTAACGTGTCACCACCGACCGTATCCAATACCATATCCACGTCCTGAACAATGTCTTCGAACTTACACGAAGTATAGTCTATAACTTCATAAGCTCCTAATGCCTTAACCATTTCCACATTCGCTGCGCTGCAAGTCGCTATAACTTGAGCCCCTTGCCATACAGCCAATTGTACAGCGAATGAACCAACGCCCCCTGCAGCACCATGAATCAACACTCGTTGACCCTTCTGGATATTACCATTGACAAATAAAGCTTGCCAAGCCGTCGTTGCCCCTCCAGATATGGAAGCTGCTTCTGTGAAGCTAAGCTCTGGCGGTTTGATAGCTAACCGTTCGATGTCCGTCGTGATGTATTCTGCATACGCACCAGCCGAGCTGCGCCCAAACACTTCTTGCCCTATTTGAAACTTCGTTACATGCTTGCCTACATCTTCAATAATTCCGGCTATCGCCGACCCCGGTATATAGGGGAACTGCATGGGTCGCAGATGTTTGAAAATCCCCTGCCGCTGCTTCCAATCAATAGGTAATACGCCTGCAGCATGCACTCTAATCAGTACCTCATAGTCACCCGGTCTTGGACTTTCAATTGACTCCAATTGCAATTCTTCGACTCCTCCATATTGATGTACGCGTATGGCTTGCATCTTTGACGTTTTCATCCTTATTTATCCCCTCTCTGGTCATGCGCGCTCTTATTTACTTCCTTCTTCTCCTCATTGTAAAATGAAAATTATATAAAATATAATATATCTTTAGTTATCTATTCATATCTTTAAGTATATGGATTAGGGGGCGATATGTGATGGAGATGCTGCAGCTTCATTATTTTCAAACGGTTGCAAAGTTAGAGCATATGACGAAAGCAGCGGAGATTCTCCAAATTGCTCAGCCAGCACTTAGTAAAACCATAGCTCGTTTGGAGTCCGATCTGGGTGTGCCATTGTTTGATCGGCAAGGTCGACAAATTAAGCTTAACCAGTATGGTAGAGCCTTTTTAGTCAAAGTAAATTCGTCTCTTCGTGAACTGGAGGAAGGCAAGCGCGAAGTTGCCGATATGGCTGGTCTGGAGCATGGGCAGGTTTACATCGCGACGACGGCAATAAGCCGTTTTTCGGATCTCTTCGGCTCCTTTGCCACTTCATACCCGTCCATCAATTTTAAACTTACTCAAGCTGCCTCTGAAGAGTCCAAGATGCATCTGTTACTACATGGCGAAGTCGATCTCGCCATCACGTTTTGCTTACCTTCCGACTCCGAAAGCATGGGAATTACAAGTATGCCTTTCTTGACGGAACAATTGTGGTTAGCTGTACCACCAGGTCACCGGCTTATTGGGCGTGAAAGTATTCACTTACAAGAAGCAGCTAATGATGCATTCATCGTTTTAAAGGAAGGACATCGCTTTCGACAGAAAACAGATTCATTGTGCAATCAAGCTGGATTTTCACCTAAAATCATTTGCGATGTTAGTGACTATTCCGCGATAAGCAGCCTGGTTCAGGCGGGAATGGGAGTTTCTTTAGTGACCTCATCTTCAAAAGGTAAAGAAAACGCACCCCATTTACTTCGTATCCACGAGCCTATTTGCGAACGTACTTTTCAGCTTGCTTGGCTGCAGCATCGGTACCTCTCGAAAGCGGCCCAATTGTTCCGTGACTATGTCACCACTTATTTTCCGGACAAAAAGCCTCGAAACTCGAACTGACATTCCATTTCAAGATGAAAAAAACGCAAAGAAGGAAACCCCGTGAAAACTGAGGTTTCCTTCTTTTTTATTTAAACCAATTTAAACGGTCTCACTCATCTGTTTCATTCTTGCAGGAATGATGTCATTACCAACGATGTTATCGAACGTTTCGCGTTTCACGACGAGATCACTTTGACCATCTTTCACAAAGACAACGCCTGGACGGCGGATACGGTTATAATTGCTAGCCATTGCATAATTGTAGGCACCTGTACAAGATACAGCAAGAACGTCACCTGAACTTACTTTTGGCAGGTTCAGATCCCAGATCAACATATCGCCGCTCTCACAGCATTTCCCTGCAATAGATACAATCTCTGTCGGTTGCTCTGTAGCGCGGTTAGCCAACATCGCCTCATACACAGCCTCATACAAAGCAGGACGTGGGTTGTCAGTCATGCCGCCATCTACAGCTACGTATTTCCGCACCCCTGGAATATCCTTTGTTGTACCTACTGTATATAGCGTAGTTCCCGCGTCACCAACGATGCTGCGGCCTGGTTCAACCCAGATTTCAGGCATTGGAAAATCATTACTGCCGAAGTTGTCTTTAATCGCGTCTGTAATAGCTTTAACATAAACAGCAACCGGAAGTGGGCTATCTTCGCTCACATAACGAATTCCGAAACCGCCGCCAAGGTTAATGACCTTGAACGTAACGCCTATTTCTTTACGAACTTGAACGGCAAAGCCAGCCACTTTCTCAGCTGCCATGCGGAAGCCTTCCACTTCAAAAATTTGGGAGCCAATATGGGAATGAACGCCCAATAGTTCCACATTGCTTAATTGCGAAGCTTCTTGAACAGCGCGGAAGGCCGATCCATTGCCCATGTCGAAACCGAACTTGGAATCCGTTTGGCCTGTAGAAATATATTCATGCGTATGTGCCTCAACACCCGGCGTAATACGCAGTAAGATCTTCACCTTTTGGCGCTTCTCTCCGGCAATCGCATTCAACATTTGAAGTTCGATAAAGTTATCTACGACGAAACAGCCGATTTTGGCATCGATCGCCATTTCCAATTCTGCGATTGTTTTGTTATTGCCATGGAAATGAATTCGGTCCGCTGGGAAGCCTGCTTGTAGCGCCGTATACAGCTCACCATCGGAAACAACGTCAAGTGACATTCCCTCTTCATCTACAATTCGGCACATAGCCATTACGCAGAATGCTTTGCTAGCATAAGCCACTTGGAATTTCAGACCGGATGCTTTGAAAGCTTTTACGAATTCACGGCAGCGCCCACGTACTAACGCTTCGTCAAATACATATAAAGGTGTGCCGTATTCAGCAACCAATTTCGTTGCATCAACACCGCCGATTTCGAGGTGGCCTTGGTCGTTTATCTTACTAGTACCATGTAAATACATAGCTTTATTTTCCTCTCTCCCTGAACCATCTTCTTGCTATATGCTGCCAAAGAGGTTAATGTACATTACTATTAAAAGTACCATATGGCATGCGCTTTTGACAATACACGCTTCGACATAAAATCAAAAAAGGACAGGAGAATTCCCTGTCCTTTTTTCTGTTATTTGGATTTTGGTTGACGCGTGCCGTCGATCGGCTTGGTAATACTTAGCCGCGTTTTGCCAGCTAACACCGGACGACGAACCAGGATGGCAAAGAAGCTTTTGGCGTTAAATGGAATAAAGGGCCACATATAGGGTGCATTAAAGGATTTCCTTGTGGCCAACAAAATCAACCATAACGTTGAGCCCACTACAAATCCGGGGACATGGAAGATCGCTACGATGATTAAGAGAGCCAATCTTACTATTCGATTAGCTAGACCCAATTCATAGCTCGGTGTCGCGAACATCCCTATAGAGGCGAGTGCCAAATACAGGATAACCTCATTGATAAAGAGTCCTGTCTTTACGGCGATATCTCCAACAAGAATAGCTGCCACCAAACCCATTGCGGTAGCGAGAGGTGTAGGTGTATGAACGGCTGCCATTCGCATGAGATCAATCCCTATATCCGCTAACAAGAACTGAACCAATAGCGGCAGGGTTCCTTCCTTCTGCGGACCAAGGAATTCTAGTCCCGGCGGCTTTAAAGAAGGATCCATAACCATCATAAACCAAAGTGGAAGCAGAAAAATCGAAGCCATAATGCCTGCAAAACGCACCCACCTTAAATAAGTACCAATGAAAGGCGTTTGTCGATATTCCTCAGCATGCTGCACATGATGGAAAAACGTGGTCGGTAGAATCATGACGCTCGGTGATGTGTCCACAAAAACACATACATGTCCTTCAAGTAAATGAGCGGAGACAACATCCGGCCGTTCCGAATACCGAACCATCGGGTAAGGGTTCCAACCCTTATTCACAATCGCTTCTTCCAGCTGTTTTTCAGCGAGAGGAAGTCCATCGATTTCAACATTCTTTATTTTATCTTTCACGGCTTGAACCAAGTCCGCGTCAGCAATATCATTGATATAAGCCACACAGATATCCGTCTTGGTTCGTTTGCCGATTTGCATGATTTCCAGCTTAAATCTCTCATCGCGAATTCTTCGTCTGACAAGGGTCACATTCAATAAAAGGGTTTCGACGAAGCCATCTCGAGAACCTCGGACAACCCGCTCCAAGTCAGGTTCAGCGATCGAGCGAATGGGAAAACTTTTGGCATCAACCGTAATGCCTGCTGTCTCCCCTTCAATGAAAAACGCCGTTCCGCCCATCAATACTTGTCCTACGATTTCAGACATTTTCTTGTAGGTCTTAACTTGAATGTGCGGAATTAATTTCTCAATGAATGCTTCCAATGTATGATGTGAGACGGATTCTTCATCCGCATAAGTTAGACGTGTAATGATATCGGTTAACACCGTATCTTTGGCAAATCCATTGCAATAGAAAATACCTACTCGCTTGGATCCGAACACCATTTCTCTGAGGACGAGATCAAAGCTTCGATCGAGCCCTACTCGTTCTTCCAGCACCCTTCGAACTTCTCGAATACTTCTGGGGATATCTTCCTGAATTTTGAGTGCCTTCTCTTCCGGCGTCATGTCTGTTATTGGATTGTAAGCAGATAAATTCCCTTCCTCATCTATGGCCAGTTTCTCATTCTGTTCCTGTGGTTTGTTCGATTTGTTCGATTCGATTGATTCATTCGATTCGTTTGGTTCGTTCGAGTCATTCTGATCGCTCCCGTTTCCTTTTTTCACAATAAACTTCACTTGAGCGCCTCCTTCAGCACAGTTAATAAAATAACCATTCAAACAAGGATCCAAATACTTTACCGAAAATCATCGCCATTAGAAGCAAAATCATATAGGATCCCATTCCAACACGCTTGGCAAGAATGGGCAGCACGTTAATGATTTCCGTTAGCGCAGCCGCTAGCATGCCAACAAAACAACCGGCAAATATACCTACCACTGCTGTTCCCATCGGAAAGAGGTGCAATTTAACATCGCTGAAATCAACCCATGTAAATAAGAGTGACCCCATCACAACAGCCGCTTCATAAGCATGTATTTTTGAAAACGAACGTGTGATCTGGGCAAGTCTTGGAATAATATCTAGCACCACGAGAAAAGCGACCATACCGCTGCCAACAGCGATTCCACCAGCTAGCCCGATAAAAGCTGCCAAGAGGGCTTCCCCAAATAGGGTAATCACGCCCGGTCTCCGTCCTCATGAATTTTGATATATTCTTCTGTTATCACATAATGGTTTATATTTTCCTGGTACATGAACATTTCCACTTCCAGCGGGCTTGGTTCTTCATTGAATTTCTTCTTGAACAGATGGTTGAAAAAAATGACCATTCCAACACCAATCCCTAGGGAATAAGGAATTTGCAAAATGAGCGGATGCTCTACTTTTTTCCCTGTCATCAATTCATAAATGCGTTGGTGAACTTCCAACATGGAAACATCCGCATGAAAATTCATGATGGCCAGTCCCGAACCGATGAACAAGAGCAACCAAACCAAGCCGATAAGTATTGGACTTGGCTTTCTTGGATCGGAAATAATCTCGATAAGCACATGAGGTTCTCCGAAATGCTCAATTTGCAGGTGTGGATAAAGATCTTTCACTTTACGAACGATCAGCATCATGTCAATGAGAACGCGATTACCATCCTCTTGTTGAGGATGATGAATGATCATCTCATTCAGCGCTTGCTCATATTCAGGCTCCACGAAAATCTGAGCGATATGATGTAAATACACAACATTCCCTTTGCGAACGCTAGCTTTTCGACGAAGTCGGATGTATAGATATGGTTTTCCTTCCTGGATCATGGTTTCACTCCCCTCAGTGCTTTACCGTGAATCATCCATGTATAGGAGTAGTATGCAAAATCTTTCCTTCCCATAAACACCTGATAAGATGGTAAATTCTCCAGGAATAAAGCGATCTTCGTTAAGGCATAGTAAGATTGAATAACGATAACTTATTCCATATAAAGAAGGTGATAACATGGCAAAATTCGGGTTAACACTAGTTATTATTGGTGCGCTGAATTGGCTCTTGGTTGGGCTTTTCGAGTGGGATTTAGTTTCTGCTTTATTGGGAGGAGATTCTCATCGTGAATCTTCCGGTCTAAGCCGCATCGTGTATACACTTGTCGGCTTATGCGGAATTTACTGCGTGAGATTTTATTCAGACGACAGGCACTCTGCCCGATAAACATGTTCGTGATCGAAAAAGCCGCAAACTACCCAGTGAAGAATTAGGGTAATCAGCGGCTCTTTTTTTTATGCGGTGCGGACTTATCTAACTTGTTCAACCATTAAATATTTTCCGTCTCTATATAGACAAATAACCGTTCCTCCTAGGAGGAACGGTTATCTGTCTCAAAAACCTGTCATTGAGCAATCTGATCTTTAATCGATTGCAAAATTTTCTTTTCCAATCGTGACACCTGCACTTGGGAAATACCTAATCTACTTGCGACCTCGGATTGCGTTTGATCCCGGAAATAGCGGAGATAAACAATGAGTCGTTCTCGCTCCGAAAGCGTTCCAATGGCTTCATTAAGAGCAAGCTTCTCGAACCACTTCTCGCCGGACTCATCCGAGATTTGATCCATTAGCGTAATAGGGTCACCATCGTTCTCAAAGACGGTCTCATGGATGGAAGAGAGAGGTTTATTCGCCTCTTGCGCGAAAACAACTTCCTCCGCCGTTATCATAAGCTCCTCTGCGACCTCTTTGATCGTTGGCAATCTGCCCAGCCGCTTCGACAGTTCGTCCTTCGTCTTGCGAATCTTATTCGCCAATTCTTTGAGGGAACGGCTTACTTTGAGTGTTCCGTCATCTCGAAGAAAACGTTGAATTTCACCGATAATCATCGGTACCGCATAGGTTGAAAACTTCACATCATAAGATAGATCGAATTTGTCTACGGACTTCAGCAGTCCGATACAACCGATCTGGAACAAGTCTTCGGCTTCGTATCCCCGGTTCAAGAAACGTTGAACCACAGACCAAACCAATCGGATATTGCAGCTGACAAGTGTTTCTCTGGCGAGTCCATCTCCGGATTGGCTGAGGGCGATTAACCGTTTGACTTCCGAATCGTCTAAATAACTATGAGAAGCATGTTTCAGATCGACATCCATAGATCAAACCCCTAATTGTATAAAGCTTTTTTAGATTCAATTCGCTTCAACATGTTTATTTTGGTTCCGATTCCGACGGCCGTCACAACTTCTACTTCGTCCATGAAATTTTCCATAATCGTGAAACCCATGCCAGAGCGTTCCAACTCTGGTTTGGATGTATATAGTGGCTGTTTCGCCTGTTCTAAATCAGCAATACCTGAACCCTTGTCTTCGATCGTAATCCGAACCACGTCGTCATCAATTTGCGTCGAAATGGTGATAACACCGTCCGTTCTATTGTTATAACCATGAATAATCGAATTCGTAACCGCTTCAGAAACAACCGTCTTGATATCGGTCAATTCATTCAGCGTAGGATCCAATTGAGAGACGAAAGCAGCAACGGCTACACGAGCAAAAGCTTCATTCTCCGAGCGACTGGCAAACTCAAGTGTCATAAAGTTATGTTCACTCATAATGCAACCTCCAAACTGGACATTGCATTGCGTTCGTTGTCCTGTATAGATACAATCTTGAACATTCCAGAAAGCTCGAACAAGCGGTAGACAGCAGGAGCAACGTCACAAACGACCATTTTGCCGCCTTTACTCGTAATCTGCTTATAGCGGCCGAGAATGACGCCAAGACCTGAGCTGTCCATGAAGGAAAGATCCTTCAAACTAAGGATTAAATGGCGCGTATGCTCTTTGGCAATCGCTTCCTCCATCCTCGCCTTCACAACATCGGCTGTGTGATGATCCAACTCGCCTTTCAATCTAACAATCAGCGCTCTTCGGCCTTGCTCGAATTCAATTTGCAGGCTCAACATGTTCACTCCTCTCAGCTGAGAGACTTTGAGCTTACTCAAAGATCCCGTCATGAAACTTAAGTTTCTACAGCTGAGATGGAATCTCCTGCACCCCGACAAAACTAGAAGAAAACTGCTAAAACTAGAAGAAAACTGCGCTTATTCGCGAATTCTCACCATTAATCCGTATGAAACAGATTCGATGTGGTTCGCTTAAATAGCTTCCACCAAGACGCTTTATCTACTGCAACAGGAGACTCGAGTGGGTATTCAGCAAGCAAACTCTCGCCATTGTAAACAACAATTCTTCCGATAGGTTGCCCCATTGAAATCGGTGCTTTTATGTTTGGATCGAGTTTCAGTTCATGTCGAATCTCCCCAGTCACGGTGCCCTTTTTCATTAAAATACTATAATTTTGCTTCGCAACTAACGGCACTGTCGAAACCTGGCCTTTATTAATCGTAAAATTTCCAAGACTGTCGCCTGACTTAAACAAAGGATAGTTCGTAAATTGTGCAAAAGCGTAATCAAACAGCTTCGTTACTTCAGCATTTCGTGTTTTTGTATTCGGTTCACCAAGCACCACGGCAATGACGCGTAAATTTTCCCGTTTGGCCGTTGCAGATAAGCAGAATTTCGCTACGCTTGTGTATCCTGTTTTCAAACCATCTGCACCGCTGTAGAAGCGCACCAACTTGTTCGTATTAACGAGCCAGAACGGAGATGCCGTTTCTTTTCGTAGATAGTCTTGGTAGGCTCCTGTAAATTTAGTAATCCCCTCATGCTTGAGCAGTTCTCTCGACATGACGGCAATATCACTCGCTGTTGTATAATGATTGGCTACAGGCAGTCCGTTGCAGTTTGAAAAATGGGTGTTATTCATACCTAACTGCTGTGCACGCTCGTTCATCATTTGCACAAAATTCTCTTCCGAACCAGCGATTTTCTCGGCCATTGCCACAGATGCATCGTTGCCAGAAGCCATGGCAATCCCCTTCAACATTTCCTCGACCGTCATCTCTTCGCCAGGCTCAAGGAAAATTTGCGATCCACCCATGGAAGCCGCATATTCACTAACCTTGACCTTCTCATCCATTTTAATGTTGCCTTTGTCGACAGCTTCCATAATGAGCAGCATCGTCATTATTTTCGTAATACTGGCCGGAGGAAGCTTGGCATCCTTATTCTTTTCGGCAATGACCGTGCCCGTGTCTGCATCCATTAACACTGCGGACAGTGCATTCGGTGTCAAATCGACCGAAGGCGCCTTCTTTTCTTCCGCATACGCGGCCGGTATGAGCAGCATCAAACATAGCTGTAAACAGATTAAACTCATTAGCCCTTTTTTTCGCATAGCAATTGTACCCCTCCTGTGATGTATGAAGTGAAAGCCTGACACTTGCAGCTTGAATGACTGCTAATCAGTCTTGACGATTTCCACACAAAATATTCCAAAAGGATGAAAATAAAAAAGGCACTTCCCATGTGGAAAGTGCTTAGGCAATCGTTTGGCATTAAACGATGACATCATAAATTAATTGAACGGGAGCAGGCTTGCTATTCTCGATGCGATAGGCTCCTTGAATCATGGTCTCAACTTCCTTCACATCCTGTTGATTCGCATGAATGGTACAAATGGATTCCCCAACCTGTACCTCGTCACCGATTTTCTTATTCAAAGTAAGACCTACTGCATAATCAATCTGATCTTCCTTCTTGGCACGACCAGCACCAAGCAGCATCGCGGCAATACCGATTTGTTCCGCATTGATCTGATTAATAAAGCCATCTTTCTCAGCGAGCACTTCGAAATGATAAGCTGCCGTCGGAAGGAACTCTGGTTGGTCTACCACGTTCGGATCGCCGCCCTGGCTTGCTATGAAGCGTTTGAATGTCTCTAAGGCCTTACCATTCAAGACAATATCGCGGACAGCCACCTGAGCCTCCTCGAAGCTCTCAAACACTTTCCCTAGCAGCGACATGTAGGCTGCAACCGAGATCGCTACCTCGGTTAACTCCTTATCACCGGTACCGCGGAGTACTTCAATGGATTCACGAATCTCATTTGCATTCCCGATTTCACGTCCGAGCGGCTGCTCCATGTCCGTAATCATGGCGATCGTGTTACGCTTCAATTGCGTTCCGATATCTACCATCGTACGAGCCAAGGCTCTTGCATCGTCCACTGTTTTCATGAAAGCGCCTGAACCGATTTTCACGTCCAACACGATGGCATCAGCTCCGGAAGCAATTTTCTTGCTCATAATGGAGCTAGCGATTAAAGGAATCGAATCTACCGTTGCTGTTACGTCACGAAGTGCATACATCTTCTTGTCAGCAGGAGCTAAGTTACCACTCTGGCCAACGATGGCAATTTTATTTGTATTTACCGCATGAATAAAATCTTCTTTAGACAATTCAATCTGAAAGCCTGGAATCGACTCCAGCTTATCTACCGTACCACCTGTATGTCCTAATCCTCTGCCTGACATTTTGGCAACAGGAATTCCAAGCGATGCAACAATTGGTCCAACGATTAGGCTAATTTTGTCCCCAACCCCACCTGTTGAGTGTTTATCCACTTTAATCCCAGCAATCTCCGATAGATCGATCATTTCTCCTGAGCCTGCCATGGCTAACGTGAGTGCAGAGATCTCTTCACTTGTCATCCCATTGAAGAAAATAGCCATCAGTAAAGCTGACATTTGATAATCCGGAATATCTCCACGTGTATATCCGCTAACGATATACGTAATTTCTTGCTCACTTAGCACTTCACCAGAACGTTTCTTATGAATTAAATCAACCATTCTCATGTGCATTCCTCCTTAAGATTACCTAAGAGTTTTCGTTAGAAAACTTGCATCGTAAGCATGCTCTTCAAAATCGAAAAAAGGGAGCTGCTAGAGCCCCCTCTGATACTATCCATTATTGATTAAGAAACAACTAATTTGGATTTCATCTTAGCATGACCTTCACCACATGGAAGGATACAAATAATTTCATATGTACCTGGTTTGTCAAAAGTTACTTGTTTCGACGGGTTTTCTTTATCAAGCTTAATATCCAACCCTTGAATTTCAATCGCATGAACGCCTTCTTTTAAGGACAAGGAAACTTTTGTAGGCTCTCCACTTTTAATCGTATAATCTGCTGCATCGAACTGCCAGTTAGAAGCTACAATTTTAAGCTGTTGACTTTTGCCAGCGGCAGCCTCTGCTTCCTTAGCCACTTGGCGGTTAGAAATATCTTGAAAGAGGACTCCCAGCCCCAATGCGCCCGCAAGTATAAATAACACAAAGAAAATCCACTTTTGCATGCATATCCCCCTCATAATGTGTTCACTTCATCTATTCTACCTAACATCTTCAGACAATCCCATACATAGTCAGTGGCAAATCCTTGAATATTTTGTGACAAAATTGTGAATGAGTCTATCGTAAAAACATCCCCCTCAGCGGGGGATATCATCATTACTATTGCCCATTTTGTTATAAATTACACACCACTAAGTCTTTCACGTATTTGGAAACCGCCAGCTGATACTGTTTGTTTTTCTCTAAGAAGCGGTTGAAAAGATCGGTCTTTCTCTTTCAGTTCTCTAATATCCCGATTAATTCGGTACATGCAATCCGGGCACAGCTTTTGCCCACGAATCGGTTTCGAGCATGAAGCGCAGGGATAGTTCAAATTCGGATAATCCGAAAGCAGCAGCTTTCCCTCTTTGATCCAAGTATGCATTTGCTCTTGTGAAACACCTGTAGCTTCGCTGAATTGCATATTTGATGAGCGATGATTTTTACGTAGAAATTCAAGACTGCTCGTGAGCATGGAGTCCATGCTTCGGCTGCAATCTGAACATTGGTTTCGCAAATTTTTCTGGAACACTTTCCCGCATCTAGGACAGTTAGCGACCATTAATTGTTGGACTAACATGCTCCATCACATCCTTGTTATGGAATGGGTATCCGTAACTACGGAACCCTCTAATATAGTTCTAATTAACTATATATTAGCATGACTCCCTCCGAATTAATAGGTCTCCAGAAGCTTATTTTCATTAAAAGTTCATAAAAAATGTAGCCAAATTATCCCAGACGAACCTCGCGAACAAAGGCTTTAACAAGAGCGATGAACTTCGGTTTCGTCCGATTGGCTACAGCCACAACCTGCTCATGCGTCAATGGTTCCAGTTCTTCGCCTATCGCCATATCGGTAATGCACGAAATCCCTAATACCTTAAGACCTGCATGCCGTGCTGCAATAACTTCTCCCACAGTTGACATACCAATTGCGTCGCCACCAATTCGAGCTAACATCGTAAGTTCAGCTGGCGTACAGTAGGTTGGTCCTGTAATCCCTGCATAGACCCCCTCCTGCAGCTTCAGCGGCACGCCATCTTCTCCTACGACCGTTTGTGCCAGCTCAAGAGCCAGCTTGCGGTATTCGCGGTTGTACGCTTCCGACATGTCCGGGAAACGAACACCGAGATCAGAATGGTTAGGCCCGATAAGCGGGTTATCGCCGGTCATATTCAAATGGTCGCTAATGACCATAAGATCTCCGGCTTTGAAATCTCGATTCATGCCGCCTGCCGCGTTCGTCATCACAATCGTCTGAACGCCAATTGCTTTCATGACGTAAACAGGAAATACAACCTTTTTCATATCGTAGCCTTCATAATAATGAAAACGTCCCTGCATAACGATGACTTGCTTGCCTTCTAGTGTACCTACAACAAAACGACCTTCATGACCTTCAACGGTTGAAACGGGAAAGTGAGGAACCTCGCTATAATCGATGGCTATGGGCTGCTCAACCTGATTAGCCATATCTCCCAAGCCTGATCCCAAAACTAATCCAATAACAGGCTTAACACTGCCTAAACGCTGCTCAATAAAGCTCGCTGCTTCTTTGATTTTCTCTATGTAAGTCAGTTCCATTTTGTTCTCCTCTTCTAGTTAAAGTGCTTCAATAATGCCTAGTACTAACTTCAAAAACTTAGGCTTTACTTTCTCCGTCGTTTCCATGACTTCTGCATGGGAGAGAGGCTGGTCCAAAATACCTGATGCCATATTCGAAATACAGGAGAAACCAAGCACTTCGATTCCTGCATGACGTGCTACAATCACTTCGGGTACCGTCGACATACCAACGGAATCGCCACCAAGTGTGCGGAACATGCGAATCTCAGCAGGAGTTTCATAGTTAGGACCGAGGAGTCCCACATAGACGCCTTCTTGTAAGTGGAAGTTCTGCGAAGCCGCCACTTCATGCGCTAATTTACGTAGACGTTTGCTGTATGCTTCCGACATATCCGGAAAGCGAACACCTAAAGCAGAATCATTCGGTCCGATAAGCGGATTCCGGTATGTCAAATTCAAATGATCACTTATGACCATAAGATCGCCAACCTGATAGGATTCATTAATTCCTCCAGCTGCATTCGTCACTATCAACGTTTCTACACCTAGTTCTTTCATAACTCTTACTGGAAAAGAAACCGTTTCCGCGCCATAGCCCTCATAAGCATGAAAGCGACCTTTCATTACCAGTACTTGCTTGCCTTGAATAGTACCAACGACCAATTCGCCAGCATGCCCTTCCACGGTAGACACTGGGAAATGAGGGATTCTCGAGTAATCTACAACGATAGGCTGTTCAATAAGATCAGCAAGAACGCCAAGGCCTGAACCTAGAATCAGACCAATTTGGGGTTTAATGTTCGTTTCCTTGCTAATAAAGGCAGCTGCTTCTTGAATCTTTTGAATCATGGACGTATCGGACATGGATAGATTCCTCCTAAGCGATTTCAGTTCACATAAACTGAGTATTTCGTAATCATTTATTTTAAAAGATGTAAGAAGCTCTCTCCTTGATCGGGTGCACTCACGCTGAAATTATCTGCGATAGTTGCTCCCAAATCAGCGAAGGTTCCGCGGATACCAAGCGAAGCAGGTGACTGGAAGCTTGGGCTGTATAGCAAAATAGGCACGTATTCGCGCGTATGGTCAGTACCCGGATGCACGGGATCATTGCCATGATCCGCTGTAAGAATTAATAGGTCCTTCGGTCCTAGACCCGCTTTGAGCTGAGGCACATAAGCATCAAATTCCTCCAGTGATCTTCCATAGCCCTCAGGATCACGACGATGCCCAAACAGCGAGTCAAAATCTACAAGATTCGTAAAAGCCAGTCCTTTGAACGAAGAGCCCAGTACCTCTATTGTCTTCTGAATACCATCTAAATTACTTTTTGTTGATGTGGCTTTTGTAACACCTTCACCATCAAAAATATCATTAATTTTCCCTATCGCAATCACATCAAATCCAGCATCCTTCAAATGATTCATAACCGTAGGCGCTGGCGGCTTCACGGCATAATCATGGCGATTCGGAGTACGTTTGAAAGCACCAGGCTCCCCGAGGTACGGTCTTGCAATTACTCTGCCAACAGCAAACTCATCCTGCATGGTCAACCTTCTGGCAATCTTGCATGCCCGATACAGCTCTTCTAGTGGAATGATATCTTCATGCGCAGCTAATTGAAATACACTATCGGCAGAAGTATAAACGATCCAAGCCCCTGTTTTCATCTGCTCTTCTCCGAGCTCATCTAAAATTTCAGTGCCTGAGGCCGGCTTATTTCCAATGACCTTACGTCCAGTCTCCTGCTCAAATTGAGAAATCAATTTTTCTGGAAATCCATCGGGGAATACATTAAATGGTGTAGTAATTCGAAGCCCCATCAATTCCCAGTGTCCAGTCATTGTGTCTTTCCCAACAGACACCTCAGCCATTTTTCCATAATAGCCATCTGGTGAATCTGTTGCAGGAATCCCTTTAATATCAGCTATGCTCCCTAGTCCCATTCGTTGTAAATTAGGGAGTGCAAATCCGTTTACTTTCTCTGCAATATGTCCTAGTGTGTGAGCGCCACTGTCGCCAAACTGCTTGGCATCCGGTAATTCGCCGATGCCTACGCTATCCAATACAATTAAACATATACGTTCAAAGCGCACTCTTGTCCCTCCAAATCAATTCCTAATGTCATCCACCCTCGATTATCTCACTTCCACCCTATGAATGCAAAACAGCAGCTTCCCCCTAGGGGAAATGCCGCTGTGAGGTTATAATCTCGCTCTTGGGTGTGCAAGGTTGTAAACGTCTTTCATTTTGAGCTTGGTGACTTGAACATACATTTGTGTCGAGGAAATATCGGAATGTCCGAGCATTTCTTGAACAGATCTTAAATCTGCACCATTTTCAATTAAATGGGCAGCAAAGGAATGCCTTAAGGCATGAGGTGTTATCTCATTTGCGATATTCATCTCATTTGCATATTTTTTCAAAATCTTCCAAAACCCTTGCCTTGTCATCCTGGTTCCCAAATGACCGATAAATAAGGCTGCTTCATCCGCCGTTTTTTTTAACAACTTCATCCGATAATTATGTATATAAGTCGTTAAACACCGAATGGCGATTGAACTTATAGGAATATTACGTTCTTTATCCGCTTTCCCCATACAACGGATAAAGCCCATCTGCAAATTGATATCCGTTACATTCAGAGATATGAGCTCTGATACTCGAATCCCTGTCGCATAGAGCAATTCCAGCATAGCCTTATCACGCGCGCCGCTTACAAGCTCAGGCTGCGGTGCTTCGAGGAGCTTCTCTACCTCTCCAATCGACAGCACTTTAGGAAGCTTTTTTTCCAACTTGGGGGCATCCACATAAATACTTGGATCTGAATCCATTACGCGTTCTTTCACTAAATATTGATAAAGTGCTCGAATGGAAACCATATTGCGAGACAAGGTTGCTGATGCTCGTCCGAGCATTTTCAACTGTGATAAGTATCCTGTAATGTGAGCTTTGCCTGAATCTCTCCAAGCTGTGATGCCTTGATGCTGTAGATATTCAACAAATTGCTGTAAGTCTCTTTCATAGGATTCCAGCGTATTCCGCGATAGTCCCCGTTCAACTGACAAAAATCGGATGAAGGATTGCAGGTCATTCGTCATCATGCCGATATACTCCTTCGTTATCATGCCATATCTTCATACCGAATAGCATTCAACGATTCCAGTGAGAAATCCTCTTTTTTACGCTTTCTTTATTCCCCATACCAATAAAATAAACGTAAACGGTCACTCATTTTACCTGTATCCGAAACCGCAGCATGCTCGTGTTGGCCAAACACCTTAACGGACTTTCCCGATGGTGTTCTGTACTTGTTCACAGGTTCAATCCAACCCGTTAGTACAAGCATAACTTGATATAGAATCACAGTCAAAGTCATAAAAAGTAAAATAAAGCGCAAGCGAACAACTAGTTTTCTATATGAAAATATCATAGCCAGTCCTCATTTCTATCCCCTTTTTATGATCAGGATATGAGGCTTGGTCTCTGATTATGACAGATCGGACAACTTCACATATGGCATGCCTAGAGCTTCAGCCACTGCTGGATGCGTTACGCTCCCCTTGTACGTATTCACGCCTAATTGTAGTGCGTAATTAGCAGCTATGGCCTCTGTAAAACCTTTATTGGCAAGCTCCATTGCATAAGGTATCGTCACATTGGTTAACCCCAATGTTGAAGTTCTCGGAACGGCACCAGGCATATTGGCAACTGCATAATGAAGTACACCATGTTTCTCGTAGGTGGGATTGCTGTGCGTTGTCACACGGTCAATCGTTTCAATCGATCCACCTTGGTCCACGGCAACATCCACAATCACAGCACCTGGCTTCATGCTTTGAACCATAGCTTCCGTTACTAATCTTGGAGCTCTCGCTCCAGGGATAAGAACAGCGCCAATTAATAAATCCGCCTTCTGCACAGCACTCGCAATATTATGAGGATTAGACATCAATGTTCGCAGTCTTCCCCCGAATATATCATCCAGAGCTCTCATCCGATCTGCACTCCGTTCAATAATGACAACATTAGCTCCAAGACCTAGCGCCATTTTGGCCGCATTCGTTCCAACGATGCCTCCGCCCAAAATGATTACATCGGCTGGCGGCACACCGGGTACGCCACCCAATAAAATGCCGCGTCCCCCATAGAACTTTTCCAAAAAGTGGGCGCCTATTTGTACCGACATCCGGCCCGCGACTTCACTCATCGGTGTCAAAAGCGGAAGTGAGCCATTTGGAAGCTGAATCGTTTCGTAGGCAATCCCTGTCACTTTCTTACTAAGCAAATGTTCAGCCAAATCTCCTGCTGCAGCCAAATGCAAATAAGTGAACAGCATCTGCCCCTCCCGGAAATAACCATATTCCGCAGGTAATGGTTCCTTGACTTTCATGATCATATCACTGAGCGCCCATACCTTAGCTGCATCCGCGACAATAACGGCGCCTTCTCGAGCATAGTCCTCATCCCCGAAGCCGCTGCCAACTCCAGCTCCAGACTCAACAAGCACTTGATGTCCTGCCACCAAGAGCATACCCGCTCCCCCAGGCGTTAAAGCCACTCTGTTTTCATTGTTTTTGATTTCTTTAGGAACCCCGACTACAATTGGTTGCTGAGTCATAGTTGCTACCTTCTTCCTTTTTATCACTAAACATAATGTGCCATGCTTCTGAGCTAATTATGTGAGTAAATATCCGACTTTCTTATTACCTAGTATATGAAAAGAACACAAAAATGCCTGTATGCACAAGGTGTGCTTACAGGCATTTTCATTGTATAAACAGCTTCTATTCAGAAACTGTTATTTTAGATTTGTCCAATGAGTCCGGTTTTCCTCGATCGTTACAGCGATAGCAAATACCTTGAAAATCAAGTCGATGATCTAGCACTTGAAAATGAAAATCTTGCTCTAACCGTTCTTCCAAAGGTCCGAGCCAATCTTCCATAATTTCATCCACGGATCCGCATTGCACGCAGATTAAGTGATGGTGATGATGACGTGTACTGTCGTCACGTAAATCATAACGAGCGACACCGTCGCCAAAATTCATTTTCTCCAAGATATGCAGCTCACTCAGCAGCTCTAAAGTTCGGTAAACTGTCGCCAGTCCGATCTCTGGGGCCTTGTCCTTCACAAGCATAAACACATCTTCAGCACTTAAATGATCTTGTTCATTCTCTAAAAGTACGCGTACTGTCGCTTCCCGTTGAGGGGTTAGTTTGTACCCTTGGGATTGCAATTGCTGCTTAATCTTCTCGATCCTTGCTTCCATATGCCTCCCCCTCAGAAAGGTGGGCATCCAAGCCCAGTTTTAGCCACTCTTTTTATTATAGGGGGTGCTGACTGACAAAGTCAAACAGAAACATAAGTGGATCTGTTATCCATATAGACCAACAAGCATAGGAGTTACCCATCTCATCATCAATTGCGACATATATCCTTCCCAAAGCGCTGCTCCAAGAAGGAAAACCCCCATCAGGAGAGTAAGTGTTGTATAACGCATAAAGGGTTGGTACATGTTTCCATTCCGACTCATAAAGCGATTTTTGATCATATAGATTGAGAACGCCATAGCCGCTACGCTGCAGAATAGGATAGCCGGAATAACAATCAGATTCTGAGGCGCAACGGAAACAAGTGCAAATAACATGCCCTTCCATGACATTTGGCCGACTAGATATCCAACCGTAAACCCAATTAGCACACCTTTTAGAAAATCCAAAACGAGAATCAATGGCAGCCCGACAACAGACAAACCAAAAAGCCATATCAACAAAATCCACTTCATATGCATGCCAAAAGCTTGAACGAACGATTGCCTGCTGTCAAACTCAGCGCCTTCATTAATTTCATGAAAGAAACTACCCAAATGACGAGTCATTTCTTGTTTTTGTTCCAAAGAAAGTGCATTCACCATCACGGCGCCGAACACGACCCCTATGATGAAAAGTACGGAGACGAATATAAATAGCGGCAAATTGTCCTTCATATATTGTTTCATCGTTAGGTTCCTATTCATCTCGCAGCTCCTTCCTTGTGTCAACCTCTACAAAGACAAGCTTATGAGCGAGAGCTGGAAACTATGAACGATTTTTAACTTTGCCGTACCTACCCCCGCCGCCAACCTCAAGCTGTAAGGTGCCTTCTCGCGCTTTTATAATATAAGATGCAATTTCCTCACCAATTTCACTTGCAAGCTCATCTGGTGTTGTGCGATGCAGTACATTCATTTCCGTTCCGAAACGGCGAAGCAGTTGATCAAGTTTTTTAGGCCCTAGACCTGGGATAAATTCTAGTGGAACTTGAAAATGATACGGAGGTCGATAAGGCGGGAGGTAAGCCATTTCACGGTCCGCTATGTTCAGAATTCGATCCATGACTCCTCTGACGATTTTATTGCTGCCACAGTCGGCACAGCGCTCGGCAGTCGTTTCACTTTCATCCAAAACGGATTCGCATAAGCTGCAATAGGTTCGGTGGTATTTACCTAGACGAGGATTAAGGCCGTAGTTGGCTATTATACCGCGTTCCTCTTGACGATGCAGCGCTTTAACGAGCTCCTCATACGTAGGGGCAGCCAGCCTCATCTCGTTATACTCACGTCCGATTTTACCAAGAGAGTGTGCATCTGAGTTCGTGACGAATGTGAACGGATCAAGCTCTGAAATTAAACCGGCCATATCGGAATCAGCACTTAGACCAAGCTCAACACCAGAGATGCCCTTAAGATCAAGAAGGTGCTCCATCTTAGAAGACGCACTTCCGTACACACTTTTGTGCGGAGTGAAAATATGCGCGGGTATAAGGATACCACCCCTACCAAGCACCTCATCTTGAAGTACACGAGCAGGTACATAAATGCGCTGAGAGCTTAGCTCCACATTTTTCATGTGACCCTTCATCCATTGAGTGAACCCCTGCATCGCCGTAAGATTAGGCATATAGGCAAGCAAATGGGCCGGGCCCATGCCTGGATCGCGCACCTCTATCTCACTGCCCAGCATAATCGTCGTGTCCTGATACCGGATGCCGCCGCCCTCCAACTCCACCATCTCACCCCGATCCAAGTACGTCATGATGTCATCCTGTACAGAAGGCGAGTGACAATCGATAATACCGATGATCTCCATTCCTTTTCTGACGGTAGCTTCCTGTGCAATATTGAAGAAAGTCAGGTCATTCGCAGCACTGATCTTCACCGCTTGTCCCTTCTCTGTTCGACCTATGTGAATATGGAGATCAACATAATAAGCATTCATTTAGATTTGACCCGTTAAAAGATACAACTGCCAGGCGTAGACAGCCATAATCGTCTTAGCATCGCTAATTCGCCCTTCACGTATGTACTGCTGAGCCTGTTCCAAAGTAATCGCTTCACATTCCAGGAATTCATCCTCATCTGGATTCGCATCACCCTTCACTAAATCTTCTGCGATATAGAGATGAATGATTTCATCCGCAAAACCTGGCGAGGTATAGAAGGAACTGATCAGCTTGATATTTTCCGTCCGAAAGCCCGTTTCTTCCTCTAATTCGCGTAAAGCTGCCTTAAGCGGCTCTTCACCGGCATCCAGTTTGCCAGCCGGGATCTCGACCTGACTTTTCTCAAGCGGTTTTCGATATTGTTCCACAACGATCATTTTATCCCCTAGCAAAGGAATAACAGCCACAGCGCCAGGGTGCTTTACGATTTCACGTGTTGCGGTTTCCCCATTAGGTAGTCGAACATGATCCACCTGCAGCGAAATGATTTTACCTTTGAAAATAGGTTCGGTCTTAATGGTTATTTCTTCGAATTTTTTGTGTAATATCATACGAACACCTCATCCTTGTTAAAGTTGGTCTAACTTGTCCCATTCACGCATATCGTTCATTATATCAAAATTTTACCTGAAAAGAGGAAAATGGATATGAAGAGCTATGTAACCGACCGTCAAATTCGACTTGTAGGGAAAGCCTGGGAAATCAAACGTCAATTGCAGCTCATGCTGCAGCAAGGTGGAAATACAATTACATTAATGGATTATGTAACTGGCTTGCACAATCCGCAGCCGCACAAATCGCTTGGAAATAAGCCGGGTCCTGCGATAATCCCCTTCCCATCGAGGTAATGGGCTGTGGATACATGGAAAAAGCTTCAGTGATTTCTGCAATCGATGGACTCGGCATGGCTACAATTCGGTGCAGCTGCAGATTCTGCGCTTGTTTCTGTACAACAGCATTTTCTATCGGATCCAAAAGTGGAAGAGGCACTACAGCCGGACATCTCGCTGCCAGCTGCAGCGCAGTAAGCGTATGATGACTAATGCCCTGATGCCGAATCCTCGAATCAGCAAAAGAAATTCTTGGAATGACCACTGGAATCCCACCAAGAGCGTATACAGCATTTACGAGTTCACCAACCTCAAGACCTGAAAAACCGTATCGGGTATTCGTTCCCACGATGCCTGGCCCCATGGTTACAATGCTAATATCTGCTTTGGCTACATGCTTTGCGGCAACTAATGCGCTAAATTTGTTTACCGCCTCCACCTTACCTCCATAGGCTTGACCATAAGTAATCGTGGTTTTAAGCCATTCCATCCCCTCAAGTATGGCCACATGCTCACTCCATGAGAGTGGAAGAGCACCCCCATCTGTCATGATATAGGCTACCTCCAAAGCACGATCAGATGATTTTCTTTGTTGATGTCGATATCTAATCCAGCACATCACGACAGGCAGCATACTGTGCAATTCTCCCAGTAAGACGGGCATCCCCTCTAGATTCATGTCACCTTGAAACACAGAATGAAACGAGCTGGCAGGCTCTTCAATAGCGAACACACTTCGCTGCATCGGGGTATATTTGAGCTTCATGATGTGTCCATTTGAAGGTTTAGATGCTGAATGGTGATCCGATTTTCGGTCAAGAATTGATATTACGATATGAAATCCCCCTGAACCTAACCTCAACTTCATGGCTGTTACATTTAAATTAACCACGTCCCCAGGACTTAACAAAGGCATAATATCGGTGTAGTGTACAGCGCGCTCAAGCGCACCGCTCCGCATCCATACAGTAACTATCTGAAGTCCCTCTCTGACCGAAATAATATCCGCAACCGTACCCTCATCCCGTATCATCAAGCCAGTTTCCCCTTCCTGGACGTGTCTTACTCGAAGCATATGTGGATTGATTTAGTTTTACCCCACTATATCGGGTGAGTGAATAAAAAAACCGACCAGCCATGCCATGACATTGGCAGACTAATCGGTTCTCTAGAAAATGGTGAATTAAACTTTCGCAGCTTCCTTCACGAGAGCAACGAGTAATTCAGCCGTTTTGACTAAATCACTAATGGCAATATGTTCTTTTGTTGTATGGATTTCATGATAACCAACAGCGAGATTAACCGTTGGTATGCCCATTCCGTTAAAGATATTCGCATCACTGCCGCCACCGGAGTGGAATGTTCGAGCCGTCAATCCCATTGTTGAGAGTGCTCTAGCGGTCAATTGTACAATTGGAGCAGAGTCATCATGCATATAGGAGGCATATACAATATCCGCATTAAACTCACAAGTGGTGCCAGCATCAGCTGCTGCTGATTCGCAAGCTTCTTTCATCGAGGCGATTTGCGCTTCCAGCTTGTGCTGAACGATACTGCGTGCTTCCGCCTCCATTTTCACTTTATCGCATACCACGTTCAAAGGACCTACGCCTGAGAAACTGCCAATATTCGCAGTAGTTTCGCTGTCAATTCGACCGAGCGACATACGCGAAACCGCTTTACTCGCTACTTGGATGGCACTGATGCCATCTTCAGGATTAACGCCGGCATGAGCTGACTTTCCGTGGAAAATAATTTCAATTTCTGCGCGTCCAGGCGCTGCTGTTGCGATATCGCCAATGCTGCCGTTCGAATCAAGTGCGAAGCCAAACTCAGCTTCCATAACACTGCGATCCATGGCGCGGGCGCCTTTCAAGCCGCTCTCTTCCCCTGCCGTAATAACCAATTGAACGCGGCCATGTGGGATGTTTTGCTCTTTTAAAACCTGTATGCCTTCTATCATCGCCGCGATACCGGCTTTGTCATCGCTGCCAAGGATCGTCGTTCCGTCGCTGCGGATATAGCCATCTTCGCCAATTTGCGGCTTGATACCTTTCCCAGGAGCTACCGTATCCATATGAGAAGTAAAGAAAATGGTCGGAATAGCTGCATTGCTGTCAGTTGCTTCAAGTGTACAGATCAAATTTCCTGATCCATGGCCGCTTTTCGCCATCGAATTATCTTCCACGACATGCAACCCTAAACGGCTAAACTTTTCTTTAAGAACGACACAAATCTCCTGCTCAAATCGCGTCTCGCTGTCTACTTGCACAAGGGAGATGAACTCTTCCACCAATCGATTTTGCTGAATCATGTACTTTCCTCCGATACACACTATGAGTTACAATAAAACTGTACAAGCTTTTTTACGAAAAAGGAGTGAATCTTCATTGTTACAGAATAAGCGTTGGTTTAAAATCGTGATTTACCTTATGCTGATCACGATGGTGTTATCAAGCATATTGTTTACTGCGGGATTATTTTTTGATTCATAGTTTAATAAATCTTTGTATCCGCGTTATAGCTTTCTAAATTTTCTTTCACTCTCTGTAAGAACCTGCCACAGATGACACCATCAAGAATACGGTGATCCAGTGACAAACAAAGGTTAACCATCGAACGAACCGCAATCATATCTTGAATAACGACAGGCTTCTTCACAATCGATTCGAAGGTCACAATAGCTGCTTGCGGGTAGTTGATGATCGGATAAGACAGAATCGAACCGAAGGAGCCTGTATTATTCACAGTAAATGTCCCGCCAACCATATCATTCAGCGATAATTTCCCCGCGCGTGTTTTCTTCGTCAATTCATCAATTTCTCTGGCTAATCCTGCGATATTTTTTTGATCCGCTTTTTTGATGACTGGCGTCAAGACCGAATCTTCCGTTCCTACGGACAACGAAATGTTAATATCGCGTTTCACGATAATTTTATCTACGGCCCAGACGGAGTTGATGATCGGGTAATCCTTAATGGCATTGACGACCGCTTTCAGCATAAATGCTAAGTACGTTAAGTTTATGCCTTCTCGGCGCATAAACTCGTCTTTCACTTTATTCCGCAGAACAACAAGATTCGTTACATCGACCTCAATCATTGTCCAAGCATGCGGAATTTCTGTTACACTCTGGCGCATTTTTGAAGCAATGGCATTGCGCATTGGCGTGACATCGATGAAATGCTCATTGCGAGCGTCCAATGAATGTCCTTCCGCTTCAATCAGCGGCGTTTGCGGATTGGCGGATAAATGGATGCCAGAGCTGCGAACAGGCTGGTGAGCCTGCTGCGAATCAACGGGTGGAGCGGTTTGAGGAACAACAGCAGCTGCCGGTTGATTCGTTTGCACTGCGGCAGGAGCTGCATTCGCTCCACCGGAGGCGATGAATTGCTCAACATCCTTACGCGTAATCCTTCCGCCAAGCCCCGTCCCTGCAACACGTGACAAATCTACACGATTGTCTTGCGCAAGCCTGTGCACAGCTGGAGAATAACGACCACGCATGCTTTGGTCTGAGTCTTCCACCAGCGCGGCTCCAGCATGACTAGCAGTTGCAACTCCTACGTTTGATGCTCCGTTAGCTAAAGCTGCACCCGGCTCTTCAATCAAACAAATGGCTTCGCCAACAGCAGCTGTCTCGCCATCGCCGACAATAATTTTTACAAGTGTACCTTCAATTGGTGAAGGCATTTCCGTATTCACTTTCTCAGTGAAAAGCTCACAAAGCACATCGTATTGTTCGATATAATCGCCAGGCTTCTTGAGCCATTTGCCTATTGTAGCCGAAACGAGGCTCTCCGCTAGATGCGGAACCGTAACCTCGGTTAGTCGGCTGTTCGTTTGGTTCATGGGTGTACCTCCTAAGTTCAGGAAATGAGATCTGTAAATTAGAACATAGCAAGCTGGTGCATAGCATCCTTCAGCTTATCTGCATTGAGCAGGAAAAATTTCTCCATGGGTGGATTGCTGCCCACTGCCGGAACGTCTGGACCACAAAGTCTTGCAATAGGCGCATCTAACTCGAACAACATTTCTTCGGCGATAATCGCCGACACTTCTGCTCCAACGCCGCCTGTTTTGTTGTCTTCATGGGCAATGAGCACTTTGCCTGTTTTCCTTGCGGCCTCCAAAATAGCCTCTTTGTCAAGTGGCTGTAGGGAGCGCAGGTCAAGTACGTGTGCGGAAATGCCTTCCTTCGCAAGCTCTTCAGCTGCTTGTAATGCATAATTTACAACCATACCGTAGGCAATGACCGTAATGTCCGTACCCTGGCGCTTGATGTCAGCCTTGCCGATCGGCACGATATAATCGTCATCTGGCACGTCCGCAGATAACGCCAGATAGCATTTCTTGTGCTCGAAGAATAACACAGGATCTGCATCTCGGATTGCTGCCTTCAGCAGACCCTTAGCATCATATGGATTCGAAGGCGCTACGATCTTAACACCCGGCGTGCCAAAGAAAACAGATTCCGGACATTGGGAATGGTATAAGGCACCTGCTCCGGTCGCTCCGTATGGAGCACGAATGACAATCGGGCATGTCCAGTCATTATTAGAACGATAACGAATCTTAGCCGCTTCACTAAGAATTTGATTCGTTGCTGGAAAGATGAAATCAGCAAACTGAATTTCGGCGATCGGTTTCATCCCATACATCGCCGCACCAATTGCCACACCTACGATAGCAGACTCTGCTAGCGGCGTGTCTAGAACACGCTCTTCACCAAACAAATCACGCAGCCCTTTGGTCGTGTTCAAGACACCACCTTTACCAACATCTTCACCTAGTACGAAGACGTTATCATCCTGCTGCATTTCCTCCTGCATGGCAGAGCGGATTGCTTCCAAATATGTAATTACAGCCATAATTTATTGGTCATCTCCTTCCGCGTAAACATGAAGGAGCGTATCTTCCGGTTTTGGATAAGGCGCGAGATCTGCATACTTTGTAGCTTCATTAATCTCTTGCTTTTGCCGTTCCTGAAGGTCACTATCTTGATTTTCACTCCATAGTCCGCATTCCATTAAATATTCTTTGAACTTAAGGATGCCGTCTTTTTGACGGTTCTGTTCAACTTCTTCTTTCGTCCGGTACAGCATGTCATCATCCGACGTTGAATGAGGCATGAGTCGATAGGAAATCATTTCGATGAGCGTTGGACCTTCGCCACGAGCTGCTCTTTCTCTTGCTTCCTTTGTCACCCGATACATTTCTAATACATCACTGCCATCTACTTGAATACCTGGGAACCCATACCCCAGCGCACGATCAGCGATTTTCCCTGCCACTTGTTTATGAAGAGGAACGGAAATCGCGTATTGATTATTTTCACAAACGAAAATAACAGGAAGTTTATGAACACCCGCGAAATTACAGCCTTCGTGGAAATCCCCTTGATTACTTGATCCTTCACCGAAGGAAACAAATGTGACGAAGTCTTGCTTTTTCATTTTGGCAGCAAGCGCGATACCAGCAGCATGCGGCACCTGGGTCGTAACAGGGGACGACCCTGTGACTATATGATTTTTCTTATCGCCAAAGTGACCAGCCATTTGTCTTCCACCGCTGTTGACGTCTTCTGCTTTACAAAAAACCGCAAGCATTAAATCCTTCACAGTCATGCCTACAGATAGTACAAACGCATAGTCACGATAATAGGGTAAGAAATAATCTTTTTGCGCTTTCATCGCAAATGCCATCCCTACCTGACCGGCATATTGTCCCATTCCAGATACGTGAAAAGGTATTTTACCTGCGCGTTGAAGCATGAAAGCTCGCTCATCATATTTAGCAGCAAGACTCATGACTGTATACATACGAACGGCTTCGTCGTCAGACAAACCTAAACTTCTATGTTTATATAGTTGACCAATAGACATGGAGGTTGCCTCCTTTAGAAATTTTAGGTACCACATAAATTTATTACCTGGTCCTAGTACTTGACTCTATATGCTTATTATAAACGCAAATGTTTATGATTACAATTTTTATCCGCTAATTGCAATCCCATCGACAGCCAACATCGCTTCTCCTAATGCTTCCGACAAAGTAGGATGTGGATGGATGGTTTGGCCCACTTCCCAAGGCGTCGCATTCAGTACCTGGGCAAGTGCTGCTTCGGATATGCTGTTAGTCACATGCGGTCCAATCATGTGCACACCCAGAATGTCATTCGTTTCGCTATCTGCGATTACCTTTACGAACCCATCTGTATCTCCATATACAAGTGCTTTTCCAATCCCTTTGAAACTGAATTTGCCAATTTTCACTTTGTGTCCTTGGTCGACAGCCTGTTGTTCGGTCCAACCAACACTAGCTATCTCCGGTCTTGTATACGTACATCTTGAAACGAGATGCGCTTGCAGCTCATGCGGAGTTTGACCGGCCAGGTGTTCAGCTGCCAAAATCCCTTCATGACCGGCCATATGAGCCAGCATGAGTCCTCCAATAACGTCGCCAACCGCATAGATATGTGATTCTGTCGTTTGCATGAACCGATTCACACGAATTGTACCTTTATCTATTTTAATATCTGTATTTTCAAGCCCGATTCCCTCAATATTGGCTACGCGCCCAACAGATACAAGTACCTTATCTGCCGTTAATTCAACAATCTCTCCTTGCTTGTCCGCTTGTAAAGTAACACTGCCTTCCGTCACCTTCACGGAATCAGGAAGTACTTTTGCACCAGTAACCAGGTTAATGCCGCGTTTCTTAAACAAGCGCTCCAGCTCTTTGGAGATATCCGCATCTTCTAAGCTCACTAATCGTTTATCCAGCTCAACTATGGTAACCGCCACGCCGAAATCGCTCAGCATCGAAGCCCATTCTACACCGATCACACCGCCACCGACAATAATGATTGACTTTGGAAGGTTCTCCATACGCAAAGCGTCTTCACTCGTTAAAATATGGGTACCATCGATCTCTAATCCTGGTAAACTACGCGGTCTGGAGCCTGTAGCAATGATCAAATTACTCGATAGAAGCGTTTCGATATCCCCGTCTTCCTTCTCTACAGAAACAGCACCGCTGCGTGGTGAAAAGATAGAAGGTCCAATTATGCGGCCATTGCCGTAATGGACCGTGATTTTATTTTTCTTCATCAGGAATTGCAGTCCTTGATGCAGTTGATCAACAATACGTTGCTTACGGTTCAGCACACTGTCAAACTTCACTTCAATGGATTCCGCAGAAATGCCATATTCCTCACTTTTCTTCATTGTTGCGTATACTTCAGCACTCCGAAGGAGAGATTTACTTGGAATACAACCTTGATGTAAACAAGTGCCTCCAAGCTTGTCCCTTTCCACGACAGCCACCGTTTTCCCTAATTGTGCAGCCCGTATAGCCGCGGTATAACCTCCAATACCACCACCAAGAACTACGACATCATATCTATGTTCACTCATTATGTATTTCCTCCCTATTAAACGATTACTACCTCATATGTGTACACTTCTCTCTATTATATTACCCTTTTTTGGTTACCAAATCATAGTCTTATTTGTGAATTAGACACACTAACAGATTCAGAGTATGATGATAGAAAAACATGTATCATGCAAAGTAAGGAGCAGCTATGAGAGCACCATTTTATCGATTTATTGCTATTCTTCTTCTCGTTATTCCCGGTTTGACAGCGACCTATGGATTCCTTGCCATGAAGGACGCCTTTTTCGCTCAATTCGATACGGACGGTCATATCCTGTGGGGAAAATTTATCCTTGGGCTTATTTTGTTTCTTCTAGGTGTTGCTTTTATTGGGGGATGGACGTTTTTCCGTGATCGTAAACGAAATTATGTAGCACCAAGATTTAAACCAAATCGCCGCAAATAGACCGAACTTTCAAGTCCGGCCTAAACGATCTAACCAATGAAGGAATCGGTTCTGTTCTATCATTTGCGTAATGGAACTCACCTCCGCTTGTTTATGAAGGAAGCCGATTACAGCAACAATCACACATTGTGCTTCCCAAGGCAAGATCATGATGATTCCATAACCTAATGTAAAACCAAGTAGATTCGATCCGGCATCACCAAGCATCCCGAAGCCTCGAATATCAAGGCTATAAAGGATCAATCCACCCATGCATACCGGGATCATTGGAAAAAGCACACTCATTTCCAAGTCCAAAAAATACAAGCCCACAAACAATACCACACAAGAACTACCCAAAAATGCTTTTAATGAACGACCTGGACGAACGTCAAGCAAGTTCAAGGTATTCGTCATTAGTATCAGCAGTATAAGCTCTACCCCCATCTGCCAGATAGGGGTTTGATCGTTTCCGACCGCTACAACAAGCCATGCGGCAATTGTTAATGTGCCTAACGCCTTAACGGCTCCCATCGATAAAGTCTTTGACTCCATCCAATATTGGAAGTGTCCCTTAAGACCTTTTACGGCTTTACTACCTATTAAATCATCTGTCCAACCTAATAAAAAAATGAATGTAGCGGTAAAAGTGAATACTCGATTATTCACTTCAAGGGAACTAAGCTCTTTCAGCAATGCGTTTTCGCCCATCAAGCCTGAAGATTCTAACCTTACAGCACCTTGAAGAACCAGCTCCTGAAGCCATAAGAGCAACCAAAGAACGACCCCCATCCCGCGAGGGATGGTATGGCCAAGATAGTTCGGCCCCACCTGCCCGTGGGCCTCCAGAAAGCGCCTTACATGCGGCAGCATCCACCACCCTGCCGCTCCAAGCACAATCAGATCGAAGATCGATCCGATGAGAACCATACCCGCTTCCTCCCCTTCCAGCGAGTCAGCAGCGTCAAACCGACCTCGGCGAACTGCTTGCCGCGGTGCACGCACCCGTGCCAATCCCGCCCCGTTTCACGGTGCGTGATGGGCACGTCCAGCTCAACGATGCGCAGGCCATGCCGCACCGCATCGATCGTTAGCGCGACTTCCACGCCGAAGCCGTGCGCGAACCCTCCAAGCTCCCGCAGCCGATCAGCACGCACCGCGCGCTGTCCCGACAAGGGAGCTTCGGTCTTATAGCCGCTGAGCCTGTGAATACCGCGGCGAGCCAAGCCCTTGACCAAGCCGAAGCCTGCTTTGGCGGTGGACGGCGGCAGCTTCGCTATCGCCATATCCGCTTCGCGCCGCAGCAGCGGCTCGATGAGGATGAGCGCCTCTCCGGCTGTATGCTGCAGGTCGGCGTCAAGGAAGAGCAGCAGGTCGCCGCGTGCCTTGGCGACACCTGATTGCATCGCCGCTCCTTTGCCGCGGCGGCGATCATGCTTGACCAGCTTGTCCACCCAAGGCCAAGCAGCCTCGTAGGTATTATCGATGCTGCCATCGTCGACCACAATAATTTCGAATCTCATGCCCGCCCCCCTAATGAAGTCGGCCTGATTCAACAGATGTTGAAGTGTACTCGGAATCGTGCTTGCTTCATTCCAAGCTGGAATAATGATGGATAGATATGGCTTCATCCTTCACCTCCAAGCTTCCAAACAACGTGAGTAACTCGTTTTAAAATCCAGTGAAGCTGAAAAAGCCCTAAAGCAATAAAGAAAAGTGAAAGAAAAACAGTGGTACCTGCCTCTTTCGTCCATAGATATGGCTGCTTATACAGGGCGCCTATACTTTTGATATCAACCAAACGCGCCCCTACCTTCATCCGAACAAGAAGCGTACTTCCCATGCCTTCCCTTCCTTTTTCCAGAAAATCAATCATGTGGGTATGTGCACCAACCGTAACTAGCCACTCCCCTCGCTGCTCAAAGGCAAGTAAGAGCGCCGCATCCTCACTGGTTCCGAAGCAAGGCAGTACGTGCGCGAATAACCCTAATGCAGTCAATCGAGCCATTCCCGGTGCCGTTCCATTCGGGTAAGCATGGACAATTAGCTCCGCGCCGCATGAAAGTGCTTGATCCGTCACACTATCCATATCGCCTACAATAAGATGCGGCTGATAACCGCACTCCAGCAGTGCGTCGGCTCCCCCATCCACCCCAATCAGAATCGGCTTGACCTTTGAGATAAATGCTTTTGCGGCTAGTAAATCCTTCTTATATCCTTTCCTTCTGGAAACAACCAACACATGCTTACCCTCACAATTCACCCTTAGGGGTAATGAGGGCAGTGGCTCCATAAGAGCTCGCTTCTCCCGAATTGCATAGGTTAACGTATTATCAATAAATTGCTCTAATAGCCTTGTCGATTGATCATTCGCAAGCTGCTGCAAGCTAATCCAATTCTCACGTGTAAATGCGGTACAGGAGATATGCTGATTTTCGACGATAATTCTATCCTCATAAATCGCAATTTCCTTATTCGATTCAAAGACTTCGAACGCCGACGACTCCACTTCCCAAATCGGTATATGCTGCTGCAGCAACAACAGGGGTCCTTGGGTCGGATATGTGCCACTCATCGTTTGGTGGCAATTAATGATCGCTTTGACTTTACGATCGATGAGCTCCTGTGCAATGACTTCATCTAGGTCACGGTGCTGAAGAACAACGATTCGGCCTGGCGGCAAATCACGCAGCAATACTTTCGTAATCGCCCCTACGCTAATCTTCCCTTTGCAGAGCGGCAGCGGCTTCGAAGAAAACAATGACAACGAGGGCCAATTCATGATAGACACCGACTTTCCTTTCGTCTCTTGGCCTACTTATTTTGCCCTTTGCCACTATATTCTATGTATATTTTACCCATCCAATGGCAAGTATTGGGTTATATTCTTATTGAAAGGAGATGAAACATCCATGGAGCTAAACATGAGCGCAGACGAAGTGTTAGGCCACATTGTACAGCTTCACAACACCGGGGAGTCGCTAGCCAAAAAAAATGTGAAGAAGCTGCATCCTGACCTTATGAAAAACGCCCTGTATTACTACCCTAGCTGGGAGCACGCCTTGCAAAAGACAGGAGTGGGCAACATCATTCACTAAACATACATAAAATTGCACACAAAGAGCTCCGAAGGGGATTCATCCTCTTCGGAGCTCTATTCAATCAAAGTTCCATGCTTCGTTATTCAAGAACTTCCCATTCAACTTGCACCATGCGATCTACCCATGTGCGGATTTTTATTTCAATCGCACTTTCGATTTCTTCGTCTGTCATTTCACCAAGTTTATATTCCGCTATTTCAAGTACATCCTGCTTAACCATTTCGCCTGACACGGCTAGTTGAATTTGAATACGCAAAGCTATCACCCTTTTCTAAAATGAGTTGAATTTATAAGTTATAAGAAAACTTTCCATTGCTCCAGGCCAAATGATTCTTTAAAATTAACTTGAATGACAATCAAATTTATAAGAGGAAAAGAGGAATCCTAATGTCACGAACTCAAGCACAAAAAAATCGACAACGAAGTTTACGCGAAGGCAAGCTCGATCCTGCTATCCATCGACTGCATTGGCATGGAGTCAACCCATTAACCAAAACGACGCCTACACTGAAACAATTGCTAACTAAACAAAATCATAAACACAAATCAAGGAATTTGAACCATTCGCATGGTGACGATTCCTTTTTTCATGCTTCATTAAGCTCATGGATCGTGATTCCTTGTTCGGCTGCATAACGGACTAACGCTTCTCTTTCCACAGGACGAAAGGTATAGTTACAATCAAACCCGTTAAAGTACAGCTTCCACTCCCGTACAACTCCGTTTTCTCCTAGCTCTAACTCCGCTACATATAAGGAATCTGGCTCATCTTCAAATTGAAGGCCGATGTGCAGCTGTACCTTCCCTTCAGTCATTTCCTGCTCACAATAGTCCATAATCACGAGTGTAGGCCCTCCTATTGAATTAAATCTTTTTTATTTATATAATATACTAATGCGCACAAGCTAAACAACGAGGTGAGACTTTGATCGCAGGTCAGAGATCCCTATACGAAAATGCTAGTTTATGCTTAAGCTTACGTAGAAAGTTTTGCTAAAGCAAAACTCTTAGGAGGAATTACCATGGCATACGATCCGCAGGTAGTAGATGCAACAATAGTTAGTGATAACAAAAAAAATGGTCTTTTCGAAGTCGTTGTCTCACTGAAAGACCGCAATAAATGCCGTCTTTTCTTCGAAAGAGATTCCGAAACCGGTATCGGCAAAGTGACTGATTTGAATAGATTGATGAAAGAACCTTGCCCGATCTGTCGCAAAGATTACCTTTGCAACTGTCTTGACCGTTACAAATATTCAATTGCGGATCAAGCTCTTACATTCATAAAATAATGGCATGACGAAACCCCCTAGCTAACTCAGCTAAGGGGTTTCATTGTTAGTTACGACTTTGTTGATACTTCTTACACGCTTGAATCCATTCCTTCACCATGTTCGGATTAGATGCGAAATGCAAATGTGTATAACCGGCAACAAGATTCCCGGTGAGATACCCATCTGCTTTGGTTCCAAGCCTACCCTTCGATTGAAAGGCAGGCTTCACATCCGCACCCTCATTAGCTTGAAAAGTTGAATAATGAAATTCATGGCCGCGAGCCTGTTCACCTGCTGGCAGCAAGAAGTTTTCCTCTACACCTGTAGCCTCGCGGTAACCTAGAGCTGCTAACTTCGTCTGCATGGTGACTTTTCCGGGGATCATGCCAACCATTGGAAATTCATTTCCTGTAGTATCTACAATTTGTTCCGTGAGGAACATAAATCCACCGCATTCAGCGAGTGTCGGAATACCTTCCTCAATTCGGCTGCGAACTGAGGCCTTAACCACTTCTTCGGCAGCTAATCGCTCTGCGAATTCCTCAGGAAACCCTCCACCAATGTAAAGTCCATCCGCATCAGCAGGAACCTCTTCACCTGCAAGCGGCGAAAAGAATACACATTCCGCACCTTCTGCCTCTAACAGTTCCAGATTTTCCGGATAATAAAAGTGGAATGCGGCATCTTTGGCGATCGCGATTTTAACCCGTTTAGGTGCCTCAAGTTGATCATTGCTTGTAAACAAAACGGACTTACAATCTATTGGCTCAGCTGCGGCTAAATCCAACAATAGGTCCAAATCTATATGTGCCGTCACTTTGTCAGCCAAAAGCTCAAAGAAAGGTCGAAGTTCGCCTCGCTCAATCGACGGAACCAGACCTAAGTGCCTTTCGGGAAGTTCAATGTTCGCGTCACGTGGCAAATACCCAAGGACAGGAACATCGCATTCCTGCTCGATAGCTTGCTTAACCATCTTATAATGCCCTTCGCTGCCTGCTCGATTGGCAATGACACCTACAATGTTATCGCCTTGACCAAACTGCTGAAAGCCTTTCACGATCGCAGCGGCGCTTCTTGCCATACTGGCAATGTTGACAATTAACACGATCGGAGCACCTAGAATGCGTCCTATATCCGCGGTACTGCCTTCGTCAGTCATTGGGTTTTTGCCATCAAACATCCCCATTACACCTTCGATAATCGATATATCTGAAGCTTGACTTCCGCGCTCAAATATTTCCTTCACCGCTTCACGCCCAGTCATCCATGAATCCAAGTTGCGTGAAGGCCTTCCCGTAACTGCCGAATGATACGTTGGATCAATATAATCGGGACCACACTTAAATCCCTGAACCGTAATTCCTCGTTTCTGTAGAGCGGCCATAATGCCGATGGTCAAGGTGGTCTTCCCTACACCACTGCCTGTACCTGCAATGACAATCCGCCGAGCCATCACAAGTCACCTCGTTCGAATGGAGCAGAACCAATAAAGTCGAGCAATCCCACGGAAATTGTGACATTTCCTGATTTTTTCTTAACTAATGCTAGTTTGTCTTGGCCCGTGTAAAGCTTAACAGCCGGCTCACTTACCGCATACGCCCCTGTAAACTGATACACAGTCTCGGAAGGTGCCTCGACGGTCACGGTGTTCAACTCTTCAGGTGTATAGGTAATGAACTCCCAGCCGTAATTACGGGTAACCTCGAGCAAACCTACTTCGTCCTTCTTCAAATCGATCGTGCAGACTGCTTTCACGCTTCGTATTGAAAATGACAGCTCTTCAAGTGTTACTTGTATGACTTGTTCAATTTCATCCGCTGAAGTTCCCCGGTTACAGCCTATTCCGAGAATGATAACTTTCGGTCTGTACATCACACCGTTCGTTAGAATGCTTTCCTCTTCTGGTCCCAGAAGACGATGTGTGATGAGCAGGACAGCATTCGGCTCGCTTGCTCGACCATCCGAAATCGATGTGAACCGCTTAATATTATCGGGTATGGGTCGCTCGTGCGTCCACCAGTTCGGTTCACCCGACTCCTGAATAACAGCAATTCGCTCTTCATTGACGACAGCAGCGCTGACTGGGGTCAGTTTATCTGCCGAATCCCAAACCCAGCCGAAACGGCGGCCGAAGAGATCAACAGGAATCGTTTTCTGAACATCCGATGCCGTAGTAATAACTGCCCTTGCATCAATAGCAGCTGCAACCTCGTGGGTTAGCTCATTAGCCCCGCCCAAATGCCCAGAAAGCATGCTGATGACATGCTCCCCGTTATCATCAATAACAACAACACCAGGATCTTTCTTCTTATCCTGAAGTAAGGGAGCGATCATACGCACGACGGCACCTAGTGAAATAATGATAATAAGTCCATTGTATGCAGGAAATAAGGCAGGAAATAGTAACCGAACACTTCCTGTAAAAAGTTGAATCGAGCGCTGCTCTTCATCACCTTTGACGAATTTGCTCATGTAATATACATCCGTGCCGCTCATTCGCTCATTCAACTTGCGTGCGATCTCGACACCATGCTTCGTTATAGCTACGATCGCATAGTCATTTTGTTGTCGTATAACAGGAATGACTCCCTCTTGAAGACTAATCGTCATGGCTTCACACCTCTGCGGAAGCGGTGAGTAAATGATTTATCGTATAACTTGGAGCGATACTCCTCTTTGCCGTGAATTTCCGGATCCAGCGCCCAACCTGCCAAGATCATCGCATGCGAACGGATACCATGGCTTCGCATATCCTCTTCCAGCTTTCCTACCGTTGTACGAACGATTAGCTGATCCGGCCAAGTAGCACGCTGAACAACCGCAACAGGTGTCTCCTCGCTCCAACCTGCCTCAACAAACTCACTAACGACTTTCTTGATTAAAGTAGCACTCAGGAACAAAGCGATTGTACAATGATGTGCAGCAAGATCGCGCAATTTCTCAAGCTCCGGTACCGGCGTACGGCCTTCCGCTCGAGTTAGAATAACTGTTTGGGTAAGATCTGGAATCGTGAGCTCTGCGCCAACAGCCGCGGCTGATGCGAAAACGGAGCTTACGCCTGGAATAATTTCATAGCCAATGTTTTCTTTACGCAGCAGAGCGATTTGCTCCATCGTTGCACCGAACATAGCCGGATCTCCGGTATGCACACGCACGACCATCTTCCCCTGTTTAAGGCGGTCGACGATGATACCAACCATTTCCACCAACTCCATGCCGGAGCTTTTCAGTACTTCTGCTTCAGGCTTCGCCTTAGCGATCAACTCTTCATTCACAAGAGAGTCAGTATACATCACAACATCAGCTTGTTGAAGAAGCTTTAACCCTTTCACTGTGATCAAATCCGGATCTCCTGGTCCCGCGCCAATAATATAGAGTTTCATCTATTTTCTCACCACCATTAGGGTTAAATATTCTAATTCTCGTCCTTGCAGCTCTTCCACATTACGCCAAATTTCTTCCTCCGAGGAAGTGACTTTGGTTAAAACGGATGCTTTATTTACGAGTCCGAGATCGCGAAGTACAGATAGCATCAAATCTATCACTTTAGCGACCTTGATAAACACGACACAATCATGTTCTTCAATGGCCTTACGCATCTTGTTATAGTCGTCCATAGCCGGGACGATGGCAATTTGCTCATCTCCATCCGCTAAGGGGATGCCCAAACGGGAAGCAGACGCGTTAATCGAAGAAATCCCTGGAATGGAGACGGCCTTTACTTCAGGATGGCGTTCATTCATAAGACGCATCAAGTGAATGTAGGTGCTATAAATCATCGGGTCGCCCTCCGTCACGAAGGCAACATCTTTCCCTTGCACCAAATGTGTCCAAACACTTTCAACAGTTTTCGTCCACTGTATTTCAAGCGCTTCTTTATCCCTTGTCATTGGAAAAGTGAGCCCCATCATCTCTTTTTGCTCCGTATTCACGTACAGCTCCGTAATCGCGAGCGCATAGCTCTTGGCTCCACGCTTCTTTCTTGGGTAAGCGATGACCGGGCATTCTTTTAACAATCGAAAAGCCTTAACCGTAATTAATTCCGGATCGCCTGGGCCAACACCCAAACCATAAAGCGTACCGAGATTACTCATCGCCTGTTCCTCCCTCTATTACTGTCTGCTTGCGCTGTGCTGTGATGATGTAGATCGGATTCAGTGCGTCGAATCGTTTCATATGAAGAATAGGCTTGCTGCGCGATACTTGTACAAGTGATATCTGCGTTGTAAAACCAACCTTCTCAAACGTCTTATCAGCCTCGTATAACGTCTCTATTGTTGCTGCATTCAACACAATCCTGCCATTCGGCTTCAGTCTAGCTGCACATATCTCTAGCAGCTCTTGCATCTCTCCACCGCTGCCGCCAATAAAGATGGCATCCGGATCTGTGAAGGTATTGAGACCTTTTGGTGCTCTGCCATGCACGGCTGTAAGATCAACACGAAACTTTGCGCTGTTTTCCAGACAATTTTGAAGATCGTCTTCGTTTTTCTCGATGGCAAATACGGCACCTTCACGAGCTATGCGTGCCGCCTCAATGGCTATAGAGCCTGTACAAGTTCCAATATCCCATACGACACTATCCACTTGTAAAGCTAATTGACTGATGCTTAATACGCGAATTTCTTTTTTCGTGATTAACCCTTTATCCGGTTTGCGTTGGGCGAACTGATCATCTTCAATGCCAAGCGGCCAAACAGGACCTGGAGCTTCTCTTTTCAAAATAACCACATTAAGTGGTGAGAATGTTTCCGTGACCAACTGGTCCAAATCGTACCAACCACAGCGTTCTTCGGCTCCGTCCAAATTCTCTGCCACAAAGGCACGATATTCGGTCATGCCAAAAGAAAGCAAATAAGCCGCAATCGCACTCGGTGAATTCGTTTCATCCGTTAGCAGGGCCACTTTGTCTTTCCCGTCTATTCGCTGCGCCAAGCCTTTGATGCTCCGTCCATGAACACTTGTGATATAAGCATCGTGCCAGCTTTCCCCCATCCGGGCAAAAGCCAGTTGAATTGAGCTAACAGCCGGGTAAATTTGTACACCTTCCAGCTTCTTCTCTACATAACCGCCAATCCCATAAAAGAGCGGGTCGCCCGAAGCCAAGATGACAATGGAACGTTCTTCTTTCTGGAGTTTACTCATGAGCTCTGGCAAGCTGCCTTTTATGACGATTTTCTCGCCTTTATATTCAGGAAAAAAGGCAAGATTCCGCTCTCCGCCTACAAGTACTTCACTTTCATTAATCCATTTGATATATAAAGGGAGCAGGCTCCCTATACCGTTATCGCCGATACCAATCACTTTCACACTTCTACTCATTCGTATGTCAACTCTCCATTCTCGCTTCGCTTCACTATCGCCGATTTCCCTAAGAGTTCGGCTTTCATCGAAATGATCACTGTTTCTATGAAATCAAACCCGTCTCTCGCAACCTCTTCTAGTCCAGCTAAGTTGCAGCGCTCGCATAACCGCTCAAAATAACGCAAATTTCCCGTAGATGCCATTAAATCTCCAACCTGCGAGGCTGTGTTGGCACCTCTGATTTCTTCAACAAGCGCATCGGACGCTTCCGATTCGATCGCGACTTGCGCAAGAAACCCAAAATCAACCGGAGCGCTCTTCGAATGCACCATCATCACACCTTGTGCCACCTTAGAGAACTTGCCCATCATGCCGACCAACGTCACCTTACGAATGCCTTGTCTTTGGGCTTGTATCAGAGCAAACCCGACGAAATCGCCCATCTCGATAAAAGCTTCCTCCGGAAGCGCGGGATACATGCCAATCCCGAATATTTCCGTCCGGCCGCCGGTCGAGAGCACCAGATGCTTGCAGCCGCATTTCACGGCTACGCGAATCGCTTGTGCGACACTGGCCTTGTAGGCCGCACTCGAAAATGGCACCACCGTGCCACGGGTGCCGAGAATCGAGATGCCGCCGAGGATGCCAAGACGCCCATTCAGCGTCTTCTTGGCGATTTCTTCGCCGGCGGGCACAGATACGAGTACGTCTACACCGTGCACGATCTCGTAATGGTCAAGCACTTCCTGCACGGTTTCGCGGATCATTTTCCGCGGAACCGGGTTGATCGCCGCTTGACCGATCTCTATCGGCAGGCCGGGCTTCGTCACGCGCCCGACGCCAATGCCTCCATCGATGCCAACGCCAGGCTCGGCACGGAAGCTTACGCGCACGATGATCTCCGCACCGTGTGTCGCATCGGGATCATCGCCGCCGTCCTTGATGAGGGCGGCTTCGCCCCACAGCTGCGTGAATGCGCAGCTGTGCAGGGCAAACTCAACTGTCTCCCCGATGGGGATACGGATGTGCACGTGCGTTTGTGGCGCTTGCTCGATGAGCGCCACTAGAGCTGCTTTGGCTCCTGCGGTTGCGCAGGAGCCGGTGGTGTAGCCGTGGCGCAGGGGCTTGCCCGGTACTTCCTCCATAGGCGCTACTCCTTACGCGCCGCCATAATCGACAGCGCGTTGACTGCTGCAACGGCAACGGGACTGCCGCCTTTGCGGCCAATGTTCGTGATGAACGGGATGTCCAGCTTGGCCAGTTCATCCTTCGATTCCGCTGCGGAAACGAATCCAACAGGCACACCGACGATCAGCCCCGGCTTCGCGATTCCTTCTTTGACGAGTCGAATCAGCTCCAGCAACGCTGTCGGTGCGTTCCCGATGGCATAAATAGCTCCATCCGCTTCCTTAATCGCTTTGCGAATGGAAATAATCGCCCGTGTCGTGTTCAGACGCTTGGCTTCCTCCATGACATCCTTATCCGAGATATACACTCTAACATCGCCGCCGAATTGCTCAATACGCGGCTTACTAATGCCGACTTGTACCATCTGAACGTCGGCCACAACGATTTTGCCAGCTCGAATGGCAGCAATACCCGCTTCGATTGCTCTCGGATGAAAGACAAGACTGCGTCCTAATTCAAAATCCGCTGAGGCATGAATCACACGCTGTACAACAGGGTATTGCTCCGGAGTAAATGTATGCTCGCCTAATTCTTCTGTAATCATCTCAAAGCTTTTCTCTTCAATTTCTTGCGGTTGTACCGTTAACGGTTTAAAATCCGTGTGAAAATCCATCGTATTTAGCCCTCCTTATGAATGCTATCGTTTATAAATTGAATAACGCCTTGAAAGTCAGAATAAAGCGTCCCATATTCAAGTTCCGGTCTACCTATGACAATACTCGGAATACCCATTTCCAGCGCTGCTTCGAGCTTCTCATCCACAGCACCGACTTTCCCGCTTTCTTTTGTTATCATCAAAGTAACTTTGTAATGGTCATAAAGAGCTTTATTTAACTCTTTGGAAAAAGGGCCTTGCATAGCCACAATATTTTTCTGCTCAATACCCAGTTCTTCGCATTTCTCCATATTATCTTGGCGTGGAAGCATCCGTGCAATGAGCCTCGTATCAGGAAGCCCAATCAGACGATCAGCAAAAATCTTCAACGTTTTGCTGCCGGTTGTCAGCATAATGCTGCCACGCTTCTCAGCCGCTAACTCTGCAGCTTGTTTATAATCTTCAACGGTCGTTACAAGTGTACTTTGCTCGATGGACAAGCTTTGACGTTCGAAACGCACATAAGGTACTGCTGCCAGTTTAGCAGCCGCCATCGCATTCTTCGACGCTTCCTCAGCAAAAGGGTGGGTCGCATCAACAACTACGCGAAAGCCCTTATCTTGAATTAACTGGTTCATATCTTCCGCGGTCAGGCGACCTATGAGTACCGGAAGCCCTTCCGCTTCCATGCTCTTCGCTGCGCTTTCGGTCACAACCGTTGTGAGTACAGCATAACCTGCTGCGCGAATTCCTAACGCCAGCTCCCTAGCGTCACTCGTACCTGCAAGAACAAGAATCATCGTTTGTCACCTCTTGAATGAGCATGGTCGTGATCATGGTCGTGATGATCGTGATCGTGGTCGTGTTTATGCTCATGGTCATGATGGTCGTGATCGTGGTCATGCTCGTGTTTATGATCGTGCTCATGTTCGTGATGATGATGATCGTCATGATCATGATGGTGATGATGATCGATATGCTTCATCGCCTCTAGACGATATTGGCACATGTCGCAGTTCATCTTCACTTCATCTTGAAGCGCTTCCTGCGCGCGTCCAATCAGAATCTCTTGAAGCAGCGGATGGAAGCCGAAATAAGGAGCCATCTGGAATTGTTTATCTGGATATGTTTCCCGATACCCTTGAACCATTTGTTCCATACGTTGAATCAAAACGCCTGTGAACAGGAAATACGGCAAAATGATTACCTTCTTCGCGCCGAGCAGCAAACAGCGCTCAATCCCAGCATCCATCAGAGGTGCTGTAACTCCGATAAAGGCCGTTTCTACCCATTTCACCTGAAGCTTCTCCCAAAATAAGCGTGAGATTTTAAACAGATCGCTATTTGCATCTGCATCACTGCTTCCACGCCCAACAATAAGTAAAGCTGTTTCACCTAAGTCCTCTTTCACTTGAACTCCGAGATCTTCTACCCTAGAGGATAAAATATCGAGAATTTGTTCATGAACCCCAATAGGTCTACCGTATGTAAATTTCACCAAAGGATATTTTAATTTCGCATCATCAATAGCAGATGGGATATGAATTTTCGCATGCCCAGCCGCAAATAAGATAATCGGAATGACCACAATATGAGTAGCCCCTAATTCTACACAGCGATCAATTCCTTGCATGATCGTTGGTTGAACAAATTCCAAGAAACAGGTCTCCACAATTTGCTCTTTCATCTTACTCGCTATTTCTGAAACAAAAAGGCGAACTTCCTCATTCCCGCCTTCTTCCCGACTCCCATGACCCACAAATAAAACAGCATTCATCCTTTATTTCCCCCTAATTCTAATCGCCGCAAATGGCATTTTCGATAACGAAACCTACCATTTCTTGATGGCGGTAGCCTTCAATTTCTTTGACACGCTTGAAAAATTTATGAAACCGCTCGTTCGGATGTCCTTCTTTTTGGTAACGTTCTACGATCCTGCCCACTAATTCGACAAGCTCCTCAGGATCAATTCCTTCTGCAACAGGCTGAGCCGCATGTGCATTTCGACCTACTGTTTTTCCGCCAAGAAATAGATCAAATTTCTCTTTGCGGTAGACGATGCCGATATCTTGCTGAACAGCCCCATAACAAGCCATGCCACACCCGTTGAACCCAATTTTCAACTCTTTAGGTACTTCTAGATTGCCAATCCGATGATGGATGGCTTCCGCATAAGGAATAGATTCACCTTTTTCCAAATTACAAAAGTCGCATGCTTTGATCTGGGCAACATCACCAATCGGTGATAATAATAAACCAAGTGCACTTAGTTCGGTTGTAATCTGTTTAGGGTTATTGGTTTGCACACGAACAATCAGTTGATGATGCGGTGAGTATTCAATATCTCCACGATCTCCAATAATCTCGCCTAACGCACACAGTTGGGCTGCTGTTAACTTTTTATTCGCGATACCTGGGCTTACTGCAAACTCAAAGATAGATTGGGTCGCAGTCAGCTTCTCATCAAATTCAAATGGCACCTCTTCATTCCCTTTGGATACTGATACTAGCTGCAAGGCTTCCATTGCAAGCTGTAAGGAGTTACTAGGCGACAAATTCGGCGATGACTTCAGCTGGGAAGGTTCTTTCATTTCTGTGACCTCATCATCTAAGAGTTCATCTTCTTCATCGAACTCCTCCATGGATTCATCCCAATCCTGCTCATCCAATTGTTCCAAAGCCCAGGGCTCAGCCTCGGATTTCAACCTTTGATGTGGTTTGAGCGGCTGTGTTTCAGCCCCTAATGTGTATTTCCGCTGATAACCGCGTGGTGTAATCATGAGACCGTCATACAGCTTGGTTGCGGAATTACCAATAATGATAGTCGTTAACATGCCAATATCATGATTCAGCATATCAGCAAGCGTCGTCACAACAACATGTTGACGATCTCGATACGCGCTTTTGACAATCCCAACAGGGGTTAAAGGAGAACGGTACTTTAGGAGGATGCGCTGAGTCTCAACAATCTGTCTGGTCCGTCTACCGCTTCGCGGGTTATATAGGGCAATAACGAAATCTGCCATCCCCGCTGCCTCCACCCGCTTCGCAATCAGCTCCCATGGCGTAAGATGATCACTTAAGCTGATTGTGCAAGAATCATGCATAATTGGCGCTCCTAACAGAGATCCAGCCGAATGAACAGCTGAAATGCCAGGAATCACTTCTACTTCAACGCCTTTCTCACGGGTCCAGCCTTGTTCCATCAATACCTCATAGATAAGACCGGCCATCCCATACACGCCGGCGTCTCCACTGGAAATAACGGCAACTTTCTTCCCCTGCTTCGCTTGCCGCACAGCCTCTTGCGCACGACTCACTTCTTCCGTCATGCCTGTTCGAACTACTTGCTGTTCGGTTAACAGACCTGCGATAAGATCCACATAGGTGTTATATCCGATGATAACTTCACTTTCCCCAATCGCTTCCCGTGCACGCTTCGTAATATGTTCAAAACTCCCCGGCCCAAAGCCGATAATGAGCAGTTTTCCTGACAATTTGTATCACCCTTCCCCATAATTACACAAACAAAAAAGCATCCCTAACATTAAGTCATGTTAGAAATGCTTGGTAAATTACTACAGTTAATAAAACCAGAAGTAACCGCTCTCTAACACTCCCTAATTCCTCGTAGGGTTATTGTGTTGTTGAATTAGGCAGGTCTCCTGACTTAATCATCCCCTTGCACCTTCCCAGGTTGTTACCCAGTGGCATGTTGCAAGGAGTTACCGTAATAAACGGCGATTTTTACAGTGGCGGGTCCGTGCCGGTATTTCACCGGTCTTCCCTTTTAACCATACACCCGAATGGATCTATGGCACCTAATTCCTATGATATGCAATTACGATCATCCTACCATCTATCGATAGGGTTGTCACGTATTTATTCATAGATGGCCTGGTAGAGTCCTTCCATCAAACTCTGGTAACTGCTTGGATTATAGGTCACTTCGGCAAAAGAAACTTGAATGACCTTGTTGATCGTTTTAACGATAAAAAAACTATCCTCCCCACGCTCCGGGTCAATATAGGTATAGCACTCTAAGTGACTGCTTCCCGTTTTTTGACGTAAAAATTCCGTTGCTTCCGCACTTAAATTCGCATATTTAGGCATAGTTAGGTTCCTTTCAATTAAACGAAGTGATGTTAACTATTATAGCGTATTTTTACCCTTTGATTCCTATCAAAACGAGAAAGTATTTCTTTAATTTTCAGAATTTTCGTACTATAATGAATCTATCAAGATAACGCTTTCATTATATGAAGGAGGAATTGATATGAGCAGTCATGAAACGAATGGATTGGTGTTTGTCTTTACTGGCACTAGCGGTTCTGGTCGTAAAACAATTGCCCATCACATTGCCAAAGAGCTTGGTTTCTCATCTGTCGTCTCCTACACAACTCGAACACCTAGACCCAAAGAAATCAACGGGAAGGATTATAATTTCATCTCACGCAAAGTGTTCATCGATAGTGACATTGCAGGTGAATTTTTTCAAACTGTTGAAATTAATGGGAATTTCTATGGTATTAAGAAAGCGGACATCGATGAAGCGCTTCGCAAAGACGGACTTATCTATGTCATTGTGAATCGTTATGCAGCTAATCGTTTCAAGTATACATTTGGAGAAAGAGCTATCCGCTTGTTCATCTATGTCAACAAACAAACCATCATGGAACGTATGCTTGCTCGAAATACGCCTACTGACGTCATTGACCACTACATGAATCACTACATAGAGGAAGTCTCCTACCGCAAGGATTGTGAGCATGTTTTTGAGAATATGAATTTACAAGAAACGATCGACAAGGTGAAGGCAACCATGCTCGCCCACATGGCAACTACAACTAGTTAAATGTGCTATTAACGCCAAGAGACCCGGTGATCGACATCACCGAGTCTCTTTTTTACGATCCAACATTCATTTTAATGGGGCTTTTTTCCTCTTCAAGGCCACGAATCCGCCTAATAATGAAATCGGTACGATGACGATAAAGCCAATCAACTCATACCATAACGGAATGCTATGATTGGTTAACATGGAATCAAATCCGATTGCAGCGCCGATGACACCAATAATGGCCGCATTGAAATATTCGGCACGCTTCGCAACCTTAGCGGCGATGTATCCGCCAAGAAACGACCAGAACAAACCAACTACCAAAAGCAAAAGTAATAGGCCTACATTCGAATATATAACATTTACATCCTGCTCATCCACCGGGCGATTAGCAAAATATATACCGCCAATTAACGCAGTCGATATCAAAGTCCCCAAGTTATCAACCGCTACACCAAGCAGTACACCCAGAAAATGAAATTTTCGTTCACTTTTTTGTTCAACCATAGATTCTTCTTCTCTCCTGATCACTTCGATCTACCAGCCTTATCCATAATACCATGTGGCCGCCTTAGTATCCAGTTCTTACCTTGGAGACCTTGCAGAGTTCGCTGTCTCTTCGGCAATCTTCTTCACGTAGTAATTGCGCTTTTCAAGAAATCGAGTCATATATTTTGCTAAAAACAAGTGATCGACAAGCTTCCCCAATCCTCCAAAAGGTGAGGTGTAATCGAACGTATCCACCATCAAAGTGCCTTGTTCTACAGCTACAAATTCATGTGTATGATGAAATCGCTTGAACGCCCCTCTTACCATTTCATCTACAAAGTAATGCGGCTTATCCATCTCAGTAATCTGGGCAGTCAATTGCTGCTTAATACCAAAATGGTAAGCTTCCCAAGTCACTGTTTCTCCACGCTCAATCAACCCCTGTGTCCTGCCTGCTATCGCTCTTTCCTTCGTATGGGAGGTTGATTCCTCATGGATATCTATACTCCTTGCCAAATCAAAACACACCTCGATAGGTGCATGAATAAGTAACTCCTGTCGTATAGTTGGCATGGCCCCCTCTACTTCCACCAAGTTTCTATCGGGTGATCCGCGGCGTTCACGATAACAGTTTGCCCTATTTTCGGTGTGACAATTGACACTTTGTTATCATGTGCGGCCCTTGTTGCACGCTCTACCGGATCTGTCCAGTCATGTAAGGTCAGCGTGAAAGCTCCCCAATGTATCGGTATCATCAGCTTCCCTTTCACATCCATATGGGCTTGAACCGTTTCTTCCGGCATCATATGAATATCAGACCAGCGATCATCGTATTGACCGCACTCCATCAGAGTAAGATCGAACGGACCATATTTAAGCCCAATTTTTTTGAAATGAGAGGAATACCCACTATCACCACTGAAGAAGATGCTGGACTGCTTTCCTTTGATCACCCACGAGCACCATAAGGTTGCACCGCGATCCGTCATGCTTCTCCCCGAAAAGTGTGTGGCAGGAGTACAAGCCAACGTTAAACCTTCAAACGTAAACTCATCCCACCAGTCATACTCTTCGATCTTCTCAGGCTGCACACCCCATCTGATCAGATGACCACCAACCCCAAGCGGGACAAAAAACTTGTTCACTTTATGTTTTATTTTCATTATCGTTCCATAATCCAAATGATCATAATGGTCGTGTGACAGAATAACGGCATCAATCACTGGCAGCTGCGCAATTTCAAAAGGCAATCCCCCGCTATATCTTCCCTTCCCGAACCACGGAAACGGCGAAGGCGCTTTGCCGAGCATGGGATCTAATAATAAGGCTTTTCCATCGATCGTAAGTAAGGAAGCGGAATGACCAAACCAAGTCACTTTCGTTTCCAGATCCTTGATCAAATTGGGGGTTTCCATCGCAAATTTCGTCTTTGGACGTCGATTAGGACTGCTTTTCGCAAAATCGAGCAAGATCCCCACGGTATTCATGAAGCCCATATTCATCATAGTAGGAACTGGGTTTTCGAATTTCCCATTCAAATACTGAGAGGATCGAGAAAATGCCAGAGCCTTCTCCTTCGAAGGTCTCCGTCCAAAAACAGGATAAACATTTATAAAAAGAACAATAACGCACACAATTCCAACTACTATACTCGTCAATATAAGTAACAACTTCTCTGCCTCCATGTTTAAACTTATTGAAATAGTCATTTATGACTAAATGTATTAACGTAAATCCGTATCGTATGGTTCCAAGATTTGATTAACACCCCAATTCCCTTCGTCTAGATAACTAAATTAACGGGGGCTATGATTACATGATTAGCATGGGCAATGCTCCTTAATCGTCTAGAAAGTCTCGATTTTTTCAAGAATAGGGACAATAGCACAATCAATCGATTCGCCCAAACATTCCTCAAAAATAGTCATAAGCTATCTCGAAACACAAATCACTTTCAGTTGGAGGTTGATTCGGATGAGTTGTGGAACTGGCGTAGGTTATACTTCTTCAGCAGCAATCTTGGTACTGTTCATTTTACTGGTTATCATCACTAGCGCTTTTGTTTGGTAATTTAGAAAACAAATACAGAAGGGCTACCTATCTGCATAGGTAGTCTTTCTGTGGTCAATTATATCAAAGAATTTTTCATTGTAAGTCAACTAAAAAAGAACGCTCTGGATAAGAGCGCCCTCTTTTTAATATATAGTACAGCCATCAATTCAAAACGTTGGACTCGATCGTGACCAATTCATACAAATCATTCACATCACACCCCAGGGTGTCAGCGATAGATATAGCAGACTTAAGCGGCATGATTCTTTTGTTTTCAACAAAGTCGGTAATCCGCTCTGGCTTGTAAAGTAAAGTTCGAGCGAGTTCAGAGGCAGTCATGTTGGATTCAAGTAATCGCTCACTAAGTAGGCAGCGACCGAGCTCATATTTCATTCTGATGACCTCCGAGACACTATAAAGATTCTAACCCTCTCAAGAAACCTTATGCTCGATACGAAGCTTATCTGCAACCATCGCGATGAACTCCGAATTTGTCGGTTTCGACTTCGAGATGTTAATCGTGTAGCCAAAAATAAAGCTAATACTGTCGATATTGCCGCGCGTCCAAGCGACTTCAATCGCATGACGGATGGCGCGCTCAACGCGGCTAGGTGTAGTCTTGTACTTCTCAGCAATAGCTGGGTACAAAGTTTTGGTGATCGCACCAAGGATTTCGATATTGTTGTAAACCATCGTAATCGCTTCGCGAAGATATTGATATCCTTTAATATGCGCAGGAACGCCGATTTCATGTATGATGCTAGTGATATTTGCATCTAAGTTTTTACCTTTAGGCATATGTACAATATTTGCTCGTGATGTTGATGTGGTTGCGGATGCTTGATTGTTACCAACCAGCTGGCGAATACGGTTCGTTAGCGTATCCATGTCAAAAGGCTTGAGAATGTAGTAAGAGGCTCCAAGTTGCACAGCTTTTTGAGTGATATTTTCTTGCCCAAAAGCGGTTAGCATGATGATTTTCGGTTGTGTGGGAAGATTCATCTCACGCATTTTCTCAAGTACACCCAGACCATCCAAGTGAGGCATAATAATATCTAAAATGAGTACATCCGGCAAATCACGTTGTTGTTCAAGAAAACGAAGAACTTCGTTACCGTTGTACGCCACTCCTACAATTTCCATATCCTCTTGCTCACCAATGAACTCTGATAATAAATGGGTAAACTCACGATTGTCATCTGCTAGTAACACTTGAATTTTTTGCAACTTAAAATCCTCCTTTAGCTACTCATACAAGTTGGTGTTTCTCTCTTAAGTAAAGGTATTCGACACCCCAACTTAAATTCCTTCTGTCGAATATTATTTTTCTTTTCTTTTAATTCACTTTCTTATATAATAATATATTTATCTTCGATTTCCAACATTTTTCGACAAATTCACATAAAGCCGTGTTTTTCCTTGTAGAATGAGGTTAAAATAAAATAAAGAATCAAAGGCTTCTAGCTCGCCTTTGATTCTTTGTAAGAGGCTCCTGAAGAAGGTCTAAGGATAATACCTGAGTCCTGAAGCATCCATTCTATGAAACAACCGTAACCACTTGTAGGATCATTCACAAATACGTGTGTAACGGCTCCGATTAACTTGCCATTCTGGATAATAGGGCTGCCACTCATCCCTTGAACAATACCGCCTGTTTTATCTAACAAACGCGGATCCGTGATTTTAATCACCATACCCTTTGTTCCTGGAATGTCCTGTTTGGAAACATGGACAACTTGAATGTCAAATTTCTCAACCTTCTGTCCTTCCACGACTGTATAAATTTGAGCAGGTCCTTCTTTCACTTCTTCAGCGAAAGCAACAGGTATAGCTTCTTTATCCAAGCTGTGGTCAGGAGCAGCATACATTTTCCCAAAAATACCGAATGCTGTGTTTCTTTCGATATTACCAATGACTTTACTATCTTTGTACAAGGTAGCATGTTTCTCACCGGGATCTCCATTATGACTCTTAGAAATAGAGGTTACATTGGAGTACACAATATCGCCGTCACCAACGATGATTGGCGTTTGGGTATCCATATCCGTGATAACATGTCCCAGTGCCCCGTACACGCCTTGATCTGGTGCGTAGAAGGTTAGAGTACCAACACCCGCAGCTGAATCCCGAATGTACAGACCTAAGCGATAGGACTTATCTACGATGTCATAGACAGGCTGTAGCTTCACAATAATCTGTTCATTGTTACGAAGGATTTTTAGCTCCAGCGGTGTTTTGCTTTCTCCGGATTTGGCTACAAGATCAGCAACCTTACTAACATCCTTGGAATCTTTGCCATTGATCTTAGTAATTAAATCACCTACTTGAATTTTCGCTTCTTCACCAGGTGAAACTTTTTGGTCTTGGGCAACAGTTACTAAATGATGACCTACAACCAAAATACCGGCAGACTTAATTTTCACACCGATCGTTTGACCACCTGGGATGACTTTCAAATCCGGCACTACATTGACCTTAACTGTCTTGATGGGGATTGCACCGAACAGCTTGAGCTTCATTTCTGTTTGCCCAGAGTGATCGGATTGCAAAGAGATGGGTTCTTTCAAATTAACTTGAAATGAGTGCTTGGCATTGCCATTTACCTTTACAATATCCGTATCTTTTACCGTGACTTGGGCGTTGACCGGCATTGTTAATTGGAGCTGCTTCCCCTGACCGCTGAATAAGCGAAGTTCCTGAGGGAAGGAGGCAAAGCTTTGAAAAGGCGGAGACAAACTTACCATACAAACGAAGAAGACGAGCAGGAGTCCGAACAATCTTTTTCTTTTGCTGGATTGCAATATCTTCACGCTCCTTCACACTTCCTTGAGCCCTGACGATTGTCGTCGTCAAATGCGTACCTTTAAGTTAACCCCACTCTCCCCGTTTTATAACTGAAAATGCTGACTATCTATACTTTCATGCCCTTGCTTTCTTATTTCTTGCCATGGCAAGCATTTCCCCTGCATGATGCAGGGTGGTTTCCGTCACTTCAACACCGCCAAGCATTCTCGCTAATTCCTCAATTCGTCCAGAATCAGGCATATCTTGAACACGTGTAAACGTTCGTTCTTGATCCACTTCTTTCCGAATATAGAAATGAACATCAGCGAAACTAGCTACTTGAGGTAAATGCGTAATCGAGAAAACTTGGCAGTTTGTCGACAAAGCGGACATTTTTTCTGCAATAGATTGCGCCGCGCGGCCACTTACACCTGTATCTACTTCGTCGAAAACAAGTACAGGAATTTGATCAATGCGTGCAAATATGGTTTTCATAGCGAGCATAATACGGGAGAGCTCCCCGCCAGAAGCAATTTTACTAAGGCCTCGTAAAGGCTCTCCAGGATTGGGTGCCATGAGAAACTCAATTTGATCGATTCCTTGCCGTGAGTACCGTACTTTGTTTCCTTCAACAAGAATGCCTCGTTCGTCAAGTGTTTGTTCCACTTGAACACGGAACTGCGTGCGTTCCATCTGCAGATCACGAAGTTCATGCTCAATTTGACCCGCAAGCTGTTCAGCAATTCCTTTGCGCAAATTGGAAAGATCCAAAGCCGCCACGCCCAACTGCTTTTCTTCAGCCGCAAGCTTGTCCTCTAATTTACGAATATGCTCATCTTTATTTTCAATGGTATCAACTTCACTTTTAATTTTATCCAAATAACCGAGTATTTCTTTAATATTCTCTCCATATTTCCGCCTTAGAGACGTGATCATATCTAATCTTTGTTCAATAAAATCCAAACGCGAAGGATTAAACTCGATGCCATCTCGATAATCACGCAGTTGATAAGCTGCGTCTTCCATCTGATAATAAGCGGATTGCGCCTGCTCGAGAAGCGGACTTAGCTTTGTTGGATCAAGTTGAACGATATCCTGCAGTCTGGAAACCGCCTTCCCGGCTGCATCTAAGCCACGGTTCGTCGCATAAAGGAAATCATAAGCCTCGGAAGAGCTTTGAAATAATTTTTCCGCGTTAGCCAGTTTTCGCTTCTCTTCAATTAAGGTCTCATCTTCCCCCATTTTGAGCTTTGCAGCCGAAATTTCATCGATTTGAAAACGATATAAATCTAGCATTTGAAGCGCCTGTTTACTTGTTTCTTGAAGCTCTCGCAGCTCTTTTTGCAGCTTCATATATTGATCATAGCTAGCTTGATAGTTTTTTTTCGCAGCTTCAACTTCAGAATCACCGAATAAATCTAGAGAATGAATATGTTCATCTACATTCAGCAGGGATTGATGCTCATGCTGACCATGAATATTAACCAGCCACTCTCCCGTTTTGCGAAGCATTGTCAAGTTGACAAGTTGACCATTAATCCGGCTAGAGCTTTTACCCGTTGCGGTGATTTCTCTACGAATGAGCAAATGCTCACTGGTATCTGCACTTATACCGAGTTCTGTAAGCGTATGCCAAACCGGATGCGTGGATGGTAATTCAAACATTGCTTCTATCTCTGCTTTGTCTGCACCGTAACGTACCAACTCGGAAGATCCTCTACCGCCAACAATGAGTGTTAAAGCATCAATAATGATCGATTTACCTGCGCCTGTTTCTCCTGTTAGGACATGAAAACCAGCTTTGAAACGAATATGTACATGTTCAATAACAGCCAAATTACGAATCGAAAGTTCTGTAAGCATGTGCTCCTCCTGAAATTAAGATAGTAATGACATGACATCATTCACAAAAGTGAGGCTGTTCTCTTTGCCGCGGCAAATCACAAGAATGGTATCATCTCCGCAAATCGTCCCCATGACACCGTTCCATTCTAGATTATCAATAAGTGCGCAAATCGTGTTGGCTGTACCTGGCAAACATTTCATCACGACAAGATTGTCAGTATGGTCAATGCTAACAAAATGATCACTCAAAGCTCTACGCAGTCTTTGCATCGGATTAAATCGCTGATCGGCCGGCATGGAATACTTATATCTGCCATCATCCAAGGGCACCTTAATCAGATGAAGCTCTTTGATATCACGTGAGACTGTCGCCTGTGTGACATGAAAGCCAGCTGCCCGAAGAGTCTCCACCAATTCATCCTGCGTCTCAATCTCGTGGTTCGTAATAATCTCTCTGATTTTTACATGCCTTTGACCTTTCATCGTTACACCTCTATATGAAATGTGATTTTTTTTATTTTGTTTAGAGCCATATCCACATAAAGCACGCCATCAGCTTCTGGATATATCAGACTATAGGCTAGCAGCATATCGCGAACTGCGCTTCCTGTCATTTCAAGCGGTTTACGTTCCTTCGCTACTTTCACGAGGTAAATTTGTTCATCTTTCTGGGCAAAATAGTCGATGAATAACCGGCTTTCCAGCTGTTCTCTTTCATTGATCGTCATGATGATGGGAATTTTGGTTTTACCGGCAAGCACATCGAAGCCAGCCCCTTCAAGCAGCTCCACGACTTCATCCTGTGGTATTTCGGAGTGTCTAGGAATCCTTCTTCGCTTCTTATTCGGTCCGTCTAGCCACCTTTGGAATCGCCAAAAGATAATGCCTACAACTATGATCAGGATTAACAAAATGACTTTAACATCGCCTTGTTCCATGTCCTTCACCTCGCCATAGTATTCGCGGATTTACCCGGAAAATCCTTTTTTATGAAGCAAGGATAAACAATTCCATCGTCCCTTAGGGACGAGTTCGTTTGTCAAGGTAGATGCACTGCAAAAGTAAAAAACTGATACTCTCCTATCTACTGAAAAAACCCATCTCTGGGCCGCAAAAAGGCGTTCTCAAAGATGAGTTTATTTGCCATGCAATTTCTGTGCTTCTTTGACCGTCCCTGCAATCAAATCTTTCAGAGAAGAAGTGTCAGCAAGAGAAGTGTCCTCAGCTGTATCACTAGACCAATAGGCAAGGAATTCAATATTCCCTTCCCCTCCTGTGATTGGTGAGTATGTCAATCCTTTCAAGCGAAAGCCTAACTCTTCTGCAAAAGTTAAAACAGTGGTCAGCACATCCACATGCACATCGGGGTCGCGAACAACACCGGATTTACCAACTTTCTCTCTACCTGCCTCGAACTGAGGTTTAATGAGGGCAACCACTCGACCCTGATCTAACAAGATCTCTTTCAGTGGAGGTAAAATAATACGCAACGAAATGAAAGAAACATCAATGCTTGCAAATGTAGGCCGTGGACCGTTCAAATCCTCCATTTTCGTAAAGCGAAAATTCGTTCTCTCCATAACATGAACACGTTCATCATTTCGAAGCGACCAGTCCAATTGATTATAGCCAACATCGACAGCGTACACAGAGGAAGCGCCATTTTGCAGAGCACAGTCTGTAAATCCGCCTGTCGAGGCTCCGATATCAAGCATAACCGCTCCATTTAAATCGATATCAAATTGTTTCAATGCCTTCTCTAACTTAAGGCCGCCTCTACTCACATAAGGATGAAGCGCACCTTTCACTTTCAATACAGCTTTCCGGCTGATCTTCATACCCGCTTTATCTACAGGTTCTTCATCAGCAAAAACAAGGCCTGCCATAATGGCGGCCTTTGCCTTTTCTCTGCTTTCGAAATAGCCTTGCTCAAGAAGCAATAGATCTAATCGTTCTTTATCCGATGACATTGTGTTTGTGTTACTCCTATTCTTATCATCCATAGCTTAAGCTCGTTGTCTTTTACGTGGCACTAGCTTCTTCACTTCAGTGATTAAGTTTTGTGTGGTAAGTCCAACTTCTTCACGTTGTTCCTTCACGCTTCCATGCTCAACGAAGTAATCCGGGATACCCATTATTTGCACGTGTAAGCCAACGACACCTTTGGCTGCGTAGAACTCTACTACGCTGCTGCCAAATCCGCCTTGGATTGAACCCTCTTCCATCGTGATGATGGGAATAGACTCACTCGCTAGCTGAAGTAAGTAGGCTTCATCAAGCGGTTTAATGAATCTTGCATTGACAACGCGAAGATTGATGCCTTCCTTAGCTAATTGTTCGGCTGCCTCTTCGGCAACCTGCACCATCGGTCCAACAGCAAGTACAGCAGCATAATCCCCGTCACGCAATGTCTCCCATGTACCGATTGGAATCGCTTTTGGCGCTTCAACGATACTCGATCCCGTTCCACTGTTTCTTGGATAACGGTATGCGATAGGTCCATCATTGTATTCAAGAGCAGTCTGCATCATATCTCTTAATTCACGTTCGTCCTTAGGCATCATAAGCACCATGTTCGGCAGCGTCCGTAGAAATGAAATGTCGTATGCACCATGATGCGTCTCGCCATCTGGACCTACAAACCCAGCACGGTCAATAGCAAATGTAACATTCAGCTTAGGACGGCAAATGTCGTGGACGACTTGGTCGTAAGCTCTCTGAAGAAAAGTGGAATATACCGCAAATACGGGTTTCAAGCCTTCACTCGCAAGACCTGCACATAGTGTTGCCGCATGCTGCTCCGCAATCCCGACGTCAATCATCCGATTGGGGAACTGCTTCGCGAATTTCAGTAACCCAGAGCCTCCAGGCATAGCTGGAGTAACAGCAACAATTCTTGAATCCTTCTCAGCAAGCTCAATCAACGTATTCCCAAAAATTTCTGTATACATGGGAGGACCTACGGATTTAAGCACCTGACCTGATTCGATCTTGTAAGGTCCTGGCCCATGCCAACTGTGCGAATCCTGTTCGGCTGGCGTATACCCTTTGCCTTTGGTCGTTACGACATGAACAAGCACAGGACCGTTGACTTTCTCGGCCTGTTTAAGCGTATCGAGCAATACCGGTAAATTATGTCCGTCTACAGGCCCAATGTAAGTGAACCCTAATTCCTCAAACCAAACACCATTTAACACAAAATATTTCAGACTGTCCTTCAGCTTTTCCGCGGTTTTGGCCAAGGTGCCGCCGATGGCAGGAATTTTCTTAAGTAAATGTTCAACTTCTTCTTTGGCCTTCAAATAATGACGATCCGAACGAATTTTGCTCAAATAATTATGAATAGCCCCGACATTGGGCGCAATCGACATTTCATTGTCATTCAGAATGACCATAATATTTTTCTTCTCATGACCAATGTGGTTCATTGCTTCTAAAGCCATACCACCGGTAATCGCCCCATCACCAATAACGGCAACAACTTTATTATGTTCACCTTTTAGATCACGGGCCATCGCCATTCCCATTGCAGCTGACAGCGAAGTACTGCTATGCCCGGCTTCCCAGACGTCATGTTCACTTTCAGAACGTTTCACGAATCCACAAAGTCCCTTGTACTTGCGTAGGGTATCGAATTTATCTTTGCGACCGGTTAAAATTTTGTGTACGTAAGCTTGATGACCCACATCAAAAATAAATTTATCATACGGGCTGTGGAACAAGGTATGTAAAGCAATGGTGAGCTCAACCACACCTAAATTGGAGGACAAGTGTCCACCTGTAACGGACAGCTTCTCAATCAGAAATTGACGGATTTCACCAGCCAATGTCTCAAGCTCCGTCAAGGATAAACGCTTTAAGTCCTCAGGCCGATTGATTTGTTCGAGCAGCACGCTTGTTTCCTCACTTTCAATGTGAAAATGCTAAGATTTCACCATTATATCATAGTTTTGGGTATTTCGTGTAAAACGACAAAAGCGCAAGGGGAATAATTCAGGCAATTAAGGATTAATGATCCCTCTGCATTAAGTAATCCGCCAGTTGGAGAAGCCTCTCAGGGTGCGCAATCTTTGCACGAAGCAGTGCTTCTTTGGCTTGAATCGTTAAATCCTTGACCTTCTGCTCCGAAGCTTGGATCCCGATAAAAAAGGGATAAGTTACCTTCTGCTGCTTCTCATCGCTCTTCACAGGCTTACCTAACTTCTTCTCATCACCGATAATATCCAAAATATCATCCTGAATTTGAAAAGCAAGACCAATCGCACTGCCGAATTCACTAAGTGCACAAAGTTGCGATTCCGTTGCGCCGGCAATATGACCGCCTGCACGTAAAGAGAAAACAATGAGATCACTCGTCTTATGCGTATGAATGAAAGCTAATTCTTCAAGCTTTGTAATGCCTTGCTCCCCGAGCATATCAGCGGCTTGACCGCCAACCATCCCTCTCGCGCCTGCATAAATGGCAAGTTCTTCTGTGATGGAGAGCACACGTTCTGCTGGAATACCATGGCCTTTATGGGCCTGCGTAATGCTGAAGAATGCTTGAGTCAGCAATGCATCGCCAGCTAGAATGGCCATGGCCTCACCGTATACCTTATGATTCGTCAGCTTGCCTCGGCGATAATCATCATTATCCATTGCTGGCAAATCGTCATGAACCAGGGAGTAAGTATGAACCATCTCAATGGCTAAAGCAACAGGCATCGCTGCTTCTAGGGAACCCCCGAGCACTTCAGCTGCTGCTAGCACCAGAATGGGGCGCAAGCGCTTGCCTCCAGCCATTAGGGAGTAGTTCATGGACTCACGCAGAGATCCAGGAACATCCCAGGCTGCAGGCAGCGCCTGGATTAAAGCCGCTTCAACCATATCTGCATGGGAAGCTATATATTCATGAATGGTAGACGTCTTATTCAACCTAATTCCCCTTATCTTCTAAGACAGGTTGGAAAGGCTTCCTGCTCACAGCGCCCGATTCACCTTCAACCAGCATCTCAATTTTCTTCTCCACTTGTTCAAGCTTCACACCGCACAGATGGGAGAGCCGAACGCCTTCCTGATATAGCTCAATGGCTTTCTCCAAAGGCACATCGCCGCTTTCCAATTGGGCAACTATGCGCTCCAACTGTTCAATGGCATGTTCAAAGCTAACTTCCGTTTCACTCGTTGACATCTTTGTTCTCCTCCATCCCCGATACCTGACAATTCAACCTTCCGTCCTTGAGACGAATCTTAACGAAATCTCCAACCTTTACTTGGGTGACTGAACGAATGAGCTCCTGCTCTTGTTCGTCGTACGCCAAGCTGTAGCCCCGCTGCATGACCTTCAGCGGGCTGAGGGCGTCCAAATGACGGACGCCGGACTGCCACTCCTGCTTCTTCGTACGCAGGAGGGTCTGCATGGCCGTGAGCATCTGCCGCTTGGAAGTATCCAAGCGCCGCCTTGCGGACACGGCCTGCTCTTTGGGATTGAAGCTGGATAAGCGGCGCTCCAGCTTCAATCGCCGTTCCGCCAGCAGCGTTAGGCGCTGGCGCATGCGGTAACCGAGCTGCTCCACTAGCCGGTCGAGTCGCTCCACAGGCTGCATCAGCAGCTGCCTGCGTGGGTTCGTCAGGAACGGGGAGCGCTTCGCGCGCTCCAGCCGTTCCTGTTTGCGACGCAGCTGCTGGAGCAGCCCATAGTGCAGCCTCTGCGCTAGCTGCGATAGCTGCTGCTTCAGCTCGAGGTGGTTCGGCACCGCGAGCTCAGCCGCCGCCGTAGGCGTCGGCGCTCTCAGATCGGCGACGAAGTCCGCGATCGTGAAGTCCGTCTCATGGCCGACGGCCGAGATGACGGGAATCGCGGAGGCGCAGATAGCCCGCGCAACGGCTTCCTCGTTAAATGCCCAGAGCTCCTCGAGCGAGCCGCCGCCGCGACCCACGATGAGCACGTCAGCTTCACCGAGCCGGTTCATCGCTTCGATCGCCTTGACGATCGAAGGTGCAGCTTGCGCACCCTGTACCAGTACCGGGTACAGAAGAATCTGGACCGACGGGTAGCGGCGCTGCAGCGTGATGATGACATCACGCACAGCGGCTCCTGTCGGAGACGTAATTACGCCGATCGCGCGCGGAAACCGAGGAATCGGTTTCTTGCGCTCCGCCGCGAACAGTCCTTCCCCTTCGAGCTTCTTCTTGAGCTGCTCGAAGGCCATATACAAACTGCCGATGCCATCTGGCTGCATCGCCGTCACATAGAACTGATAAGCTCCGTCTCGTTCATATACGGAAATATTACCGCGAGCGATCACTTTCGTTCCCTCTTTCGGTATAAAACCGAGCTTCTGGTTATGAGAAGCAAACATGATGCTTTTTAGCCTGCCATCCGCATCTTTCATCGTAAAATACATATGACCGCTGGAATGGTGAGTGAAATTAGAGATTTCCCCACGAACCCAAACATCCTGCAGACGGGAATCGCCCTCTAGCATGAGTTTAATATACCGGTTCAAGTCCTTGACAGATAAGATCTTCGTCTCGTTTCTCGCCATACTCCTTATTAAACGCTCACATTCGCTTTAGCTGCGCGGCTAGCTGCATCAACCGTGTTGCGAAGCAGCATGGTAATGGTCATTGGACCTACGCAACCAGGTACGGGTGTGATTGCACTTGCAATCTCTTTAACCGCTTCGAAATCAACATCTCCTGTCAGTTTACCGTCAGCAGGACGATTCATCCCCACATCGATAACGACAGCACCAGGCTTCACGTGATGAGCTTTAATCAAATGCGCTTTACCAACAGCAACAACAAGAATATCCGCTTGTTTCGTGATTTCCTCCATATTCGGAGTACGAGAGTGAACAACAGATACCGTCGCGTGCTCGCGCAGAAGCAGCATAGCCATTGGTTTGCCTACGATGTTGCTTCTTCCTACAACAACAGCGTGCTTGCCAGCTATTTCGACTCCTGTGCGTTTTAGGATTTCGATAACACCATGCGGTGTACATGGCTTCATCCCATCTTTGCCAATCATCAAGTTACCGACATTAATGGGGTGGAAACAATCTACGTCCTTAAGCGGATCAATTTCATCAACAACAGCCTCTTCATTGATATGCTTAGGCAGTGGAGATTGAACAAGAATGCCGTTAATTCGGTTATCGCTATTAAATTTATGAATAAGTCCAATTAACTCTTGTTGCGTTGTATTTTCCGGTAAACGATGTACTTCGGAATAAATTCCTACATCATCACAGGCTTTCGCTTTGTTTCTTACATATACCTGTGAAGCCGCATCTTCTCCCACAATAACAACGACAAGACCAGGCTGGTTGCCTTGCGCAGTAAGCGCGGCCGCATCCGACCTGATCTCCTCACGGATGGAACTCACGAGTTCTTTCCCATTAATAACTTGTGCAGACATGTTATTTCCCCCTAAGAGTTTTGTGAAAAACGTTTGTTATGGCTATATATAAATGGTTGAATAATCAATGTTAATTAGGACGGTGTTACTTTGCCCTTTAAATCTTCAACTTCTTTAATCATTTTACCAAGTACACCGTTAACGAACTTACCTGACTCCTCCGTGCCATAATGCTTGGCCAAATCAATCGCCTCATTGACGACAACTTTAGGTGGAACATCATCTCTGTACAGCATTTCATAAACAGCCAAACGCAACACTTCACGATCAATCCGTGAGAGCCTGTCCATCGCCCATCCCTTTAAGTACTCTTCAAGCAGTTCATCAATTCTAACTTTGTTACTGTATGTACCCTCAACGAGTTCAATAATGTATAGAGGGTCAATTTTATCTCCGGAAAAATTCAACTCTGTTTCATTATCATGCTCTGCTTCATGAATCGCAATTTGGACAGCTTCCTGAGGTGTAGCCTCATTCATCTGGATTTGGTAAAGGCTTTGTACGGCAATTTCTCGTGCAACTCTGCGTTTCATTGTGGTCCTCCTAAAAGTTTTCGCCAGAAAACTGACTTCTTAAGCAATCATGGATGTAACTCGTCCTAAAAAACTCTTTTTACTAGTATACGTCATATTGGAATGAATCCAAACAAAAAAATCCATGGTAGAACCAGGGATTTTAGCGAAACATTCTCCATTTTTGCGTGAGATAGCGCCAAATGTCTTCAAGAATGACGAAACTTTCTTTCCGATCCAATTTGTTTCCTACATAAAAACCGAGCAGAACAATGAATCCAAAGATCAACATATCCCAAAAACCAAAAAATAAATAAATGAAGCCGAAGAAAACGCCTGCTGCCACTCCGATCACTTTGCCCCTATGGGACTCCCACAGTTCATTCCACATGAGTGGGTTCACCTCTATTCGACTCGGCTTTTAAAAGTTGGGGCTGATTGCACGATGTTCGCTACGAATACGGTTACGGAAGCTACAGGAATGCCAGTAATATCTTCGATGTAACTTTTCACAGTACTTTGCATCTCTTCAGTAAGTTCAGGAATCGAACTTTCCCCATCCACAATGGTTCTGATCGTAATTTCTAGACCTGATTGATTCACCCTTACACGTGCACGTAAATCTTTGGCACCTTTGGTACGACCAGCAGCTTTCAAAGATAAATTCTCAACCGTTTCTATCGAGATACGAATATCTCCGAAATCCGTTCGTTGGTCGATGGATGGCGCTTGAGAACGACCTCGACGCAGCGTTAAAATGAGGAAACGAACTGAGATCAACAGCATGATCAAGCTGATGATAATCGCTGGGTACGCAAAGTTTTTTTCGAAATAAAAATTACTTAACATCTGACCTGCTTGTTCTAACGGGATCCAGCTTGAAGCTGTGAACAAAACAACGATAGAAGCAATTAGAATAATTAGGCTATAGAGAAGTAGCAAGAGCCTGTCCACAATTTTACCCACGTAAGCTTGTCCCCTTCCTATAGTTAGAGGAAACCCCCTGCAACCTGTAGGGGGTTTCAATTGATCCATATGGATTCAGCAGTTCCGCCTATTTCACCCGATGGGCAGCTGCTGTTTCTTCTTCAACCGGTTTATCTGCCAGTTTAAAATGAACATCATGAATATGAACATTGACTTCAACAACGTTTAAGCCTGTCATCGATTCAATTGCCTGCTTCACATTTTGTTGAATGTCGCTTGCAACTTCAGGAATTCGATTGCCATATTCAATAATGATGGAGACGTCAATGGCTGCTTCACGTTGTCCGACTTCTACCTTTACGCCTTTGGACAAATTCTTACGTCCAAGCAACTCAGCAATGCCGCCAGCTAATCCGCCACTCATCCCCGCTACTCCTTGCACTTCCACCGTTGCCAAACCGGCAATGATTTCGATAACTTCGGGGGCAATTTGGATGCTGCCCATGTCTGTTTTGACGTAATCCGGAGCGATTGTGCTCATTGTGGCACCTCCTTAGAGTTTTGCGCCAGTAAAACTGGCGTCGTAAGCATTAACTGCGTTTGTGAAACAAACTTGTTTCATAAGCATTCCCTTGCTTGATCCATGGTTTGGATAAGCCATCTTAATTTATTACTATACCATTTCGCCAAAAATATGACAAATGTTTGTCTAAGATTCTGGATCGTTGACATCATGCTCTTCCAAGAACTTAATATCATGGTCACCCTTGATAAATTTCTTGTGCTCAAGCAGCTTCAAATGGAATGGAATCGTCGTGTTCACACCATCCACCGCAAACTCGGTGAGCGCTCTTTTCATCCGGGCAATCGCTTCTTCACGCGTATTTCCCCAAACAATAAGCTTAGCGATCATGGAATCATAGTGTGGCGGGATTGTGTAACCCGGATATACCGCGCTGTCAACCCGAACGCCAAAACCACCTGGCGGCAAGTAAAACTTCACTTGACCCGCTGAAGGCATGAAGTTCCGATTTGGATCTTCCGCATTCACACGACACTCGATAGCCCATCCATTGATGCGGACGTCTTCTTGTGCAAAAGATAATGGATTGCCTTCTGCTACACGAATCATCTCTTGGATGATATCAATTCCTGTAATCATTTCGGTTACGGGATGCTCAACCTGGATTCTCGTGTTCATTTCCATGAAGTAGAAGTTACCATCAGGACCGAGTAGGAACTCAAGTGTTCCTGCACCGGAATAATTAACGGCTTTCGCTGCACGAACGGCCGCTTGCCCCATTGCTGTCCGTGTTTCAGCTGTTAGAATTGGACAAGGAGCTTCTTCAACAAGCTTCTGTCTACGGCGCTGTACGGAACAATCACGCTCACCTAAGTGAACAACATTACCGTGTTTATCCGCTATAATTTGAATCTCAACATGCTTCATGCCTGTCAAGTATTTCTCCAAATATATACCTGCGTTGCCAAAAGCATTTTGTGCTTCTTGCTGCGCTGCCGTAATCTGCTGTACGAGTGTTTCCTCGTTCTCGGCAATACGTATACCTTTACCGCCGCCGCCTGCTGTCGCTTTAATGATGATCGGGTAACCGATATCTCTAGCAATGACGATCGCGTCGTCAATGTTCTCAACCAAACCGTCTGAACCTGGAATGATCGGTACTCTCGCTTCTTTCATCGTTTGCTTGGCAACCGCTTTATCACCCATTCGGCTTATCGCATCTGGGGATGGACCGATAAATGTAATATTGCAGCTCTCGCAAATTTCTGCGAAGTCCGCATTTTCTGCTAAGAAGCCATATCCTGGATGGATCGCATCACATTCTGTTAGCGTAGCAACACTCATCAGATTCGTGAAGTTTAAATAGCTGTCCTTGGAGGCAGTTGGCCCAATACAATAGGCTTCGTCGGCTAGACGCACATGAAGCGCTTCACGATCAGCTTCCGAATAAACAGCCACTGTATAAATGCCAAGCTCACGACAAGCTCGGATAATACGAACAGCAATTTCTCCGCGGTTCGCTATTAGGATTTTATGAAATTTCATTATTTTTCCTCCTAAGAGTTTTCCGTTAGGAAAACTTGCATCATAAGCGTGTACTGAGTTTTGCTCAAGCAAAACTGCGTCATAAGCAGAAGCTTACTAATCGCTTACTCTGGTCTAACTAAAAATAAAGGCTGTCCGTACTCAACAAGCTGACCGTTATCTACGAGCACTTCAACGATTTCACCTTTAATTTCAGCTTCGATTTCATTCATCAATTTCATAGCTTCCACAATACAGACGACGTTTTTGTCGCCTACTTTGGAGCCAACACTTACGAAAGGAGCAGAGCCAGGAGAAGCAGATTGATAGAAGGTTCCTACCATCGGTGAAACTATCTTATGTAAAGATGAGTCCTCTTGCTTAGCATGTCCAGTAGTCGCAGGGATAGATGCTTCGAGAGCGGCAGCAGGTGCTGTATTAGCAATGTTTCCTTGACCGATCGGAGCATACGTGTGTTGAACGGGGGCCGTTACATAGACAGACTCCGTTTTATTCGGCTTGCGAATAGAAAGGCGTGCACCTTCATTTTCGATTTCAAGCTCTTGTAAAGAGGATTGATCGACGAGTTTGATCAACTCTTTGATTTCACTCAATTTGAACATTCATGTCACTCCTTCAAGGTTGGTGAACCAGTAAAAAATGCGGTTTCATAGCCGCAACGTATGTATTATACCCATAAACGCAAGAAATGGAAAGAGTCCAGTTTGTCCGGACCCTTTCCATTGTCATCCTGGGCAGGCTAATCTCACCTCTTTTTACTAAGGACGAACATATTGAATCTTAATATTTTCCGGACCTGTACCTAGCTCTTTCATCACCATATCAACAATTGTTACACCTTGGCTTTTCTCTAATTTATCGCTTTGAACTGTCACTTTCCACTTGTTTCCATCTTGATTAATGATGGCTTGCGGGAAGTCTTTCATAAGCACATCTTGTAAATTTTCTACTTTCTCTTGAATATCTGTCAGTTTCGCTAAGTCATTTGTCGCTTTGGCTACAGCTTCAGGTGTCTTCTTAGAATCGATAATGATTTCCATTAAATCAGAGGATGTTTTGCTGAAATAATCTCTTTGTTTCATTTGCTCATTCGTGAAATAATCGCTAGCTGATGTTGTTCTCGCTTGCTCTTCAACCATCTTCAGAACTTGATCATCTGTTTTGGCAGTATTTGGTGTAGTTGCTTTGGAAGCATCTTGCGTTGTTGTTGTTGTTTTAGCATCCGTTTTCGCATCTGTTTTAACATCGGTTTTCACGTCTGTTTTTGTTGAATTTTGCGGAGTTACAGCTTTTGTGTCTACTTTTGCATCTCCACCTGTTGTCGCTTTCACATCAGTTTTGGCTGCATTCGCAGGGTCAACCTGGCTCATATCAATCTTCACTTCTTGTGTTTTATTGATCGTTTCTGTTGATGCTAAATCGAGCTTATTGACATCCTCAGTGAACAGATAATAGGCGGAAAGCACCACCATTAAACTAAGCATAGAAACGAGCCAAATTGTTTGTCTTTTCGCATTCATTGAAATTCCTCCTCAATTTTGATTAACTTCCACATTCATCCCCCAGTTTTGCGGGGTAAAATAGAGATCCTACTCGCTTGCACATCAAGTCCTCGCTCTACAGCTTCTGTAATCATTTTTTTCACCGTGAGATTCTCGGCGCCTTTGGCGACAACGATGACGCCTCTGATTTTCGGTTTAATGTATTTGAGCACAAGCGGTTTCTGGTCACCGGAAACTTGATAGACAACCACTTCACCACTCCGCGTTACCTGGGATATATTCCGTGTCGCTCCACCATTGTCGCGTTCTGTCGTCATTTGCTGATTGTCATTATAATTTTTGTCGACTGTCATTTCCTCCGTCGACTCAATTGTAACGAGCACTTCAACATCGCCTACGCCAACAATTTTCTGCAAAATCTCCTTCAACTGTGTTTGGTAGGCCGATTCATAATCGTGAAAGGTAGAATTTTCTTTGGATGTACTGTTGAGAAATGTTTCTTTGCTGGGCTGCGGAGAAGCTCTGCCCGCATTGATGGGATCAACATCTTTTACAGTCATAAATGCATTCATAATCATCAGCGCAGCTCCCAAGAGTCCAATCATAACGACCCACAAGAGAGTGTTCTTACGTTTGGGTCCTCCCGGACCTCCGCCGAATTTGTGCTCCATCCATTGCAGCAATGTTCCCATCGATTCACCTCGCAATCCTTCCATTCCGTTGTTTCAATTGGATATCAATCTGTGCAGGCTCCACGATCCAGTCACGCACGATTTTTTGCTTGAGATGGTCAACCTCTTGCTCCATTCGTGACGATAACTTAGGCAGAGCAGCTGCTTCTTTGTCACTTGGGTTACTTCCCTGCAGTTTCGTTGTTGGTTCGATCCGTATCGGATCAATTGGCTTGACTGGCTCCATGACAGCTATGCTTTTGGAGGCTGACGTTGATTTTACTTGTTTCGTCGTTTCTATATCATCAAGGGTTACCCTGACTTTCGTTATAGCGGGTTTCCCGTTATTGTCGATTTGCGCCAGCACCTGAACGTCTTGGATGATCAGCTCTGTTTGCTTCTGTAAATCCTCTTTCATTAACTCAGCCAGCTGTGCTTGAATCATTTGCTGTGATTGTTTTTGTCCTGCTTCTTGAAGCTTTTGGGCATCCTTCGTAATCACATCGAGCGATTTCATAAATGGATTTCCACCGCCGCTGCTCGCAAGCATTGTTTTCTCGTTTTGCCGCTGCTCCGCTTGACCGATCAATTGATCGATGTCCCAATCCTTCTGAAACAATTGAAGTACTGGAGATAACAGCGTAAGTAAGATGAATAAACTCATAACTGTTTTGACATATCGCTGCATCGTATTACTGGGAAGTAGTAGATCAACAAATGTAGCCAACATAATGACCATAATGACGCTTTTTAGCCATCCCGCTAACCAATCCATAGCTGCCTCCTTTCACCGCATCATTACGGAGACATTACTGATCGTAATCATGATCGTTAGAGCTAGAAAGAACATTAAGCTGACGGCTGCCAGTGCCGCAAACACATAAATTAAGCTCTTACCTATCGTTTGCAAGCAAGCGATAATCGGACTATCTCCCAAGGGCTGCATGATCGCTGCGGATAAGTTATAGATGAAAGCTAGCGTTAAAATTTTGATAGCCGGAAACGCACACAACAAGATTAGAATGACAACCCCAACGAGTCCAATTGCATTTTTCACAAGCAGCGATGCCCCAATCACTGTCTCAGTTGCATCCGAGAATAAGCGGCCCACAACGGGGACAAAGTTTCCGGTAATGTACTTTGCCGTTCGAATCGCAACACCGTCTCTAACCGCTCCCGCAGTCCCTTGAATCGATATAACGCCGAGGAAAACAGTGACAAATACGCCCAGCATACTTAAACTTATTGTGCGCAGCAGGTTCGCTAGCTGGGTGACTTTGTATTTCTCACTTAGGGAGCTTACGATGTGCAGGACAGCCGAAAAGAACAACAATGGGAATATAAACACGTATATCGCTGTACCAACTGAATGGATCATAAACACAATCAGAGGATGTAAAATCGCCACAGAACTGACATTTCCCATTGATGCCAAAAGAGTTAAGAGCAAAGGAACAATGGCAATCATGAATTGAATCATGGACGAAATAGCCGTTTTGGCGTAACCGATTGCTACGCTGAAACTGTTGATAGCTATAATGATCAAAACCATATAGGTAATTGAATAACCAAGCTTGCTGACCGTGTTCCTTTCAAAGGAGCTTTGCAGCGTTTCGAGAATCATACTGAAAATCGTCAGAATAACGATCGAAGCAAGCAGCTTTCCATTAATGATGATTTCGTGGAACACATAGCTAAGCAGCCCTTTGAAAATGCTCTTCATGCTAATGCCTTTGGTTCCAAGCAGCAATTCCATGAAGGTTGGCGTCTTACTTTCTGGGAAGTAACCGCCGTAATCCTTCATGAGCTTATCCCAATATTGCTCAACAGGTTCCGTGTTCAGATGGTTGGCCTGCTCCTTGATAATGATATCCGTAGGCGATTCAGCGGCCATATTTCCCGTCAATCCAAGCCATAAGCCCATTGTCATTATGAACAAAATGATCCAGCGGTTGTTCAGCTTCTGGTGCGAATAAAGTAGATTCATATAGGTCACTCCTCATGGATCATCCTAAGCAGGGAGCAGTTTAACAACGGTTTCTATGATGACGGTTATGATCGGAATAGCCATTACCATAATGAGCACTTTCCCGGAAAGCTCGATCTTGGAGGCAATGGATTCTTGACCGGCATCTCGCACGATTTGAGCACCGAATTCAGCGATGTAAGCAACACCAATGATTTTCAGAATCGTTTTGAGAAAAACCATATTGATGCTTGACTTTTGAGCTAAATCCTCGAGCACCTGGATGACAGAGGAAATTTTACCGATCAGGAACAAGAAAATCATGATGCCCGTAAATGCTGCCAGCAAGAAGGCGAACATTGGCTTCTGCTCTTTGATGATGAGCGTTAATATCGTAACGATGAGTCCTAAACCTACGATCTGGATGATTTCCATCAGGCCCACCTCATTGGAATAGGAAGATCGTTTTGATTTCTTTAAATAAATGATCGAGCATACTGACGACCATAAAGAGCACGACCACGAAGCCAATGACCGTGACCCAGTGTGCCATATCCTCTTTGCCCATCTGCTTGAGCACCGAATGGATCATCGCGATGATGATGCCGATGCCGGCGATCTGGAAAATGGCATTCACATCTACGTTCATTCCAGGCACCTCACTCTGTTGACAAGGAACTCACTTGTACGGCCAAGTATCCCTTGCTACCATTAATACATCAATATCACGATCAATGCTCCGATTAAGACACCGAGGCTTTTCCACATTTTCTCGTAACGCCTCTGCTCTTCCCTAGACTCGGTTTCTTCCGTTTGAAGTTGGCTAATAGCGAGCCGTAAATGTTTGATTTGATCACTTCGATCTGTGAGTCCAAGAACGGCTCCCAGCTGCAGCACCACTTCTTGTTCCGCTTGCTTCATCGAAGTTCTTGTCCATACATCATTGACACTCCATTGCCAAATCTCACGGGTAGATTTACCGTCATTCTTCAATAAACGCTCTGAAGTTATTCGAAATAAGGAAGAGAGTGGTTCTGCGACCTGCTTGCTGAGTGAGGCGAAAGCTTCAGGCAGCGGTGTGAGTGCGTACATGATTTCCGTCTCCATTCTCCCTAATGCACTGATAAGGCCACGGATTTGCTTGGGACGCCTTATATAGTGAGCAGCCTTTAGGAAACCAAACAATGTGGCAGCACCGATAACAAGAACCCCTCCGACAAATTTCAGCATCTAACATCACCCTTTACGCATAGGATAGAGTTCCAAGGGCTTGCCCTGACAATCTAAGACGCGATGCGTTGCCATTGCACCTTTTCTTCTATACAGGATGACATACCTTGTGAATACACCCTCTTCCAACAGCTGCTTCAGAACCGGCCTCCTGCGTACATCCTCATAATCAGCACCATGCGCAGTGGCTACGACGCGAATCCCGGTGTGAACAGCCTCATGGATGGCGATTGCATCTTCTGGACGCCCAATCTCATCCACAATCAGGACATCTGGTGATAACGACCGAATCATCATCATCATGCCTTCCGCCTTCGGACAACCATCCATTACGTCAGTTCGTGGCCCCAGATCGAATCTAGGCACCCCTTTGACACAAGCAGCCAGTTCTGATCGTTCATCCACGACACCCACTTTCTTACCAGCCGTCGATACGTTATTCCCCCCCCATTCTCCTCGGCTAATCAATCTAGCCAGATCGCGTATGAGCGTTGTTTTCCCGTGCTGCGGAGGTGAAATGATGAGCGTATGATGGATGCTTCTCAGCAAAGGATCGAATAGCTGCGGTAACACCTCTTGGCCGACACCTTGGATCTCGCGGGCAATCCTTATGTTGAAAGAACTCACATCACGTATTTGTTTGACATGTCCCTGATCCAAAACGGTTCGCCCTGCTAGTCCTACTCGATGACCTCCAGCAATCGTGATATAGCCTCTACGCAGCTCTTCCTCGAAGGTATACAAGGAGTGATTCGTGAGCATCTCTAGCAGCGTAAGACAATCCTGCCTTGTTGGCTTGTATGCCTTCGTTTCCTGAGTCACCATCTCCCCCCGTTCACCGACAAAGGTATAACGATCACCCCAACTAATCTCAAGGGGTCGTGACTCTCTCACCCTTATTTCTTCAACACTAGCTTGTACGTCCGGCGGCAGTCCTGCTAAGAGAGATCGAAAAGTTTGAGGTAGTAAGTGCACAATCGAATCGAGCATAGGGAGACATCCCTCCAAGTTGTCCAGTCTTCTATACTCATTTCTATGCTTAATAGAAAGAAATATGACCGATTACTTTTTTAAAATACCAATAAAGAGACAACTTACCCCCGCAATCACCCAGAGCATTTTGCCATATGATAGTTTCTCTGCTATTCCTACTAATCCAATCGTCGTTGTTGCTAGAAGTACTAGAGGACCTACTAGAGCCAGCCCTGAGTTCACCAGCAGTGCTTTCTCCACCGTCGCCAGTCTCAGCATCACAATGGCTGCGATAATCTCAATGCTCCCTGACATCATCCTCAGCGATGCCATCGTTAGGACAATTTTGTTCATTTCTTTCTACTCCTCCCTTAAAAAGTAATAGCTCTTTTGAACAATGCAAAGTTACTCAGCGTAGAAATCTTATAAAAGGCTGGAAGAGCGACTTTTGTAAAGCTGTTCCTCCCAACCAAAGGCCAATCCAATAAAGGGAACAGCTTTACAATGGAGCCTAGAAGTTTTTATAAGATTGCGGAGCACTCGAATGTAACTTAGGAATGTTCAACAACAGCTCACTCTTTTTACCCTACCTTATGCAAGCTCGTCTGATTTTAGGCATGCTGGGCACCTCCATTTGTGAAGATGCATATGCTGAACACAGAATTGAACCTTCAAAGGACAGTGAGGAGAATTACCGATGGAAGTGACCTCTCATTTGAAATGGAACCCCGTTCTAGCCGACCCCACAGGACAAAGGCAGGCTAAACCAAGAACGCTGGGTAAAACGATGGTGATGGATAAAGGATTAGGCTTGAACGCTTTTCAAGATCTGCTCAGCACGTCAAGCAGCCATCTGGATATGATCAAAATTGGCTTCGGTACCTCGCCGCTTTATCCGTTACAAATACTTAAAAGTAAGATTAACTCAGCAAAAGAAAACGGCATATGCATTTACCCGGGTGGTACCTTTCTGGAGGTCGCCATCAGACAGAATGCAGTAAGATCTTTTTTTGACATGCTTATCGCACTTGGTTTTAATGGCGTTGAAATTTCCGACGGGACGATTGAGATGGAGCGCAGACTCAGAAATGAGCTTATTGCCAGAGGATTGGATGAGGGTTTCGAGGTCATTACCGAATATGGTAAGAAAGGCTGGGGATCCTCCATTGAGTTGGAGGAATTAATTGAAACGGTCTTAATCGATACGGAACTCGGGGCAAAACTGGTTACCATAGAAGCCCGAGAATCGGGAATGGGCGTTGGGATTTTTGATCATAACGGAAAATGTAAGGACGACGAACTGCAAAGAGTACTTTCCGCAATTCCTGGACAGCAGCTCTTATGGGAAGCACCGCTCAAAAGTCAGCAAGTGCATTTAATTAGCATGCTAGGCCCAGACATCCACTTGGGTAATATTTCACCGGATGAGTTGATGGCGTTGGAAGCGTTACGGAGAGGACTCCGTTCCGATACGTTGTCTTTGGGTACCAGAAAGGATTAAAAGATGCATATCGAGGTTGTCGCCAACATCGGCGAAGCTAGAAGTGACGAATTTCTTCATAAAACCGTCATTGTCGTTGATGTTTTACGTGCAACTAGCACGATCATCACCGCACTGATTAACGGTTGCAAAGCCATTGTTCCTGTGGAAACAGTCCTGAAAGCCAAAGAGTTATTTCGTGAGGGTGACTTGCTTGGAGGCGAGCGTTTTTGCAAAAAAATTCCTGGTTTCGATTTCGGTAATTCGCCACTGGAATACACGAAAGCAGCCGTCCAAGGCAAGCGAATTATTCTCACAACCACGAATGGAACAAGAGGCATTCAGAAAGCGATGAAAGCCGATCACGTGTTAGCGGGAGCCCTATTAAACAGCAAAGCCTGTGCGAGGGCCGCGGTCGATTTCAAACGGGATACTGTTATTTTGTGTGCAGGAACCCAAGATGTTTTCTCATTGGAAGATGGGCTTTGCGCAGGTCTTATTCTTGAGGAACTATCGATACTGCTCGGTGACAAAAATATGGCAGTCAATGACTTCGGCATGGCGATGCGGGGATGTTATTTGCAATCAAAGGATACTTTGTTTGAGACCATATTAGCCTCTAGTAATGGAAAGAAAATGAATAAGTCTGGTTTCCAGGCTGATTTGATTTTGTGCGCCAAACCGAATACCGCAGATCAAGTTCCCATACTGGAACGAGAACAGATGGTACTGATGCATCTTTGACAGACACGCCTTCGTTCTAAATACAAGCCCTTCTCATAAACTAAGATTGAAGTTATGAGGACGAGGGGTTTTGATTATGAATGGCGATTTACTCTTAGTTATTCTCATTATTATTGGACTCATTGGCCGATCACCAATTATTACTACCGCGGCTTGCATTTTACTTGCGATTAAGCTTATTGGGTTAGACCGTTTTTTCCCTACGATGGAGCGCAGAGGTTTAGAACTCGGGTTATTGTTCTTAACGATTGGGGTCCTGGTCCCCTTTGCCAGCGAGCGCATCTCCTTGAAGGATATCCTGTCGGTATTCACCACTTGGCCGGGCATCATCGCTCTACTTGGCGGAGCCATTGCTACCTATATGAATGGAAAAGGGTTGGAACTACTAAAATTAGACCCACAATTAATTGTGGGTCTTGTGATTGGTTCTATATTTGGCATTATATTTATGCGCGGAATTCCGGTTGGCCCCTTAATGGCAGCCGGAATAACGGCTTTTTTATTAAAGCTGGCTTATTTTATTTCGGATAAGTTGCATTAATGTTTCGATTATCTGCGATCTTCTGGCCCACCAACAAATGCTTGCTCTTTAGTGTCCAAGCCGTATGCTGTGTGCAGAGCGCGGATAACTTCAGTAAGGTTCGTGTTGTCAACGACACAGGACATTTTAATCTCCGATGTACTGACTAACGAAATTGAAATACCAAGATCAGAAATCACCTTGAACATCGTTGCAGCAACGCCTGGTGTACTTACCATACCTGCGCCAACTATGGACACTTTCACAAGATTCACTTCAGATGTCACTTCACGGTATCCGATGTCACCGCGAATTTTTTCAATGACGGTCAATGCTTTTTCGCGATCTGCAAGGGTCGTTGTGAAAGAGAAATCAGCCGAACCGCTGATCACACCGCTTTGTACGATGATGTCGACATCAATTTGCTCTTCGGCAAGCGCAATAAATACTTTCGCCAGCTGTCCCGGTTTCTCAGGTACACCTAGAATACTAATTCTTGCCACATTCTTATCGTAAGCGATGCCTCGAACGACGATTCCTTGCTCCATCACTGCTTCCTCCTTCACGTTGGTACCTTCATTGTAAGTAAAGCTGGAACGCACCACTAAGGTAACGTTATAATTTTTGGCATATTCTACAGCCCTTGGATGCAAAACTGCAGCCCCTAAATTAGCAAGCTCCAACATCTCATCATAGGAAATCTCATTTAGCTTTCTCGCAACCTTCACGATGCGCGGATCTGTCGAATATATCCCATCTACATCGGTATAAATCTCACATAGATCTGCTTTAATTGCAGCAGCAAGCGCAACAGCCGTTGTATCGGACCCGCCGCGGCCTAGTGTGGTAATCTCACCCGCTTCGGTCATACCTTGGAAGCCTGCAACGATGACGACATTGCCTTGTTCTAGAGCTTTCAGTACACGATGTGGCTGAATATCCGTAATTCTTGCCTTACCATGAACCGGTTCTGTATAAATACCACTTTGCCAGCCAGTATAAGAAACCGCCTGCTCACCTAAATTATGTATCGCCATCGATAAGAGAGCTACCGATACCTGCTCTCCTGTCGTTAACAGCATATCCATTTCACGAGCCGGAGGGGCTCCATCGTAAATTTGCTTAGACAGGTCGATCAAATCATCCGTTGTATCTCCCATCGCCGAAACGACAACAACGCAGCTATGTCCTGCTTGTTTACGCTCCACGATTCTTTTTGCAACACGCTTCATTCGCTCTGCATCACCGACAGAGCTCCCGCCAAATTTCATCACTATAAGAGACAAAGCTGACCCACTCCCAACGCATACTAGTGCATAACAATTCAATATTATAGCATAAAAACACCTTGCTGTGGTAAGAAATCCACGTGAAATGAAAAAAAGCCTTTTGGACTCCAAAGAGTCTGAAAGGCTTTAGTCATTAGTTGCTCGCGCGTGAAAGGTATTTTCCATCATCTGTATCAACGGAAAGAATATCGCCTTCGTTGATGAAAAGTGGCACCATCACATTAAGACCTGTTTCCACTTTCGCATTTTTCAAAGCACCTTGAGCTGTGTTTCCTTTAACGCTTGCATCGGTTTCGATAACTTTCAAGTCAACGCTCTTCGGAAGGTTAATCCCAAGAATTTCACCTTGATAGCTCATGATTTTGATGTTCATGTTTTCTTTCAGAAAGTTCAATTCCCATTTCAATTGTTCCTGGGAAAGGGAAATCTGATCATACGTCTCTGTATCCATGAATGTGTACTCATCGCCAGCTGCGTACAAGTATTGCATTTCACGGTTTTCGATGTGCGCTCGTCCAACGTTCTCGCCAGCACGGAATGTACGTTCAACGGTATTGCCGTTACGTAGATTCTTAAGTTTGGAACGCACGAATGCAGCGCCTTTACCTGGTTTAACGTGTTGGAAATCTAGAACGGTGAAAATATCGTGCTCAACTACAATCGTAAGACCTGTTTTGAAATCGTTAACTGATATCACTTGTGAATCCCTCCGCTAGTCAATAATAAGAAAATCTTTGGTAGAATGTGTAAGTATTTTAATGCCGGTGTCAGTAATTACTGCGTCATCCTCAATTCGAACTCCGCCAAAGTTGGGGAGATAAATGCCGGGTTCAACCGTAACCACCATACCAGGTGTTAAAATCATATCCTCGGTTTTCGACAAGCGTGGATTTTCATGTACCTCCATGCCTAAACCATGTCCGGTACCGTGACCGAAGTAATCGCCATAGCCATGCTTTACGATAACATCACGTGCAAAAGCATCGCCCTCTCGGCCAGTGATACCTGGTTTGAGATTGGCTAAACAGTTTAATTGGGCTTCCAATACAATGTCATAAATTTCTTTATGTTTGTCTGTCGGCTTACCTAGCATAACCGTTCTTGTGATATCTGAGCAATACCCTTTATAATACGCTCCAAAATCCAATTTGACAAATTCGTTTATTTGGAGCACGCGATCACTTGCTTTGCCATGAGGAAGCGCAGATCGTTCTCCAGAGGCTACAATCGTTTCAAACGATGTAGAAGTCCCCCCATTTTTGCGGATAAACATCTCAATCTCAAGAGCAATGTCCTTCTCCTGCACACCTGGCTTGATGAAAGACAGAATATGTGAGAACGTTTGATCAGCTAGATCGGCGGCTTCTTGCATAATCTGTAATTCCGCCTCATCTTTAACCATTCGAATCAACTCAACAACGCGCGATGTAGGCACCAATTCGATACCCGCTAATCCTACTTGATAGCTTAGGAAATCGCCGTAGGATACATCCACTTGCTCGAAGCCAAGCTTCGTGATCCCTTGCTGCTGCAAAAGTTCCTTCACGGTTTCGATTGCTTTAGCTTTATGCTCAACAACTTCAAATAGCTTAGCTTGCTGAGGAGCTTGCGTCATATAACGAAAATCAGTTAACAATAAAGCACGGTCTAACGTTATAAGGACATAGCCAGAAGACCCAGTGAAACCAGATACATATGTACGGTTGTATGCGTTCGTAATGAGTATTGCCGGTAAATCTTGCTGTTGCATAACCTTGCGAAGACGTTCAATACGTTTCTCCTGCATTGAGATCACCAATCCTTCTTAATTGATAAAGAAAGTATATGTTTTATACTTTCGCTTCGCATCAATCTTGACAAACGCACTCGTCCCTGAGGGACCAAATGTCGCTTATCCTAGCAAATGGGGCAATAATGCTCTTAAACCAAGTTCATAGCTTTGTGCACCGAAACCACTGATTTGACCGATAACGACAGGCGCAGTAACCGAATGATGACGAAACTCCTCGCGCTTATGAATATTCGAAATGTGAACTTCAACAGTTGGTAATTGAACCGTGGAAAGTGCATCGCGAATGGCATAACTATAATGCGTGAATGCTCCTGGGTTGATCACAATACCATCTTTTGTGCCGAACGCTTCATGAATTTTATCAATAATATCGCCTTCATGATTCGATTGAAAGCTCTCAAGCTCGATTGACAGCGTCTCAGCTAATTCATTTAAACCTTGAATAATCGTTGAAAGCGAAACCGTTCCGTACACGCCAGGTTCACGTACGCCGAGCATATTTAAGTTCGGACCATTAATGACTAGAACCTTTTTCAACAGGAAATCACTCCCAAGCATTTTTCATTGAAAAATGGGCTCTACAAGCCTATTTAACCTTGATATTTTACCATAACTTTCATGTCTTGTGTATAGGTTGTCTTGTTCTTGCATCCGTGTATTCAATAGAAATCGAATAACCAATAAACATCCCCCATAACAAGAACAAACAAAAATCACTAAGAATGGTATCTAGATCTAGATCCTGAATCCAATAGGTCATCCCCGATAAGGGACCAATGAGTAAATATATTATTGCCCACCATAGCGCTCCATACCCTAGCCCCCACCAAGGCCCCAGAAGCTTCCACATCGTGACCATATAGATGAACGCAGCAATGATTGAAAATACGGTGAAGAAACCCCAACCAACGAGCGTTCCCTGCCAAGTATGCAGAAAATCATGTTTGAAAAAAGGCTCTACAAGAAAACCGATTACAATCTGGGAGAACTTTAAATAATGCTCAACAATTTTGATTGCTCCCCATATGAATCCTGCGAAAAAACCGATGTAAAGGGCAAATACCCAACGATTCGTTAGGATTTTATCTTCCTTTTTATCACTTGTCATCCAGTGTCTTCCTTTCTCTACACATATTGCTTGTCTTTCCTTAGGTAAGAATAGTATGTTCTACCGCTATCGGTAGCATTCAATCTACGAATCCGTTACAATAAGAAAGTACAAATAACCGAATTTGAGAAAGATAAGAAGGTGGATCTTGTGGCAGAACAAAACAGTATATATGGAGGACAAGCCGTCATTGAAGGCGTCATGTTCGCAGGAAAAAATGTGCATGTAACCGCTGTGCGCAAAAAAGACGGTTCCCTTGATTACTTAGAAGTACCGAAGAAAGTGATCCCTTGGGTCCAAACACTCAAGAAAATTCCTTTTATACGCGGTATTGTGGGAATCATTGAATCAAGCGCTAAAGGCGCGCAGCATCTAAATTTCTCAGCTGAATCCTTCGCGGAACAAGAAGGCGAGGATGCTAACAGTGCCAAGAAAGAAGAAAAACCAGGCTTCTTTTCCAATATCTCGATGATTCTTGGCGTAGCAGTTGTAGGTGTGATTTCTTTTCTATTTGGGAAATTCGTATTCACACTGGTTCCAGCTGTCATTGAACAGTTTTTGTTTCAAAATGTATTTAGCAATCAATTTCTTCATAATCTTATAGAAGGTGTTATTAAGATTATTTTACTTGTCGGATATATTTATTTCATATCTTTGACACCTATGATCCGCAGATTGTTTCAATATCATGGCGCTGAGCACAAGGTCATTAGTGCTTATGAGGCTGGCGTAGAACTTACGGTAAGTAACGTACAGAAATTCAACACGCTTCATTATCGTTGTGGCAGCAGCTTCATCGTTTTCACCGTTTTGATTGGGGTTGTCATTTACTCATTCCTACACTATGACGGATATGTCGAACGCATCGTGCAGCGTTTAATATTGCTGCCTGTAGTCATTGGTGTTTCTTACGAGGTATTACGATTTACCAATTCGCTTCGTGAAGTTCCTGTGCTTCGTTACTTAGGTTATCCTGGACTATGGCTTCAACTGCTTACGACCAAGGAACCTGAAGACAGTCAAGTTGAGGTGTCGATTGCTTCTTTCAACCGCATGCGTGAAGCAGAACAACGAATTTTGGAGGGACGGGCATGAGAAGAAAATTTTCCCCGATCGAGGTCGCCATTGCGATTTTGATTGCGATTGGTTTGCTGGTAAGTTTGCGAACTTTATTCATTCCTATTCTCGTGTTAGGGATTATTTTTCTTCTATACAAATTCCCACCTTCTCGTTGGAGAAAGACTTCGATTGGTCGGGGGCCAGCCAAAGGGAAAAGGAAAAACGCGAAGTTCCGTGTTATCAACGGAAGTAAAGATTCTGATTCGGATGATTTACCCAAATATCATTAATACCAGCGTTATTGGCGTCGCAATACTAACTTTTCGTAATTCTGTTCATATGTTTCAGCGGACCAATTGTTGAAGTAGTCATTGGAAGCTTTAAAGCCAGAGTCGTATAAAGACATACTGAGTTCCTTCGATAAGTTAAACTGCGTATTTCCCACACCTAACGTAGGGATTTTGACCGTACGGAACCGATTTTTTTGCTCGATGTAGCGCTCATCATGAGCGCTCAGCATCGTTCCAAATAACGCTTCCAACATGGTTATCGGTCCTTTAATTTTACGTGTGGGCATATCGCTTTTACCGACTAATTGGAAACCAATAACAGGTATGATATCCTCACGATCCGTTTCCTGGTCGAACACCCAAAGTGGATAGTTACTTAACAATCCACCATCTACAATATAATAAAATTGCTCTGCGAAAGGCGCTGCCTTTGCAGAGCTTTTTATTTTGCTCCGAATCATGACAGGATCGAAGAAATAAGGAATGCTTGAGCTCATCCGAACGGCTTTGGCGATAGAGAATTTACGTGGATCGATCCCATATTGCGCAATATCATCAGGTAAAATCAAAAGCTTACCTTGCGTAATATCGGATGCAATAACGCGCAGCTGATTGTGTCTCAAGTCACCAAATGTACGAATTCCTTTGGCTGCCAATTGTTGACTTACCCAATCCTCTAACGCTCCTCCGGAGTACAAGCCTTTTTTGATGAACAGTCGCGCGGCCGGACCAATAATTTTCGTATTAAAAATAGGCGAACGCTGCATAAACGACCTGAAAGGTGCTCTCAGGATCATTTCTTTCATGTCTTCTCCTGTATAACCTGCGGCCAAAAGAGCCGCTACGATAGCCCCTGAGCTTGTACCTGCGACTTCATTGAAGACATGCCCCTGCTTCATCGCCGCGCTAACACCACCAGCCAGTGCAATCCCCTTTACGCCTCCGCCTTCAAACACTCCGTTGATCTTCAAATCGACACCCCTCCTAGTTTATCGACTATAGGGCTTCCATTGTTATGTATGCGGAGGCAGTATGTTTATATACCCAAAAAAAAGACAGAATACCGCAAATTGCGGTCTCTGCCTAGCTTTCAGCTTCTAAATCTTTACGAACATTCATTAGATCATCCATCCGATTCGGTTCTCTTCGAAAATATTCTAATAACGTTTCAATACAAGTAATGGAATCCCAGCTTAGATGATGCTCAATTCCTTCTACATCCTTATATATATTGTCCTCTTGGACACCAATAGTCGTTAAGAAATTTTCTAGAAGTTGATGACGCTCCACTAAACGCTTCCCCATTTTCTTCCCTTTGGGAGTTAACATGAGTCCGCGATATTTTTCATAGATCAAATAATTATCTTTATCCAGTTTTTGAATCATTTTAGTTACAGAAGAGGGGTGCACCTCAAGCCCTTCAGCAATGTCGGAGACACGAGCGTAACCTTTCTCGTCAATAAGCTTGTATATTCTCTCCAAATAGTCTTCCATGCTTGGCGTTGCCATTGCTTTATTTCCCCCTGCTTTTCCTTTATTTCCTGCCTACTGCTTAACTATCATAATGCATCAACCTAGATGCGGTCAAATATCCCATGGTTCATTAAGTTATGACGAAAGGAGCAAGCAAACGCACTAAGGGAATTTATCACAGAGCAAATCTTTGATAAATTCCCTGATGCGAAGATCGAATATTTCACGTAACTAGAACTTTAACCAATCAGGAGTTATGGAGTTTAACCAAAGCGTGATTTGCGTCATTTTGCCTGTATAGAGCAGAACCGCAATGACGATCATCAAGCCCCCTCCTATTTTCATAATCACGTTTGAATAGCGAAGTATCCATTTCGTAGATCCAATAAAAAAAGATAGTACAAAAAATGGAATCGCAAAGCCAAGCGAATAGGCAGTCGTTAATTGAAACCATGTACCAGGTTCCGTTGTAGCCAGCGCAAGGATGGCGGACAGAATCGGACCAACACAAGGCGACCATCCTGCTGCAAACCCCATTCCAACAAGAACAGAACCAATATAACCGGCAGGACGAAATTTGATTTGTAATTTGCGTTCCTTCATTAACCATTGCGGTTGGAAAATGCCAAGCAGGAACAATCCCATGATGAAAATTAATAAAGCTGCTATTTGTCGAAGCAAATCACGATAATCAATAAAAAAATTGCCTAGGAAGCCCGCTGTTAAGCCTAACGCATAAAAAATGATCGAAAACCCAACGATAAAACTTAACGTATGAAGCATCGTTTGACGCCGAACTGCCGAAGAAGATTCCCCTGATTTCAATTCACTAACTGAAATTCCCGTTATGTAAGAAAGATAAGAAGGATATAAGGGCAAACAACAAGGTGATATGAAGGAAGCAATTCCCGCCCATAAAGCAATCCACAAATTTACAGAATCCATATTAAATCCTCAATCCTCTTTTCAAAATGATCCCGCTCAGTATCGCTATAAGAGTGAGTACAACTGTTCCACCAGGAGCAAGATCCCATACACCCGCAACGACAAGACCAATGACCACAGCAATTTCAGAAAATAGTATCGCTAAAAAGACGGAGTGCTTAAAGCTCCGAGCGATCAATAAACTGCACGCTACCGGTATCGTTAATAACGAGGACACTAGCAGTGCTCCGACAATTTTGATAGCGACTGATATCACAAGAGCCGTTAGCATTGTAATCATCATATTATAATATTTAAGTGGAAGTCCACTTACACTCGCAGCATCTTCATCAAAGAACATAAGAAAGAACTCTTTGAAATGGGCGGCGATTACACCAACAACGAGTACACAAACACCAAAGACAACCCATAAATCGGTTGAATCCAATGTGTAAATACTGCCGAACAAATAACTCATGACGTTCATATTAAAGCCTTTGCCAATAGTAAAAAGGAGAGTCGCCAGTGCAACCCCGCCTGACATAATAATGGCGATGGAAAGCTCAGCATAAGTCTTGTAGGCTTTGCGTAAACGTTCAATGGCAAATGATGCAAGCAAAGCGAATACGAGGCCAACACCCAAAGGATACACGTTAATGAGAAATCCAAGGGCAACACCTGCAATTGAAACATGCGCAAGTGTATCCCCAATCATGGATAACCGTCGAAGGACAAGAAAAACGCCCATTAAAGGCGCAGTAAGCCCAATCAGAATGCCACCAATTAATGCACGTTGAAAAAAATATTCCGTAAATATGTCCAAAATGCCCGCTCCTAATATAGGGATCTTTGTTCGGAGAACAAAGTCTCTCCTCTTTATTGAACTCCGATCATCTCACGAATCTGGCCGATTGAGTGTGTCAAATTCGTCTCACGGCAATCCTCCGGATCATGGGTATGCTTTACATAAAACTTAATGCCGCCACTTACCTTTTGCGGCTCTGTACCTAGATATGACTGCATCATGTCCATATCATGGGATACCATGATGAAGGTCATATGATGATGCTGGTGCATATGACGGATCATTCGGAAAAATCCGACCTGCGTTTCAGCATCGATGCCTACCGTCGGCTCATCGAGAATGAGCAGCTCTGGGTTGTTTACGATCGCGCGTGCAAGGAAAGCACGCTGCTGCTGTCCGCCCGACAGCTGACCAATGCGTCGGTCAGCCAAATCCTCGATGCGCATTGCAAGCATCGCGTCTTCAGCCTTTTGAAGATCGGCTTTCGTCAACCGGCGATAAACCCGCTTCTTGCTATACATACCAGATAAAACAATTTCCCTGACTGTAGCTGGGAATAAGGGGTTGAACGCATTTTTTTGAGGAACATAACCAATACGTTCCCAATCTTTGAATTGACTCAGCGGGCGATCAAACAGCCTGATCTCTCCAACTGTTGGTTTCAACAGACCGACAAGCATTTTAAGCAGTGTGGTTTTTCCAGCACCATTGGAACCAATGACACCCACAAAATCACGTTCAAGAACATCGAAATGAAGCTTATCTATCACTTTCTTATTATCATAAGAGAATGAAAGGTTATCAATAGATACTATGCTCCGATGGCAAAAGTTTTTACTGTTATTCTCCATCTTCTTACTCCTGACTCACTAAAGAATGGAATTACTCTTACCTTATTGTAAGGCAATTACTAGGTTTTTCAAATTTTCGTCCATGATCGAGATATAATCTTTGCCTGCCTTCATCTGATCATCCGTTAATCCCTCAATCGGATTAAGTACCATTGTGTCCACTTTAGCATCTTTAGCTAACGTTTTGGCTAATTTATCAGATACCAGTTCTTCAAAGAAAATATATTTCAAGCCATGTTCTTTCAAAAACTCATTCATTTTCTTCAAATCCTGAGCCGTCGGCTCAGCATCCGGCGATAATCCCATTATTGACATTTGTGTCAAGCCATAATCCCTACATAAATAAGCAAAAGCGTGATGAGAAACTGCAATTTCTTTCTTCGAAGTACCAGCAATTTCCTTTTTGTACCGTGCATCCAAATCGGTCAATTTCGCTGCATATTTCGTGTAATTTTGCTCAAAAACATCCTTGTGAGCAGGATCCGCTTCAATCAGAGCTATTTTAATATTATTAGCCATTTTCACTGCGTTTAACGGGCTTAACCAAGCATGAGGGTCATATTCCTCTTTATTTTCCGTCGTTTTTATTAAATTTGCCCCTTTACTGGCCTCAACTACCTTTAAAGTCGAGTCTGCTGACAAGCTACCCAGGAAGTCCTCTACCCAACCTTCAAATCCTGCTCCTTGATACACAAAAATCTGGGCTTGGGTCATATTTTTGATGTCTCTGCTCTTTGGCGACCAGTCATGCGGTTCTACGCCAGCCGGGACCAAATTGATCGCATTCACATACTCCCCACCAATATTGCGAGTAAATTCATAAAGAGGATAAAAACTAGTCACCACATTGACTTTGCCTTGAACCATCTTAGCTTTCGAACTAGCAGTACTTCCACAACCAGCCATGATAACAGTTAAAATAGCCAACAAGACTATGTAAAGAACTCTCTTATTTCTTACCATCATAATTAACCACCCATTTTCTAAATCGTAATAATTTTTATTAACGAATTGATTATACGAGTCCCTTTAATTGAAGTCAATACATCGAAGTGCAAAAAACAAAAAAGCCAGCTGTCGAATTCACAGCATGGCCCCATCTGTAACAAGTTATTGGTTTGTTTTGTTATTTCGATTGACCTCCACCACCATCTGTCTTGTTCGAACTACCTGAATCTCCCTCCTTCGACCCACCTGTATCCTTTTTACTTTTATCCCCACTTTCCTTAGAATCAGATGGTTTATCACTTTCCTCTTTTAACTTCTTATAACGTTCTTCTGACTGTTTAATAAGCTTTTTATCCTGTTCAATCTTATATTGAAGAATCTCATTGTACATCTCGTATTGCTTTTTCAACTCTTGATTAATAATACTTTCTTTCCCTTTTGTACTCTGTGCTTTAGATTTCGATTGATCCTTTTTGGCATCCTCCTTCTTCTTACTTGAGTCGCCACCGAAAATCGAACAAGCCGAAATAAGAATAACCATTCCTGTTATACCCATTAATTTCACAAGAAACCGAACACTCATATGCCTCACTCCGTGGTTAGTTTCCTTTATCATGCCCCACTCACATTAAAAACACCCATACTAACACAAACACCCCATCCCGGAAAAATAAGGGATGAGGTGTTTGTTCGTTTTGGCTCCTATTATTTCACAATTGCTCCATTAGGCATCGAATCAGGGACTGTAGCAAGAGTAAGCTGGTCGCCATGTGAAGCAGCGAGAATCATACCTTGTGACAGCTCGCCGCGCAGCTTGACGGGCTTTAAATTCGTGACGCAAATCACTTTGCGTCCAGCAAGCTCTTCGGGCGAGTAAAACTTCGCGATGCCCGACACAACCTGGCGCTGCTCGTATCCAAGGTCGAGCTGCAGCTTGAGAAGCTTATCGGCGCCTTTCACAGGCTCCGCCGATAGCACCTGAGCTACGCGCAGCTCCACCTTGGCGAAATCGTCAATCGCGATTTCGTCCTTAGCCTCTGGCGCGGGCACTGTGTTGGCAACAGCTGCAGGTGCAGCCGCTGTCGCTTCTTCGGCGCTAGATTCAGCGCCGCCTCCCATGGCCTCGACGATGTAGGCGACTTCTGCCTCCACGTCCAGTCGAGGGAACATAGGCTCTCCCTTCTGCACCTTTGTGCCAGCAGGGAGATGCCCGAAGGTTTGCACACTCTCCCACGCCGTCAAACGTGGCAGGTCCTCTGCAGCTAAGCCGAGCTGCTGCCAAATCAGTTGCGGCGTCTTGGTCAAAAACGGACGCAACAACACGGATGAAATGCGCTGGGATTCTGCCAGCACATACATTACGGAGCCAAGTGTCTCGCGCTTGGCTTCATCCTTCACCATCGACCAAGGCTGCGTCTCGTCGATATATTTATTCGTGCGGCTGATAAGCTGCCACACAGCTGAAAGCGCAATGGAAAATTCCATCTTTTCCATTGCTTCCTCGTACTTCGCTACCGTAGAATGAACAGTCTCCAAGAGACTTTCGTCAAATTCGGTAGCCCCTGCAACATATGCGGGAATCTTGCCCACAAAGTACTTATCGATCATCACGATCGTACGGTTCAATAGATTCCCGAGATCATTGGCGAGGTCATGATTGACTCGCTCAACAAAACTTTCTGGCGTAAATGTTCCATCCGCCCCAAAAGGCACTTCGCGCATGAGATAGTAACGCAGCGCATCTAAACCATAACGGTCGATCAACGTAACCGGATCGACAACATTCCCTTTGGACTTCGACATTTTGCCGTCCTTCATGAGTAGCCAACCGTGCGCAAACACCTTTTTCGGCAAAGGTAAGTCAAGCGCCATCAACATAATCGGCCAATAAATCGTATGGAATCGAACAATCTCTTTACTCATTAAATGAACATCCGCAGGCCAATATTTCTTGAAGTTACTTTCATCTTCAGAACCATAGCCAAGTGCGGTAATGTAGTTGGAAAGCGCATCGATCCAGACATAAATGACATGCTTCGGATCCCCTGGAACTTTGATTCCCCAGTCAAACGTCGTTCTGGATACAGCCAAATCCTCAAGACCTGGTTTAATGAAGTTATTCAGCATTTCATTTTTACGAGATTCTGGGTGGATGAAATCTGGATTATCCTCATAATACTGCACTAAGCGATCGACGTACTTGCTCATCCGGAAGAAATAAGTTTGCTCCTTCATTTTCTCCACAGGTCGCCCACAATCTGGACATTTCCCATCTACCAGCTTACTCTCCGGGAAAAAAGATTCATCGGGAATACAATACCAGCCCTCATACTCCCCTAAATAAATATCACCTTGATCCAGTAATCTTTGAAAAATCTTACCAACGGCATCTTTATGACGATCTTCGGTTGTTCGAATAAAATCATCATATGAAATATCCAGCTTCGCCCAAAGCTCTTTGATTCCTGAAACAATATGATCAACAAATTCTTGAGGCGTCGTCCCTTTCTCCTGGGCCTTACGCTCGATCTTCTGACCATGTTCATCCGTACCTGTTAAATACCTGACATCAAAGCCGCGCAGTCGCTTGTAACGTGCCATAGCGTCACCCGCTACCGTAGAATAAGCGTGACCAATATGCAGCTTATCACTCGGGTAATAAATTGGTGTTGTAATGTAAAATGTTTTCGATTGCGTTGACATCGTTCGTTCCTCCTAGCAAATAGTAGAAAACACAAAAAACCCTCATCCATCTTGGGACGAGAGTTGAACTCACGCGGTACCACCCAGGTTCCCCCGCCTTTCACAAGCTCGGGGCTCAGTAAGTCGATTTTCGACTTGCCCATTAACGCTGGGACACGAGGCCAGCTTACTCCCATTTTGCCATTTGCTTCACAAATGCAAACTGGGTAGCTCGAAGGCCTATTCTCCGGGACCATATTCCAAACCTACTCCTATACCGGCTTTCACCTAACCCGGCTCTCTGTTTATAGGCATCCGTTTGTACTTATCCGTTCATCGAAATCATATATATACAACTTAAGGCAAATATATCGAAAAAATGAGCTGCCTGTCAAGCAGACTGATCGTTATGAGATAAATTTTCCGCTCGTGCCGGCACATGATCAACACCACCTGGATGAAAAGGATGGCATTTACAAATTCGTTTCACCGTTAACCATGATCCCTTCAACGCACCGTGAACTTCAATTGCTTCTAATGCATATTGCGAACAAGTGGGATAGAATCGGCAAGTAGGCGGCTTCAACGGAGAAATAAACTTCCGATAGAAATGAATAGGTACTTGTAAAGTCTTTTTCAACCTAGCCTCTCTCCCTACTCCATTGTTTTTCAAAACATACTGCTCATCCATCATGCCTGAAAAAAAGGACAGAGTCAATTCAAGCCGTTGTGCTAAGTAGAGAGTTGAAAACACTTAAGAAAAGTAGGATATAAATAGACCGATATAAACGTCTTAATCCATTTATTAAATGTAAATCCTGATCTATTCTTATTATGCAAATATTTTTGGTATTCCTTAGGCAAAATACTCCGTATCATCAATTTGGAATTGAGTCTATTGATTTTGGATTCTAAGTATGAGTGCAGATTCCACTCGTTAGGGGAGTTTTGGTTTAAATCGGTTTGAGGCGTTTCTTCATTAGATTCCTGATCATTATATATTGGAGCGTTAGAGACTGATTCTCTTACGTTCTGAAACAAATTAAGCCTATTTTCTTTAACCAAATTTGCATAATGAATTTTCTGAAGCATCAATTGAGCGCTTCTATAATTAATTTCAAGGATATGTGATAAAGAACTCGCCGTATACTCTTTGCCTTCTTGCAATAGCAGTTGGATGCCACGGAACCAATGGAGTAATGAGAGCTTGGATTTATGCATAATCGTCCCAGCAGTTATAGAGACCTGCATTCTGCATTCCTTGCACTCTAATAATCTCCGTGTACGGATTCTAAAAGCTTCATTATTATCACAGCGAGGACAACAAAACCCATTAGACCAGCGCATCTTCATTAAGAAATTCTCACATTCCTCTTCGGTTAGAAACGTAAGAGATTGCACATCGGTAAATTGCAGTTCCATATCCTCACCCCTTCTCCATTTTCGAACATTTGTTCTTATTTACATTATACCAAACAAATGTTCTCTTGTGAAGTTCTTTTATAAAAAGAACTCTCATTGTAAAGAGTAGAATTCAGGCTACTTGAGCTAGCAATATACTTGGTAGAAATGAAATTCTGAGACATATACAAAAATGCCATTTAATTAACTCTGTAACTCCGTAGCTCTGATACTCTGTAACTCTTGTAGCTGATAGCCCCGATAACTCTAGTAATTCTACTAGCTCTGATGACTCTGCTAACTCTAGTAACACTGATAACACTTGTAACTGCGGTAACACCGCTAGTTCTGATAACACTGGTATTCTGTTTATTCAGGTTGTTTTAGTAGTCAGTGTAGTCCATGTTGAACGAGTTGTTGAGTTGGATGATTCAGTTGAAGTTGGTATAGCTTGATATATTATGGAGGAATTGCTTTAAATTTGATTTTGTAATCAGATATCAGATTTGTTACAAGTTATTATTGGTTATTAGTTATTTGTTGTTGGATGTTGGGCGTTGGCTGTTGGCTGTTGGGTGTTGGGTTTGGGGTTTGGGGTTTGGGGTTTGGGGTGTTGGGTTTTGGGTGTTGGGTTTTGGGTTTTGGGTTTTGGGTTTTGGGTGTTGGGTTTTGGGTTTTGGGTTTTGGCGTTGGGTGTTGGCTGTTGGCTGTTGGCTGTTGGCTGTTGGCTGTTGGCTGTTGGCTGTTGGCTGTTGGCTGTTGGCTGTTGGCTGTTGGCTGTTGGCTGTTGGCTGTTGGCTGTTGG